>CALILP010000163.1 GCA_938016515.1 uncultured Paracoccaceae bacterium
GAAAAAGCATATGCTGACGAAGAGCGTGTCGATGGCGCAATCTTCGGCCGCGTCAAAGGTGGCTTTACCGTAGACTTGGGCGGCGCGGTTGCGTTCCTTCCCGGCTCTCAGGTTGACGTGCGCCCTGTGCGCGACGCAGGCCCATTGATGGGTCTCAAGCAGCCGTTCCAGATTCTGAAAATGGACCGTCGCCGTGGCAACATCGTTGTATCCCGTCGTGCGATCCTCGAAGAATCACGTGCCGAACAGCGCGCTGAAGTCATCGGCAACCTGACCGAAGGCCAGGAAGTTGACGGCGTGGTCAAGAACATCACCGAATACGGTGCGTTTGTTGACCTCGGCGGTGTTGACGGTCTGTTGCACGTCACTGACATGGCATGGCGCCGTGTGAACCACCCATCCGAGATCCTCGCCATCGGCGAAACGATCAAGGTGCAGGTGATCAAGATCAACAAAGAAACCCACCGTATCAGCCTTGGCATGAAGCAGCTGCAGGCCGATCCTTGGGATGCCGTTGAAGCCAAGTACACACTTGATTCCAACCACACTGGCCGCGTGACCAACATCACCGACTACGGCGCATTTGTTGAGCTGGAGCCGGGCGTTGAAGGTCTGGTGCACGTTTCCGAAATGTCTTGGACAAAGAAGAACGTACACCCGGGCAAGATCGTGTCTACAAGCCAAGAAGTCGAAGTCATGGTTCTGGAAATCGACAGCGCCAAGCGCCGCGTTTCCCTTGGTCTCAAGCAGACCATGCGCAACCCATGGGAAGTCTTCGCAGAGCAGTTCCCAGAGGGCACTGAGGTCGAAGGTGAGGTTAAGAACATCACTGAATTCGGCCTGTTCATCGGTCTCGAAGGCGACATCGACGGCATGGTTCACCTGTCCGACCTAACATGGGAAGGCCGCGGCGAAGACGTCATCGGTGATTTCCGCAAGGGCGACATCGTGAAAGCCAAAGTTGCTGAAGTCGACGTTGAAAAAGAGCGTATCTCGCTCTCGATCAAAGCGCTCGACGGTGATCCGTTCGCGGATGCAGTTGGCGGCGTGAAGCGCGGCTCGATCATCACTGTTGAAGTGACCAAGATCGAAGATGGCGGCGTAGAAGTGACTTACGAAGGCATGACGTCCTTCATCCGTCGCTCTGACCTGTCCCGCGACCGTGCCGAGCAGCGCCCAGAGCGTTTCGGCGTTGGCGACAAGGTCGACGTGCGCGTGACCAACATCGACAGCAAGACCCGCAAGCTGGGTCTGTCGATCAAAGCCCGCGAGATCGCAGAAGAAAAAGAAGCCGTGGAACAGTTCGGGTCATCAGACTCTGGCGCGTCCTTGGGCGACATTCTTGGTGCGGCGCTGAAAGGCGACGAATAAGTCTTCGGGCTGCATGAATTTGAAAGGCCCCGCAGGAGACTGCGGGGCTTTTTGCATTTTGGCGCCCAATATCTGCAACACGCCTAAGCTGTCTCAAATATTCTTCTTATCCTTTTGCGAGAGTTGTGCTTTGGTTGCGCTGACAGTTGGCCACTTTTGATGTGCCGCCCGGCAAGCAAGGAAAACGCTCTTTGAAAACGCATCGTGACACCAAGCAGCATGTGGGTGAAATTGCAGATCCTGTTGAGCGGCGCATTATCGCGGCGCTGCGTGCGTCAAGAATCGGTGTCTTTGAGTTTGAGCCACAGAATGATCGCGCCTTTTGGGATGATCGCGTGCGCGAGCTTTGGGGCATCCCCGAGGGCGAGGTGATCACGTACGAAACTGTTGTTGGGCGGGTGCACCCCGATGATCAAGACTTGCACAACACGTCGTCTGCAAAGGCATTTGATCCGGCTGGCGACGGCCATTTGGATATGATCTACCGTGTGCTGCCCCGCGACGGCCATCCGATGCGTTGGATTCATGCGATTGCCGATTGCTTTTTCGAGAACGGCGAGGCGGTACGACTTGTCGGTACAGTCCAAGACATAACCGCCGAAAAAGCAGCAACTGAACACAACCGGCTCTTAGTGAATGAGTTGGAACACCGCGTTAAGAATACATTGGCGACGGTTATTGCGATTGTACGACTTTCGCGGTCAGGTGCGACAGATATCGACACGTTCCTGGCAGCACTCGATGAACGCTTGCGAACGCTTGCGGGGTCACAGGATCTCTTGCGGAAAGCTGATTGGACGCCCGTCGCATTTGCGGATTTGGTCACCCACACCGCATCGATGTTTGGGGCAAACAACCCGCATAAGATCGTGGTCAAGGGCGACCCAGTTTCGATCCCCGCCAATAATGTGATGTCCATGAGCATGGGGATTAACGAACTCTTTACGAACGCAGTGAAATATGGCGGCCTGACTGTGCCAGAAGGAACCATCACGATTGACACTGCAGTATCGACAACGGCCACGCGTATCATGTGGCAAGAAAGCGGGTGCCCGATGACAGGTCCAGATACTGACCGGAAGTCCGGCTTTGGAACGTTGTTGCTAGAAGAGATTTTGCCAGCTGAACTAAAGGCAAAGGCCACCCGGCACTTCGACGCAGGGACATTTACCTACCAGCTTGATATTCCAGCAGTTTGGGGGGGTCAGACATGACAGCAAAAGCCAAAGTTCTCATTCTGGAAGACCAGATGATGCTTGCCTTCGAAATGAAGGGGATGTTGACGCGGCTTGGTGCTGACGTCGTTGGCCCGTTTGTTGACATCGAAACCGCCTTGGCGGCGATCAACACGCAAGACGTGGACATGGCCCTTCTGGACATCAATCTTGGCGACGGCAACACCAGCTTTCCGGTTGCAGACGCGCTGAAGGCCAAGGGCAAACCATTTGCTTTTGTAACTGGCTATGGCAGCGCGGGGGTCATCCCAGATCGGTTTCAAACTGTTGAAACGGTCGCAAAGCCAGTTGCGCCGGCGCAGATCGAATGGCTGGTTGAGGACGTTTTGCCGAAGGGGCTGGCCGGATCCGGGGCATAAAGTTCGCGATCCGATAAGTCAAAAGATTGCTTCACATCGCTATCAAGACACGGTGAGGCCGCACAGTCGTGAACACGGCGTGTGCTTTGCTGCTGTTACCTGTGTGGTTGACGACCCGCGCTTTCCAAGTCGCGCGATCCTCTAACCACAAAGGACGTAAACCGATGCCCCATATTGATCGACGCAATCTACTGACCGGCAGCGCAATGCTTGCGGGTGTCGCCGCTTTCGCTAGACCAGCCGCGGCAGACGTGCCTGCTGGCCGGGACCACTTCGACTATGAAGTGACCCGTACCGACGAGGAATGGCGCGCCATGTTAGGCGACGACTACCCGATCTTGCGAGACGGAAAGACAGAACGCCAACGGTCTAGCCCGCTATGGGCCGAAGCCCGCCAAGGTCGATATGACTGCAAAGGCTGCGGGCTAACGCAATATAGCGCGTTCACGAAAGTGAATTTGCTCAAAGGTTGGGTATTCTTCACCGCATCAGAACCAAACGCCCAGTTGATGTCACAAGACGGACCGGCAGAAATGAGCGATACCCCCGGTGCCTTTGATGTTTCGATTGAAGTGCATTGTCGGCGGTGCGGCTGCCACATGGGTCATATTCTGCTGGTCGAAGGCAGCGTGCTGCACTGCATCAACGGGGCTTCATTGAACTTTGTGGAAGCAGCGGCCTAGCTTGGCCTAAACGCAAAAAACCCCCGACACTGTCGGGGGTTTCTGTCTTACGCGTCTGAAAGGCTTAGCCTTCGATATCGATCTCAACGCTGTCGACAGCCGTCGCAGGGTCAGTGAAATCGTCACCCGCAAAAAGGAACGCGATCACATCTTGGCGGACCGGACGGCCCAATGTCACGCGTGTCTCGCGGTTCGCCCCTTCACGGATAGAAGCAACGCCAAGCAGGGCGCCAACTTCACCGCGATGGTGGTCGTAGATCGCGATGAAACCGTCAGCGGTTGCATTCAACGGATCAATCACGATGACGCTGGAATCTTCGTCCTGTGCTGCACCCATATGCGCAAACATGTCTTGCGCTTGCGCGGCTCCAGCCAGTGCGAAAATGAACGCGCCAGTGGTCAGTAAGGTCTTCATTTGTAGTCTCCTTTTGCGTATTGCAATTGCGGCGGACGATGCCCGCCTGCTCTCTCTCAAAGCAGTCGCAATAGGGTTCACGCAACGATCGCAGAGAGGTATCACGCAGCTCTCAAATGACGTGAATACCGGGTCATGCTGGCGTGATGCATGCGTGATAGGAAATGTTTCACTTAGCCCAAGACCAAAGCCGGTAAATACAATGCCTCGACACACCGCACGGCGGGGCGATCTCCAAAACGTCAGCGATGTGTCAGGGAACCGTTCACGTAACGTCAAGTTTGTTACAGCCATGCGATGACATGGCTGTAACATTGCTAAGGCGGAAGCTGTGACGCGCAGATTTCAGCAGCAAGCGCATGCTGGATCTGTTGCGAAAGAAACGAATGCCTCGGTCGGCAAAGATCGTCAGGTGCGTCATTTCGGTTTTCCGAATCGCCCTAAGGGCTGCGATCTGCGGATCTGAAATTCATGTGCGAAATGTGAAATCTTTCCTGTCTCAGAGGCTTAGGAGAGTCAGAACGACGTTTCTGAGCTAAAATTCCCCGGTTTTTGACGCACCACTCTATTCCGTGCCCGCAATTTTGCAGCTAAGGTCGGGGTGCAGCGGGGGAGGAACCTGCGGAGACTGCTGATTGCCTTTAAGGGACACTGCCATGATCCGATCTGAATTGATTCAAAAAATTGCCGATGAAAACCCACATCTATATCAAAGGGATGTCGAGAAAATCGTGAACACGATTTTTGAAGAGATCACCGGCGCGATGTCTCGGGGGGACCGGGTAGAGCTTCGTGGTTTCGGGGCATTTTCGGTCAAAAAAAGAGACCAACGCGTTGGCAGAAACCCGCGTACGGGTGAATCTGTTCAAGTCGAAGAGAAACATGTACCGTTCTTTAAGACTGGTAAACTGTTGCGTGACCGCCTGAACGGCGGCTGAAAGTAGAGAAACGATGTTGAAAGCGATCCGGTACGGATTCTGGGCCATTGTTGGCTTGATCCTTGTCTTAGTTGGTCTGGCGAACCGTGATTTTGCGACTGTTCGGGCGATGCCGCCTGCGCTTGCAGATATGCTGGGCCTTTCACCTGATGTATCGCTGCCGATGTTTATCATCATCTTCGTCAGTGTTGGTGTTGGCCTTTTGATTGGTTTCCTCTGGGAATGGCTTCGCGAACATCGCTTGCGGGTTGATGGGCGTAAACAAGCGCGTGAAGCGTCACAGCTGCGCCGTGAGGTCGAGCAGCTGAAGACCAAACATGTGGGGCCCGAAGACGACGTTCTCGCACTGCTTGATGGACCGACCGGCAAAGCCTGATGGATAAGGCAATACGGGTGAAGATCTGCGGTCTGCGGGATGCGGACGCCGTGGACGCTGCCGTTTCCGGTGGTGCGGACTACGTTGGATTTAACTTTTTTCCGAAATCGCCACGCTATGTGACGCCGGTATTGGCTGCTGAGTTGGCCGCGCGAGTGCCGACGGGCATCGCAAAGGTGGGGCTTGTGGTGAACCCCGACAACGCGGCCTTGGACGCATTGATGTCTCAAACCCCGCTTGATTTCGTTCAATTGCATGGTGCGGAAACCCCGGATCGGGTCGTTGAGGTCAAAAGGCGGACAGGTTTGCCGGTTATCAAGGTTGTTGGTGTCGCGGACGAAAGCGATCTGGCACAAGTGGCGGCGCATGCTGCAGTGGCAGACCAGATCCTTGTGGACACCAAACCGCCAAAGAACGCGATTTTGCCGGGTGGCAATGGCGTGGCATTTGATTGGGGGCTTGTCGCGGGGCTTCGTTGGCCCGTGCCGTGGATGTTGGCTGGTGGCCTGACACCGGACAATGTGGCTGATGCCATCGCACAAACGGGTGCGCGGCAGGTGGATGTGGCTTCGGGTGTTGAAAGCGCGCCGGGGGTGAAAGACGCGCAAATGATCGCGGATTTTGTGAAGGCTGCTCAGCAGGCTTAACCGTGCATTTACCTTGCTGCGTGAAACTGCGTTTATGACACATCCTGTACTTCCAGTGACAGCTGACGCGTGGTTTCGGCACCTCTTTCAATCGCAGGCCGCGCGTGACGGTGGTGTGGTCCGCCGGAAGGTCCGCGACATGGAACGCATGGTCGGGCGGCCTGCGTTTCAGCAGGAACTGGCGCGACGGGGATACACAGCCGTCGAAAATGCGGGGCAGGTGATTATCTTTTGCAACGCAGAACCCCTGCGGCGGGTGGTGTGATCCGCAATTTCTAGAATAGAAATTGGCCCCAAATTCTCTCAGAGAATTTGTGGACAGAGTTTGGGACAAACTCTGCGACCCGTTGCCCACTTCCCGATTCTCCGCCATAGGAGTACCTCAACGCGACGACACCGCACCAAGAGGTTCCCATGCCCGACGATCTTCTCAACTCTTTCATGACTGGCCCTGACGAAAACGGCCGGTTCGGCGATTTTGGCGGACGGTTCGTCTCAGAAACACTGATGCCGCTGATCCTTGAGTTGGAAGCCCAGTATGAACACGCCAAAACGGATGAGACCTTCTGGGCCGAGATGCATGACCTCTGGACCCATTATGTTGGTCGCCCCAGCCCGCTTTATCATGCTGAACGGCTGACAAAGCACCTTGGCGGGGCCAAGATCTACCTCAAGCGTGATGAGCTGAACCACACGGGCGCCCACAAGATCAACAACGTCCTGGGCCAGATCATCCTTGCCCGCCGTATGGGCAAAACCCGGATCATCGCGGAAACCGGGGCGGGCCAGCATGGTGTCGCCACAGCAACGGTTTGCGCCAAATTTGGCCTCAAGTGCATTGTCTACATGGGGGCCCATGACGTCGAACGCCAGGCACCCAACGTCTTTCGTATGCGCCTGCTCGGGGCCGAGGTCGTGCCTGTGACGTCAGGACGGGGTACCTTGAAGGACGCGATGAACGATGCCCTGCGCGATTGGGTGACCAACGTCCGCGACACGTTCTACTGCATCGGAACGGTTGCAGGGCCGCATCCCTATCCGGCCATGGTCCGCGATTTTCAGGCCATCATCGGCAAGGAAGCAAAGGAACAGATGCAGGCCGCAGAGGGCCGTTTGCCTGACACCATTATTGCGGCCATCGGCGGCGGCTCGAACGCCATGGGTCTTTTCTTTCCCTTCCTCGACGACACAGAAGTTAACATCATCGGCGTCGAAGCAGGTGGCAAAGGGGTGAATGCCAAGATGGAGCATTGCGCCTCACTGACCGGCGGGCGTCCGGGGGTCCTTCATGGGAACCGCACGTATCTTTTGCAGGACGATGACGGTCAAATCCTCGAAGGGTTTTCGATTTCGGCTGGCCTTGATTACCCCGGTATTGGCCCAGAGCATGCTTGGTTGCATGAAATCGGCCGCGCGCAATACGTCTCGATCACGGACACGGAAGCCTTGCAGGCCTTCCAACTGTGTTGCGAGCAGGAAGGGATCATTCCCGCTTTGGAACCGTCTCACGCGTTGGCGCATGTCATGAAGATCGCGCCAGACTTGCCCAAAGATCACCTGATCATCATGAATATGTGCGGGCGCGGGGACAAAGATATCTTCACCGTAGCCAAAGCGCTTGGCTTTGAAATGGGCGAATTCGCATAAGCCGACCAGACGTCAAGAAGAGGCTGGGTCACCGATTGTGTATTGGCGCAGCACCTCAATCGAGACGATCTCAAGTGCCCGCACATGGGTGGCGTGCAAGTTCACTTGCGGCGCGCAGCCCTCGTCGTGGGCCTGCAAGAACCGCGAGGCACACAGGCACCAGCCGTCTCCGGGGGTCAATCCAACGAACCCGAATTCTGGCCGAGGCGTGCTCAGGTCGTTGCCGACGTATTTGGAAAAGGCCAGAAATTCCTCGGTCATCACAGCGCAGACCGTGTGACTGCCCTGATCGGCAGCGCAGGTATCGCAGGATCCGTTGCGGAAGAACCCGGTCAGAGGTGCAGTCGAACAGGTCTGCAATGCGCTGCCCAAAACGTTGAAAGAGGGATCTTTTTCCATCGGTCAGTCAAAACTCTCTGCTATCTGGCGGAACACCGCGACATTCATGTCAAACACGCCGGGATTGCGGAAATCCCGGTCGCCAGCAGTCAGGACAATCACAACGTTTCTTTGTTGATCGATATAGAGGAACTGGCCATAGATGCCACGCCCCAGAAACTGACCCGGCCCGGCGCCAAGCGGTATCCACCATTGATAACCGTATCCAGTTTGGTCAGCGTCTGTCGGCGCGCTTGGCGCAGTCGATTCCGCAATCCATGCCGCAGGGACAATCTGCTGTCCCCGCCACACCCCGTTCTGGGCGATCATTTGACCAAAGCGGGCATAGTCGCGGGTCGTGATGTTCAAGCCGCCCAGAACAAACGCCACCGCATAGCCATCAGTCAGGTACAACGGCTCTCGCTCAAACCCGAGCGGTGAGATGATCTTTTCGCTTAGTAAGTCAGGCACAGATCGCCCGGTTGCATTGCGGATCACCATGCCGATCACATGCGTGTCGATTGAAACATACCGCCAGTCCGTACCCGGTGTCGTGTCGGTCTCGGTAAGGTCCTCGGCAAAGCCATCCATCGAGCCGCCAAGCGCCAGGATGCGACCCATCCTATTAATATCGCTCCAGAAATCGAGGTAGTCTTCATCAAAAATCACACCAGATGACATCTGCAGGACGTCCTTGATCGTGGCATCTGCATAGGCGCCACCGGCAAGGCTGGGGACATAGTCGGTCACTGGCTGATCGATGCTTTCAATCGCACCTTCTGCGATCACGACCCCCATCAGGGCAGACAAAAAGCTTTTGGCAATAGACCAACTGATCCGAAGATCATCCGGCTGGGTGTCCTGAAAATAGTGTTCTGAAGCAATCAGGCCGTCGTGCATCACCAGCAGACTTGTGACGTTCCGCTTTGTGATAAAGTCCTGCATGTCGGACGAAAGAGGGCGATCCGGGCCCCTTTCCAAAGGGCTGACAGGGCCATCACCGCGAGAGACGGGGATCGTCAGAAACGCCTCATCCATATGCGAAAAGTTGCGGGTGATCTTGTCTTCGGCGAACAGGCTTTGCACAGCCATCACGCGGCCAATTTCTTCGCGTTTGACGCAGCCAAAAGCCGCCAAGACACCACATAAGACAAGGATAGCAATCAAAAAGCGTTTCAATGTCATGGCGGTGTCCACCTTACCCAACGACCATGAAAATCGACCCGGCCCATTTGCAAGGTCACATCACCGGGCCATAGACGCAAGCAAAGGCCGGCCCCACGGGGGTCATCGTCGGCTTCCATGCCGAACCAGGCCAGTGGGGTTTCAGGCGTGGCGGTTGCACCTGCAGCTGCAATCAACGCAGTCCCTTTGGCCTGAACAGAGGCGGGAAAATACTGCCAAGCGATTGTATGATAGATCATCCGCAACTGGCCGGTTTCCGGCTTAAGGTGCCCGGCCAGCCAGTCAATGGCATCGCCTGCATCGACGGGCGCGCGTGGGCAGGCGATTGCGGCGTCGGTGATATCCATCCGAAACGGTTGGTCAGGCCAAAGATAGGCCCGCAGCCGCAAGGCGTCCTGAACCGGGTCCAGCGGGCTTAGGTCAACGCCACGCTTGTCCTGGACAACCGGACGGGCAGGTGGTGGCAGGGGACCTTCCCAGTCTGGCGTCAGCACAAAGGCAGGGTCATCTGGCCCAAAAAACGCATCGCCGATCTGCAGGCCAAAGCGATCCCAGTTCAGGTTCAACCCGGCACTCGCCCCCAACTCCAGCACCCGCATGGGCAACCCAAAATGATCGGCCAGCCAATGGCCTGCAGCGATCAGGACAACAGCGCGGCGGACTTCATTTGTCTGGGGGGGGCTGTCGATAAAGCTGTCAATAAAGGCGGCCTGAGCGGTCAGGCTCTGGGAGATGACGGCCCAAAGCTGGTCGTCGCTGGCCTGTTGCGGGGGATAGACCGCATCTAGGTCCGGATCACCCTGCAGGCGCAGTGCATGCAGCGCGCCGGCAAGGCGCAAAGGGACCGATTCTGCGCGGGCAGACACATCACCGGGCCAGGCAAATGCACGGTCACGGATCACCCCGGCAGGCCACTTTTGTGTTGCAAACAGCGTGTTCAACTGGGCCATAAACGGAGAGCCAAGCTTGGCACAGCCCCGCGCTTGGCTTTCGAAGGCAGCGCGAAGCCTGTCGGGGATCATTTGAAACGGTCCATGAGCTTTTGCATCGGGCTGCGGGTATCTTCGGGTGCCGGGTCCGCTGGCGCAGGCTTTTCTGCTTTCGGTTTGCTGGTCGACGACCGGGGCGGGGCAACACGCAACGCCACTGCATTCAGAAAACGACCACTCTCTCCTGCAACCAGCTGATCAATTCCGTCTGAAATCCCCCGTAGGACGTCATCCAGCCAGTTTTGCTCGGCCTTGGCAAAATCGCGCAGAACGTAGCCAGGAACAGCATCCTTGTGGCCCGGATGGCCCACGCCGAGACGGACGCGGTCATAGTCTGGTCC
Source organism: uncultured Paracoccaceae bacterium (assembly GCA_938016515.1). GTDB lineage: Bacteria > Pseudomonadota > Alphaproteobacteria > Rhodobacterales > Rhodobacteraceae > Yoonia. Next base: position 10,565 of record CALILP010000163.1, read on the forward strand.
AAGATGGCTGTGGATCGACCGCAAGCCATTGTGACCGGCATGGCCGCCACCTGTTTTCACACGGACTTTGGATGGGGCCAGATCAATCTCGTCATGGAAGACGCAGACATCAGCAGGGTCAAGCTTGTGAAACCGCATCGCCTCGCCGACGGATTGGCCAGACTTGTTCATAAAGGTCTCGGGCTTGAGCAGGATGACTTTTTCGCGGCCTATGCGGCCCTCGCTGACAAGGCCCTGAAACTTCGACCGCCAGGCCGAAAACCCGTGATCCGCAGCGATGCGATCCACAGCCATAAAGCCGATATTATGCCGGTTGCCTGCGTATTTCGCACCGGGATTGCCAAGACCAACGAGGAGTTTCATGCGGATGGTTTAGCGCGTCCGATGGTGGGGGCCAACCCATCAACGGGGGGCGGCGGGTCAAAGCCCCGCCCTACGGATGAACGTCGCCGTGGTGGGGATGACAGGGCAGGAGCCTCCGGCGGGGATATAGAGAAAAACAAAGAAGACTTTGGCGGCGGTGCCCAAACGAAAAAGGGCGCCCGTTGCAGGCGCCCTTTGGAATGTGTGTAAAGATCCGGGAAGATTACTCTTCTGCGGCCTCTTCTGGTGCATCGTCTGTAGCGGCTGCCTCTTCTGCATCGCCACCTTCGTCGTCGTCTTCGGCCGCGATCGTCTTCGGCGCAGAAATCGCAGCAATCGTGAATTCACGGTCGATGACGGGCTTGGACCCTTCCGGCCAAGTGACGCTCTCGGATGTGATCACGTCGCCGATTTCAGCTGTGGACAGGTCGATGTCGACGCTTTCGGGGATGTTGTTGGCTGTCACGCGCAGCTCAACTTCAGTCCGGTTGATCGTCAGCATGCCACCAGCAGGCTTGAACGGTGCTTTTTCATCGTTGATGAAGTTCACGTTGATGAACAGGTTCACTTTCGATGTCTGACGCAGGCGCATGAAATCAACGTGGATCGGCAGATCCTTGACCACATCACGCTGAACGTTCCGGCAGATGACGCGGACGTCTTCCATGCCGTCAACCTTCAGGTTGAACAACGTGGCAAGGAAACGGCCCTTGCGCAGGCGCGTCAGCAGCTTGTTGAAATCAAGGTTGATTGCAACGGGGTCTGCACCGCCACCATAAACAACACCGGGCACCATGCCCTCACGACGTGCTGAGCGGGCGGCCCCCTTGCCTGTCCCCGCGCGTGCTGTCGCTTCCAGATCTGGAATCTTACCAGCCATATCTATTCTCCAATATAAAAGGGGCCGCCCTCCAAGGGTGTGCGACCCGATGAAGCCGCCGCTATAGGGGGGAATCGCGTGCTTGGGAAGAGGTTTTTAGGGTCGGGCGTTAGACAATCGGGCTTGGCCTTCCACCCGCTCACAAGGGCCAGCGGCGTGATCGTCGGCCCGCCGGGACTTTCTGCCGATGGCCCGGCGCGCTGTGCGCTTGATTTCGGGCTTTTCAGTGGATCAAAGGAATGGCTGGTTTGAGCCCGAAGTGACGGATGCTGTAGGTTTCGCCAACGACTGCTTTTGCACTGTGGTTGCCCAACATGAGAACTTTGTACTACCCACGAGCAGCAATTGTCGCGAACGGCGCACTTCAATAAAGGCTTCAGTTTAGAATGTACGCTAGATTTCCTCTGATATGTCTAACCGCGCTACCACTTTTTCTTTTTACTGTTGCGGCCGGTGCCGAAGAAACAAAAGTGATGGTCAATCATGCCCCTCAATCGTTTGGTCTGGTTTTGGAAAAGCTCGATAGCGAAAATCGCATTCAGCTTCCAAGCGATGACTGGTTTGAACTGGATGACGCTGATGTATGGGTGTTTTTTCTCAATCCAGAGAATGACTTGCATGCTGTGCCGGACATGGTTCGAAAAGTGTATACTGAAATTGACGGCGTTGCACGGGATGTGGCAAGGGTGTCCGTCGGCCTCGGTGAGGGCCGTGAAATTGATCTTCAAATAGTAGATCTTTCCAAGGAACCTAAAAACGGAGTGAGCCTAAAGGGATGTATCTCAGCTTTGGACGTTATTTCTGTTGCATATCCAGATTTTGATGCCTCAACCGAGGCGGTTGAAAGAAACTGCAAGGAATTTGAGACGGACTAGGTTTGCACCGTCCGAAAGGTCGAAAGCAGACGTTAGATTTAACACGCTGAACGGCTGCTAAGTCCGCACAGCCGCCATCCGCTATCTCGCGCGGTCACGCCCAAGCACCCTACTCCCACTCTCCTGCAAACCCCTTCGGCACCAGCAGAATATCCCGGTCCACTTTCTCAATATCCGTCCGGCCTGCCAGACCCATTGTCATGTCCAACTCTTTGTGGATTACTTCCAGGGCCTTGGTCACACCTTTTTCACCCATCGCACCAAGGCCATACACAAAGGCGCGGCCGATGTAGGTGCCCTTGGCCCCCAGCGCCATCGCCTTCAGCACGTCCTGACCAGACCGGATCCCGCTGTCGAAATGAACTTCAACCTTGTCGCCCACAGCCTCGACGATCTGTTCCAGCACACGGATAGAAGACAGGGCACCGTCCAGCTGGCGACCGCCGTGGTTTGACACGATGATGGCATCGACCCCCAAGGCTGCCGCCTTCTTGGCGTCCTCGACATCCAGAATACCTTTCAGGATGACAGGTCCGTCCCACATCTTGCGCAACTCTGCGACACGATCCCAGTCAAGGGCCTGATCAAAGGATTCGTTGGTCCAGTTCCCCAGCGAGGACGGGTCCTTCACGCCCTTCGCATGACCCACGATATTGCCAAAGAACCGGCGCTTTGTCTGCAACATCTCAAGGCCCCAAGTCCACTTGGTGGCAAGGTTGGCGATAGTGGCCGGGGTGAACTTTGGCGGGGCGGTCAGGCCGTTCTTGAGGTCCTTGTGGCGCTGGCCTAACAGCTGCAAATCCAAGGTAATCACAATGGCAGAGCATTTGGCGTCCTTGGCGCGGGCAAACAGCCGCTTCATAAAGTCGTCGTCTTTCAGGGTGTAGACCTGAAACCAGAACGGCTTGGTGGTGTTTTCGGCTACGTCCTCGATGGAACAGATCGACATCGTGGACAGGGTGAACGGTACCCCGAATTTCTCGGCGGCTTTGGCGGCCTTGATCTCGCCATCGGCGCATTGCATGCCGGTAAGCCCAACCGGGGCAAGTGCCACGGGCATCGACACATCCTGACCGATCATTTGGGTCTTGGTCGAGCGGCCAGTCATATCAACAGCCACACGCTGCCGGATCCGAAGCTGATCAAAATCCGAGGTGTTTTCGCGGAACGTCTGTTCCGTCCAGCTGCCACTTTCGGCGTAATCGTAGAACATCTTAGGAGCGCGGCGTTTGTGCAGACGCTTGAGATCATCGATGGTCGTAATCACTGGCATAACGGGAATCCTCAAATTGGTGAGGAAACCTTACCAATTTTTGCATCACCGTGCAAGAAGACTGCGGAACGCCTGCCGGCCAGAACGGGCGGCGCCCCGATGAGGGCCAGATAAACGCAGGGTTAACCCCGATGCGCCCCGTCAGCCAGCGAGGCAACAAAGCTCAGCACGTCAGACGCATTCTCCCCCGCCCCGATCTTCTCAACGATCGCAGAGCCGACAACAGCCCCGTCAGCCACCTTCGCAATCGCCTCAGCAGCCTCTGGCGTCTTAATCCCAAAGCCCACAATCACAGGCAAATCAGTCTTGGCTTTGATCCGGGCCACTTCAGGGCCAACATCGCCTGCTTGGGCGGCAGCAGCACCAGTGATCCCGGTGACCGACACGTAATACACAAACCCAGACGTGTTCTGCAGAACGGTCGGCAACCGCTTGTCATCGGTTGTGGGCGTCGCCAAGCGGATAAAGTTGATGCCCGCAGCTTGGGCTGGAATGCACAGCTCACTGTCTTCCTCTGGGGGCAGATCGACAATAATCAGCCCATCGATCCCGGCAGCTTTGGCATCAACCAAAAACCGATCAACGCCGCGCGAATAGATCGGGTTGTAATAGCCCATCAAGACAATCGGGGTCGTGTCATCGGTCTCGCGAAACGTCCGGGCGTACTGCAATGTCTTCTCAAGCGTCTGACCGCCCTCAAGCGCCCGCTGACCGGCCAGCTGAATGGTCGACCCATCGGCCATCGGGTCTGTAAACGGCAATCCCAACTCGATCACATCAACGCCCGCAGCAGGCAGTCCCTGCATCACCTCAAGGCCGGTGTCATAGTCGGTGTCGCCCGCCATAATATAGGCGACAAAGGCCTTTTTCCCTGCGGCACGCAGTTCTGCAAATTTGGCGTCGATCCGGCTCATGATCATCCCTCGTAAAATCCTTTGCCGGGTTTGGGGCAAACCCATCCGAAAATCAATGCACGATCACCTTGCGCGGCCCCCTTTGGCCCCCTAGAAGCGCGGGAACCGGAAAAGGAGAGCCGTCATGGGTTTCAAAATGGGCATCGTGGGTCTGCCGAACGTTGGCAAATCGACACTGTTTAACGCGCTGACCAAGACAGCAGCGGCGCAAGCGGCGAACTTTCCGTTCTGCACGATTGAACCCAATGTAGGCGATGTGGCCGTGCCTGACGCGCGGCTGGACAA
>CALILP010000164.1 GCA_938016515.1 uncultured Paracoccaceae bacterium
GCGCAAGTGTTCGGACCGGCCCCTGCGCCAATCGCGCGGGTGCGCGGGCGACACCGCGTACGTCTTTTGGTAAAGGCAGAAAAAGGCGCGCCGTTGCAGCACGCCTTGGCAAAGTGGGCCGGGCAATTCCGCCTGAAAGGCGACTTGCGCATGGCCATCGATATTGACCCACAAAGCTTTTATTAGCGCCACGCCCCGATTTCTTTGTTTCTTTCTATATCCTCGCCGAAGGCTCCCGCACCCTCAGGCAGCGCGAGGCCAATCGTCACCACCCCCTCGCCAAAACCGTAAAACAGGCGTAACCCGACCTTATGCGCATCGTGACACTTTCCGAAGCCCAGTCGTTGCCGTTTTGGCAGCGACCCGTGACGCTCCTTTTCCTGATGGCGATGGCCCTGCCTGTGTCATTTGCGACGTGGTCGGCGCTACTGAATAACTTCGTCATCGAAGTGGCCGATTTTGATGGCTCTGACATTGGTTGGCTCCATACGGTGCGCGAGATACCGGGTTTTTTTGCCATCGGTGTCATCGCCTTGATCATGTTCATGCGCGAACAGGTGTTGGGGCTGGTGGCCTTGATCATGTTGGGGGTGGCCACTGCGATCACGGCCTATTTTCCGTCGATGGCTGGGATTTTGACGATTACCATGCTGTCGTCCATCGGGTTTCATTATTTTGAGACCGTCAATCAGTCGCTGCAATTGCAGTGGATTGATATCAAACGGGCCCCGCAGATGCTGGGCTGGATCATGGCAGCGGGGTCTGGGGCAACCTTGATCGCGTACTTGCTGATTGTGATGACGTGGAAGACCTATGATCTAAGCTATGCGTTTGTCTACATGTCGGCTGGTGGCTTTACGGTGGCGGTCGCTATGTTTGCCTTTTTTGCGTATCCGCAATTTGAAAGCCCGCATCCGCAGCTGAAAACTTTTGTGCTGCGCAAGCGGTACTGGCTTTACTATGCCCTGCAATTCATGGCCGGGGCCCGGCGGCAGATCTTCGTGGTGTTTGCGGGCTTTATGATGGTCGAGCTGTTTGGGCTAGAGGTGCATGAGATCACCCAGCTTTATCTCATTAACCTGGTGGTCAATATCATCTTTGCACCGGTGATGGGCCGCGTTGTAACCCTGTTTGGCGAGCGGCGTGCGCTGCTGTTCGAATATGCTGGTCTGATCCTTGTCTTTCTGGCTTATGGTGGCGTGTATTACTTTGGCTGGGGTGTTGTGGTCGCGGCTTTCTTGTACGTAGTGGACCATATCTTTTTTGCTTTGGCGCTGGCGCTGAAAACGTACTTTCAGAAGATAGCAGATCCACAGGATATTGCGCCAACCGCCGCCGTGGCTTTCACGATCAACCATATTGCGGCGGTTTTTCTGCCAGCAGCCCTTGGGTACCTGTGGTTGACGTCGCCTGCGGCCGTGTTTGTGCTGGCGGCCGGGATGGCCGCAGTATCTTTTGGCCTGGCCTTGTTGATCCCACGTCATCCGGTGCCTGGGTATGAAACGCGATTGCAGCCGCCTCTGGTCGCGGCAGAGTGATCGGGGTGATGCGTGGAAATTGGGCTAGAGGCGCACTATATGCCTGTGGAACCTGATGAGGAGATCCAGATGTTTTTCATGACCCGTGATAAGTCCGAGATGATTAGCGCAGATGCTGCATTGCCCGGCCGTGCCATGTCGATCCCAACGGCTGAAACCCATCATGTGTTTGGGACCCCTATTGCTGCAGATGTGCCAGAGGGTCATGAGGTGGCTATGTTCGGTATGGGTTGTTTTTGGGGTGTCGAACGGATGTTCTGGAAACTAGATGGCGTTACATCGACGATGGTAGGGTATGCGGGTGGGTTCACGCCCAACGCGACGTATGAAGAGGTATGCGGCGGCAAGACGGGCCATAATGAGGTAGTGCGGGTTGTCTACGATCCTGCGCGGATCAGCTACGATCAGCTATTGCAGGTTTTCTGGGAAGGTCATGATCCGACGCAGGGTATGCGGCAAGGCAATGATCGGGGGACGCAGTACCGATCTGGCATATACACGTATTCGGATGCGCAGGCGCAGGCGGCAGCCGACAGCAAACTGGCCTTCGGTCCGCGATTGTCTGAGGCTGGATATGGTGCGATCACCACCGAGATTATCCCTGCGCCGACGTTCTATTTTGCCGAGGATTATCACCAACAGTATCTGTCGAAAAATCCCGGTGGCTACTGCGGGATCGGCGGCACCGGCGTGACCTGCCCGATTGGGGTTGGCGTGTAATGCTGGCGGTGCCAATTTCTTGAAACAAGAAATTGGGTCAGACTTTTTGAAAAAGTCTGGCTCCCGGCGTATCAATCAACGGCGTCGGTCTTTTGGACCCGCGCTTTTTCTTTGACCATTGCAGGTGGCAGGCCTAACCGGTGGGGAACGATCTGCAAGGGGACATCCTGATGACGACTTACACCGCCCTGACCACAATGCTCGGCGAAGATTTAGCCACCAAAGTGGGCGATGCTTTGGAAGCCCTTGATCCAGCACCGACCGGCGTCGGCGTCTTTGAGGTCGAGGATGGGTCAGGGCTATGGGAGGTCGGGGCATATTTCAACGACCCACCTGACGTTGCAGGCCTAGAGGTTCTGACTGCACTTTATGACGTGAAATCATTTACCGTGTCAGAGGTGCCCGAAACGGATTGGGTCGCCCACGTGCGACGAGAATTGTCTCCGGTCACTGCGGGTCGGTTCTTTGTCTATGGCAATCATGACGCTGACAAGATCCCGGAAGGCAGCACCCCTTTGTTGATCGAGGCTGCGATGGCATTTGGCACGGGCCACCACGGGACAACGCTGGGCTGTCTGAACGCATTTGATCGGTTGGTCACTGCAGGCTTTGTGTCTGGCAAGGTTGCAGACATTGGCTGTGGAACGGCAGTTCTGGCGATGGCCGCTGCGACGATTGTGCCAGACGTGGTCTTGGCCAGCGACATTGATCCAGTGGCTATTGACGTCGCACGGGCCAACGTGACGGCCAATAACCTGCAGGGTCAGGTGAACTGCGTCGTTGCCCCCGGATTTGATGATCCAGCGATCAAAAAGGCGGCTCCGTTTGATGTGATCTTTGCAAACATCCTTAAAGGGCCACTAATCGGCCTCGCTCCGGACATGTCAAACGCCACAATGGACGGTGGTTATGTGATTCTGTCCGGTATTTTGAACGAGCAGGCCAATGACGTGATCACGGTTTATACGGAATGTGGATACAGTCTTGTCCACCGAGATGAGATTGTTGAGTGGACGACGTTAACGATGCGGAAAACAAGCTGAATTTGAGGCCAAATCGCGACGTGCCCCATTCTTGCCACATTTCGGCAGCAATTTGAACATGCCTTTCGTTGAGGTTTAGTGAGTACATTTGTGAGGATGTCATGGCCTATTACGCCAATACAGATTTTGAAAAGAAACTGCGTCGCGTCGTAAAGCGGCACAACCGACTGGCCACTGCTGGTGTCGTCCACAAGATGATGCCTGACGGTTTGGTCGTCGCGAAACCTCGAATCTATGCCCCACGCTTTCCGTGGATGGGGCTTGTTCTACTGATCGCCACTGTTTTGATGTTCAAGGGCTATGTGCACTTTGCACTGGGCGCGGAAGATTTCGCGTTGCGCGCAGAAGCGCTGGCAAGCGGTACCTTGTTTGAACAGGCAGGCGGTCTTGTGATGCAGGCGGACCCTGTGACACTTGCGATCTCGAATGTCTTTAGCGCTATTCTTGGCTAAGTTCGATTGACCGCTGGGGCGATTGTCTCACAGTTTCGCTTCCAGAATAAAAAAGGCCGGTCAGGATGTCCTGACCGGCCTTTCTTGTTGTGTGTGAGTTCAGTAGGTCCGCTTAGCGCGTGACAGTGCCGATGTTATCAACGTCCGCATAAGTCAGACCGATGTCTTCCAGTTCGCGCGCGGACAATTTGGACAGTGCTTTGCGTGTGACGCGTGCATCGTTCCAAGCTGCAAGGTTTCCTGCAACGTTTGCGACGAAAGATGCGATGGTGCCGGCGTTCAATGCGGCGGCGGAGCGGGTATTTTCAATAGCGGCCATAGCCATGTTCCTTTTAAGCGGTGCTGCAGTGCAGCGTGTCATCTGATAAGGGGCATCTAGGAGGGAAGATTGCCCCTGACTACTGGCAAAAATTGCATAGGTCGTATGCGTTTTTAGAATGCCTTAATTCTGTGCGCAAATTGACCTAAAGTCATATATAACAATGCGTTAATGTTGTCGCTTTTGCACCTCTCATAGACGCTTTCGGACGAGGTGGATCGGCAATGTGGTCCTCTTGGGGTGGTGGTGTCACAATGTCGCCGTAGACAAGGGGCTTGGTATATGTTCGCCTTTTGTGCTAGTCCCTGAAAAAGCATAAAAATGAGGGCAGATCATGCGGGTTTTGGGCATTGATCCGGGGTTGCGGAACATGGGCTGGGGGGTCATCGACGTGCAAGGGTCGCGGATTTCTCATGTTGCCAATGGAATCGCGCATTCCGATGGCGATGATTTGAGCGAGCGGTTGTTGTCGTTGTTCAACCAATTGACAGAAGTTGTCGACGCATACGCCCCCGACACCGCCGCCGTCGAGCAGACTTTTGTCAACAAGGACGCGGTTGGTACCCTAAAGCTGGGTCAGGCCCGGGGTATCGCAATGCTGGTGCCTGCCAGGGCTGGTTTGCCGATTGGCGAGTATGCCCCGAATGCGGTGAAGAAGGCGGTGGTTGGTGTGGGTCACGCTGCCAAACAGCAGATTGATCATATGGTCCGGTTGCAGTTGCCCGGTGTCCAAATCGCCGGTGCTGATGCTGCTGATGCCCTGGCGATTGCCATCTGTCATGCGCATCATCAACAAGCTGCCAACCATCTGAACCGTGCCATTGCGAAGGCCACCGTATGATTGGCAAGATTACCGGTGTGATCGACTATCGCGGCACCGACCACCTGCTGATTGATGTCCGTGGTGTGGGCTACGTTGTTTATGTCTCTGATCGTGTGATGGCTGGGTTGCCCCGCAATGGCGAGGTTGTCGCCCTGTTCACCGATTTGCTGGTCCGCGAGGATAATCTGCAGTTGTTCGGGTTTACCTCGTTGGTGGAAAAGGAATGGCACCGCTTGTTGATGTCGGTGCAGGGGATTGGCGCGAAAGCCTCGATGGCGATCTTGGGCGTTTTGGGTGCTGATGGTGTCAGTCGCGCGATTGCGCTGGGCGACTGGAGCGCGATTGCCAAGGCCAAGGGCGTCGGCCCGAAGACAGCACAGAAGGTGATTTTGGATCTTAAAGACAAGGCCCCCAGCGTGATGGCCATGGGCGGCACACTTGCCGAGAACCTTGGCACAGATGATGCGGTGCTGGAACCGGTCGACAGTCCGAAACGTCCGCGTGTCCCAAAGGCAAATCCAGCCCAATCAGAAGCCTTGTCTGCTTTGGGCAATCTTGGGTATGCGCCCGGTGACGCCGCCGGTGCTGTCGCAGAGGCGATGGGGGCTGAGCCCGATCTTGATACGTCCGGGTTGATCCGTGCGGCCTTGAAGCTACTGGCACCGAAAGGA
>CALILP010000165.1 GCA_938016515.1 uncultured Paracoccaceae bacterium
AAGGGTCGATCGGTGGGTAAAGATGATGGCTTGCGCGTTTTTGTCCTACGACCTTGTCCATGTCCGACCTATATAGCCTGTTAACAGGGGAAACCATGACCCCGCTGTCGATAATATGAAGCCTTAGGAAAGATGTGATGACTGCAGCAGCAACAAACACCGTAGATGACGCAGAAATCGCCAAGTTCGAGGCGATGGCAGCCGAATGGTGGGATCTCGAAGGCAAATTCAAACCCCTGCACATGCTCAACCCCTGCCGATTGGATTACATCACCCAGCAGATCGCAGCGGAATACGGGCGCGACCTGAACGGACCGACACCCTTCAAAGACCTGCGCATCCTCGACATCGGCTGCGGCGGCGGACTGCTCTGCGAACCGATGGCGCGGCTTGGGGCAACAATCGTTGGCGTCGACGCAGCAGCAGGGAACATCCCGGTGGCAAAAGTCCACGCCGAACAGTCAGGACTGGACATCGACTACCGGCACGGCACAGCAGAGGCGATGGCCGCAGACGGCGAACAATTCGACGTGGTCCTGAACATGGAAGTCGTCGAACACGTTGCCGACCCGCTTGGCTATCTGACAGCCTGCCAGCAACTTCTAAAACCGGGCGGCCTGCACATCTGCTCGACGCTCAACCGCAACCCCAAAAGCTATGTCATGGCGATCATCGGAGCAGAACACGTGATGCGCTGGCTCCCCAAAGGCACCCACGAATGGTCCAAGTTCATCACCCCGGACGAGCTGTTCGAGTTGATGACAAAAGCAGGCCTGAACCCGGTCGACCGCAAGGGCTTCCAATTCAACCCCATCACCTGGAGCTGGCGGATCTCCGACCGGGATCTGTCTGTGAACTACGTGACAGCGAGCCTGAAGCCATAAGTCAAGATTGCGATGACGGGGCGATTTGTGGACAAAGCTGCCACTTAAGTCATTGTATCAAAGGACTGCTTTTCGGGGCGTGAGCGGGTTGCTCCTCCGGGAGATGTACGACTTTTCCTCTATTCCTGCCCGTGCTGGTGCCACATATCGGTGACGATTTCCCAACCATCATCTTCTGGTTCCAGAACAAACAGGTACGTGCCTGTCGCATCCATACCCTGACTTTCGATCACCGCCTCGACCGAGCCGATCATCACAGCAAGGGTGGCGTCTTCTGACACGAATAGGTGGTCAATTGTATGCGTGACCTCCCCTTCGTTGGCAGTGACAAACTCAAACAACTGCCGTGGACCCTCAAGCCCCTGCATCACAGGCGCACCTTGGGCGATCCAAAGCGTATCATCAGCATAAAGCTCAACCAGACCTTCGGCGTCGCTGGCGGCAGCCGCTTCGTTAAAACGATCGTTGACTGCGCTCAGAGCTGTGGTGGCAGCGTCATCCGCTTGGACGACCGATGTCGTTATGGCCAATGCGATCAGTGGCATAAGAATTTTCATGGTGTTCTTCCTATTGATGAGGGATGGGACTGCCTGTCCCGTGGTGATGTCCAGAAAACGGATGCGCTCAGGCATCTTCGTTCCGGGTCATGATGACTTCGCGGGTGATCTGCCAGCGACCGTCTTCAAGGACAAAGTCGATGCTGAGCGTCACCAGTTGCTTGCGGTTTGTGACGTTGTTCTTGCGGCTGATCAGGATGTGGCCGCGGGTGTCATCCGCTTCAACAAGGTGGTAATCGGCCCATGGGTTCGGATCGCCCATCTCGGTCATGGCGCTTTTGACATGCTCCATGAAACCGCTTTTGTCGTTCTGCATCAAAACGCCGCCATCTGCCAAGAGATAGGTCCGCATGTCGCGGTGGTAGATGCGGTCCAACACATCAAAGGCGTGGCCGGAAACACCTCCGATGAGATCGTCGAGCGTCGCTTTCACCGCAGCCGCATTTGCATGCTCAGGTGTCATGGTCATTGAAAATGTCCTTTCAGATGGCGTTCAGGTTTGGGGGTATTTCAGGCGTAAGTGCCGTTTGCAGGCATCACTTCAGTCCTTCCACGCATGAACCGAAGGCCGCCCACAACAGAAGGCAATTGCGGCCGCAGGAACGGAACGTTGGCGATGTCGACCATGCGCAACTCGCGGTCCTCGTTGACCACGAACAGAGCAGGCTCTGCAAAGGGGCCTTCCACGTTAATGCCGTGGCGCGGGCCGGACACATACAGTCCCAATGCCTTCATCTGGTCAACGGACAAGCCGTAGCCGACCGAAAAGCTGGGAGAGACTTCGGCAATCTGCGCGGCCGCCCGTTCCTTGCTGTCCGCAGAGACGGCAACAACTTCGATGCGCAGGTCCTTCAACGATGCGACGGTCTCATCCACCTCACGCAAATAGCGGGTGCAAACCGGGCAATGCTTTCCGCGATACACGACAACCATCTGCCAATCATATCCGTCGCTCGCCTCTCCCAGACGAATGGTTCCACCCCCAAGCGATGGGACGTCGATGACCGGGAATGACTCACCGGGGCTGGGTTTCTTGGATGACATGAATAGGCTCCTTGACTTATCTATCAATCGATACATAAATAAAGCGTGACAGCAGTCAAGGACTTTTATTGTGAACGATACAAAAAAATTAGGAAGACCACGTACCTTTGACGAAGATGAGGCGCTGATGGCCGCGATGACTGCCTTTTGGACAAAGGGGTATGCGGCCACTTCCATGAAGGACCTGACCGCTGCAATGGGGATCAGCGGCCCCAGCATATACTCAGCGTTCGGGGATAAACGTGAACTTTATCTCAAGACAATTGACCGCTATGCCGATGTTGATGGCTGTGCACCAATCGTGGCCTTTGAAGGGGCAGCGTCGGTTGAGGATGCCGTTCGTGGGTTTCTGACGTCTGTCGTTTCACACTCAACCCAGCAAGAAGGTGCACCGCGCGGCTGCTTTCTGGCGTCTTGTGTGGCGACCACGGTGGGAGAGGTCGAAGGGGTCGCAGAACGTATGGAGAAAGCCATCTGCGATACAGACGCCCGGCTTGCCGCGCGCTTCGATCAGGAGAAAGCGCTCGGAAACCTACCAAACGACTTCCCATCTCAGGACCGCGCAAGACTGCTGCATGACATGCGTCAAGGCCACGTGCATCGCAGTCGGGCAGGTTGGACAGCCGAACGGCTGCTTGATGACCTCGAAGATCGTGTGAAAATGGTGCTGATGACGTGATGTCTTAGTTATTGGTCATTTCCCCAAATGAGCTTCACTTGGGGAAATGACGATGCTCCCACTTACTCAATGCCTCTCGCGGCCAAAAAGCTCTTGATCGTTGAGGCAATGAAAGGCCCGTCTTCTTCAAGTGGGAAGTGGCCCGTATCCAAGAGATGAATCTCCACATCCTCAAGATCTGCGGCATAGCCCTGCGCACCTGCGGGCGTAAAGAACGCATCGTTCTGGCCCCACGTCACCAGAACCGGAGGCTGGTGGTCACGGAGGTAGGCCTGCCATGCGGGATAAGCTGCAATGTTGCTGGTATAGTCTGTCAATAGATCGAGTTGTGCTTGATACTGGCCGGGGCGTGAGACGCGCTCAAGATCCAAGAGCCAATTATCCGGCAAGATACCAGCCGGGTTACGCGTGCCATGCGTATACTGCCATTGCAGCGCGTCCACGTTGAACAGGTTCGC
>CALILP010000166.1 GCA_938016515.1 uncultured Paracoccaceae bacterium
ATGGCATTATCACTGCAGACGATCCCAGCGCGTTTGTGTCCCTGACCCATACCGGTCAAGACGCACGCTATATGTTCGACAGACGACCAAACGATTGGATACAGCTTAAACCGTTTCTATTTATGGCGACCTTCTCCGACGGGCTTCGCATCGAAGTGCAAGTCAATCCCGAGTTTGAAACCGTCGCAGCCGCCGAGGCCGAGGCAATGCGCTATATGCACGCCGTCGGCCAACTGCCAACATTGCTGCGTAAAAGTGTGCGGACCATGTGGATTCACAAGGGAAAAGAGCTGTTCGGGGGCGGCAACGAAAATCTGCTGGTACATCAGGATCAAGGCACCGACTACATCCGCAGCAAGGTCCTTGAAGAAACGCTATTCCACGAAGCCGTACATACGTCCATCGACCCGACCTATGCGGATGATCCAAAGTGGCTGGCGGCACAGATTGCGGACGGAGAATTCATCTCGACCTATGCCCGCGACAACCCCACCCGCGAGGATTTAGCCGAAAGCATGCTGCTGGCCTTTGCCGTGACCCATCGCTCCGACCGACTACCGCCGGAGGTGCGCGATACCATTGTGCAAACGATGCCCAACCGGATCGCTTTCTTCGCCGAGCTGCTGCCCCCGGACGCGCCGCTTTTTGAAACGCCGTAGACGTCAGCAAGCATAACCGTTTGTTAATGTAATCGGACTCAAATGCCTTGCTGTGCGCGCGCGGTGTACGTTCGGTGCACAAGTGGTGTACGTTTGGTGTACACCGGTTTTGCAGAATTTTCGCACAAAAACCGTCACGCCCCTGCGCCAATTTAACCCATACTTACGAGGGATCCTTTATTGCCCCTGACAAGACAAGTGATTAGACCGCTAGAGAATATGAGACTCAGCGCGACTCGCACTGCGGTCTGAAAGTAGCCAACCGAGGAGAGCCATATGGCAGACGCAGCCATCCACGGCCATGAACACGAAGATAACCGGGGTTTCTTCACCCGGTGGTTCATGTCCACCAACCACAAAGACATCGGGATTCTCTACCTGTTTGTCGCCGGTGCGCTGGGCTTCATTTCCGTCGCCTTCACCGTCTACATGCGGCTAGAGCTGATGAACCCAGGTGTACAGTACATGTGCATGGAGGGTGCGCGTTTCATCGCAGATTCCTCTGCGACCTGTACACCAAACGGTCACCTCTGGAACGTCATGATCACTTACCATGGTGTGTTGATGATGTTCTTCGTTGTTATCCCCGCCCTTTTCGGTGGTTTTGGTAACTACTTTATGCCGCTGCAAATTGGCGCGCCTGACATGGCGTTCCCACGCATGAACAACCTGTCTTTCTGGATGTTTGTGGCCGGTGCATCTCTTGGTATCGCGTCGCTGCTGGCACCGGGTGGCAACGGGCAACTTGGCTCTGGCGTTGGCTGGGTACTGTACCCACCGCTGTCCACGTCCGAGGCTGGCATGTCGATGGACCTCGCGATCTTTGCGGTTCACCTCTCAGGTGCGTCGTCGATCCTGGGTGCGATCAACATGATCACGACGTTCCTGAACATGCGGGCACCAGGCATGACGCTGCACAAAGTGCCGTTGTTCGCATGGTCGATCTTCGTGACAGCGTGGCTGATCCTTCTGGCACTTCCAGTGCTTGCGGGTGCGATCACAATGCTGCTGACAGACCGGAACTTTGGCACCACCTTCTTCCAACCAGAAGGCGGTGGCGACCCGATCCTTTACCAACACATCCTGTGGTTCTTTGGTCACCCAGAGGTCTACATCATCATCGTACCGGGCTTCGGCATCGTGTCACACGTTATCGCAACCTTCTCGCGCAAGCCAATCTTTGGCTACCTGCCGATGGTCTATGCTATGGTTGCAATCGGTGCCTTGGGCTTCGTCGTCTGGGCACACCACATGTACACAGTGGGCATGTCATTGACGCAGCAGTCTTACTTTATGCTGGCGACAATGGTCATCGCGGTGCCGACGGGGGTGAAAATCTTCAGTTGGATCGCGACCATGTGGGGCGGCTCGGTTGAGTTCAAAACCCCGATGCTGTGGGCGATGGGCTTTCTGTTCCTGTTCACAGTGGGCGGTGTCACCGGGATCGTGCTGTCACAGGCTGGCGTCGACCGGGCTTACCACGACACCTACTATGTGGTGGCACACTTCCACTATGTGATGTCGCTGGGTGCGGTGTTCTCTATCTTTGCGGGTATCTACTTCTACCTGCCGAAGATGTCGGGCCGCATGTATCCTGAGTGGGCGGGCAAGCTGCACTTCTGGATGATGTTCATCGGTGCGAACATCACGTTCTTCCCCCAGCACTTCTTGGGCCGGAACGGGATGCCACGTCGCTACATTGACTATCCCGACGCCTATGCACTGTGGAACTACGTCTCTTCGTGGGGGGCCTTCCTGTCCTTTGCCAGCTTCGTGTTCTTCATCGGTGTGCTGTTCTACACATTGTTCGCTGGTCGCCGCGTGACTGAGAGCAACCCCTGGAACGAGTATGCAGATACGCTGGAATGGACACTGCCGTGCCCTCCACCAGAGCACACGTTCGAGACGCTGCCAAAGCAGTCCGAATGGGACAAACAGCACGCGCACTAAGCGGTCTGACAACGCAAATAGAAGGCCCTGCAACATCAGCAGGGCCTTCTTTCGTTTATGGGCCGACAGGTGCTTTGCGCCCTTCCAACAAAGCCGCAAACAGAAGCCAACCGACACCAAACAAGATCGTGCCGCCAGCAAAGCCAGTGTGCAGCCCTTCTGGCCCATATGCCCAAGGCGCAAAGCTCAGGACGATACCGTCGCAGCACGCTGCTGTGCCTGTAAATACAGCCGTCGGGGCCAGCATGTCATGGGCGGGCCGATCAATAAGGCGTGCTGCGATCCAAATCGTCGGCCAAGAAATCGCTGCACCAATGACAATGAAGATCAGATGCAGTAGGCCTTGATCAAACATCACCGGTCCCAAGAACCGGATCAACATCAGGGCCAGAAACCATCCAACAGCACCATAAATCCCCATGAACACAATGTCATTTCGCTGCATCTCTTCATCCTTTCAAAAATGTAGCATTCGCTACATTTACGAAATTGTAGCGAATGCTACAATGCCCAAATGAAGAATGTGACCGCGACACAAGCCAAGCTATTGGCGCCTATGGGACAATTTGTTCTGGCAAATGGACTGCAGAACGCCAGTCTACGTCCTTTGGCAAAGGCCGCAGGCACCAGTGACCGTATGCTGATCTACCACTTCGGCAGCAAAGACGCGTTGCTGGCGGCAATCATGCGCTGCATCGCAGACCAGATGACAGCAGGCCTGACGGCGACCTTTGCTGGTCAGGAACGGATGACGGCGGCTGACTTGTTACGGCGGGTCTGGGAGATTGCGCAGACACCCGCAACGCGGCCTGTCATGCGGGTGTGGCTTGAACTGACGTCAATGGCGGCACGCGATGGCGGGGCAACGCAAGACATCGCGATGGGGATCGCGGACGGTTTCCTGGCCTGGACGCAAGTCCATTTAAAGGATCCAGAACTGGCCTCATTGGTATTGACCCATTTCGAAGGCTTATTGGTTATGCAAGAAGCTGGACGCGCCGACATTGCAGAACAATCGGTTGTTGCTTTGTCAAAGAGTCTGGGCGACAGCTAGCCGGACTTTCGACAAGTCGCGTCTTCTCTGGTGCCTCAACGCTCCTTACCCAAAGACAATACTGGCGCCCCCTGCATCATCCACGCCGCGACACCGCGTCCATTTGAAACGTCAGATGCACAACGCTAGGGTTCGATCATGCCTTACGAATGGTCCTCTCAGCCCCCGCACGCGTCACCAGACTGGGAACTTAGCCTCTGGCCGTATCGATCACTGCTACGCAAAGACTTTGTGATTTTCATCGGGGCGACCATTGCGCTGATCGCCCTGCCCCTCATCGCGGTACTGGGTTCACCGGTGTTGTGGGGGCTCCTGCCCTTCTTTGGCCTTGCGCTTTGGGGGATATGGTTTGCGCTGAACGTCAGCTACAAGCGCGGCGAGGTTCTGGAAGAACTCAAGGTCACCGAAGACACGGCCCGGCTGACCCGGCACAATCCTGACAAGACCATGCAACGCTGGGAGGCCAACCGCTTTTGGGTGACCGTACATCTGCACCCTGAAGGGGGGCCGGTCCCCAATTATATCACCCTGCGCGGCGGACCGCGCGAGGTTGAGTTGGGCCGATTTCTTGATGAGGCGGAGCGTCTGGCCCTCTATGACGATCTGAAACGGGCGTTGCGGGCTTAACCCAAACGCTCTTTTACAAGTGGTCCGACTTTGCCGAAATCCATCTGGCCGGTGTATTTGCCCTTCAGGATACCCATCACCTTGCCCATGTCGCGGATACTGGCAGCGCCGACTTCGGAAATCGCGGCATCGACGGCGGCCGCTGATTCATTTTCGTTCAATTGCTTGGGCAGAAAGTCTTCGATCACCTTGATCTCTTCCAGCTCTTTCTCGGCCAATTCTAACCGACCGCCCTCCTCGTAGGCGCGGGCACTTTCGTGGCGTTGTTTGACCATCCGGCCAAGAATCGCCAAGACATCGGTGTCACCGCACCCTGCGGCTTCATCTTCGGTGCCACGCAACGCTATGTCGCGGTCCTTGATGGCCGCATTGATCAGACGCAACGTTGACAAACGCTCTGCATCCTTGGCTTTCATTGCTTGCTTGAGGGCCGTCCCGACCCTAGTCCGCATGTCCATGATAACTCCCGTTCATGATACGAAGACGAAACGGAACTTTACGCTGCACCTGCAGCCCTGACAAGCACCGTTCCGCCACGTCTTTTCCGCCATTTTGTGCCCTTGACCACGTCAGGCCCAACCCGTAGGACCAACCAAATTTGCGCAAAGCTGAGGATGCTGCCCATGTCTGTTCATATGACGCAAAAACCAACTGCCTGTCTGGCCCTTGCCGACGGCACACTGTTTTACGGGAAAGGTTTTGGTGCGGTCGGTCAAACGACGGCAGAGTTGTGTTTTAACACCGCCATGACCGGCTATCAGGAGATCATGACGGACCCGTCTTACGCGGGTCAGGTTGTAACCTTCACCTTCCCCCATATCGGCAACACCGGCGTCACCCCCGAAGATGACGAGACCGCAGATCCGGTTGCTGCGGGCATGGTTGTCAAATGGGACCCAACTGACGCCTCGAACTGGCGGGCTACCGAAGAATTGACGACGTGGCTGACAAAGCGGGGTCGCATCGGTATGGGCGGCGTGGACACGCGGAGACTGACCCGTGCGATCCGCCAGCAAGGCGCGCCACATGTGGCACTTGCCCATGACCCGGACGGCAATTTCGATATCGAAGCCCTTGTGGCAGCAGCCCGCGCCTTCACGGGCCTTGAAGGTCTCGACCTTGCCAAAGAGGTCACCTGCGCTCAGTCCTATCATTGGGATCAGATGCGGTGGGCCTGGCCTGACGGATACCCCACGCAGGACGCCCCCAAGCACAAGGTTGTGGCGATTGACTACGGCGCAAAACGCAACATCCTGCGGTGCCTTGCATCCGCCGGGTGCGACGTCACGGTCCTGCCTGCCACAGCCACAGCGGCTGACGTCTTGGCCCTGAACCCTGACGGCGTCTTCTTGTCAAACGGCCCCGGTGACCCGGCAGCGACGGGTGCATATGCGGTTCCAATGATCAAAGGCATTCTGGAAAAGGACCTGCCGATCTTCGGGATTTGTCTGGGGCACCAGATGCTCGCACTGGCGCTGGGGGCAAAGACGATCAAGATGAACCACGGGCATCACGGTGCCAACCATCCGGTCAAGGACTATACCACCGGCAAGGTCGAAATTACCTCGATGAACCACGGGTTTACGGTGGACAGTCAATCCTTACCAGACGGCGTAGAAGAAACACATGTTTCGCTATTTGACGGATCAAACTGCGGCATCCGGGTCGCAAACCGCCCGGTCTTTTCGGTGCAATACCACCCCGAAGCCAGCCCCGGCCCGCAAGACAGCTATTACCTGTTTGAACGTTTTGCGAAAGCGATGGCAGAGCGCACCCCTGTGTCTGCTTAAGGTCTCGGTAACCTTAACACACGCTTAACTCTCGAATGGTATCACCTGACCAAGACAGTATGGTCAGGGGTATCTGAAATGTATGTAGACAGGCAACCTGCAGCGCAGGAACCGGCAAACCCGGTCCCCGTAAAGATGCAGGCAGAGGATTTTGCCCGCGCGACGCAATCTACTGTGATCAACCCACTGATCACACCGCCTGACATCACACTTGCCAGCACATGGGGCCCGCACCGCTGCTTGCAGCACCAGATCCTGCCTTGGCGGCGCATGGGTGGCGCTGTAATTGTCCTTGTCTGCGACCCCCGGCAATTCGAAGCCCTCCGCGCAGAACTTACGGCAACTTTTGGCCGGGTCCGCATGGCCATGACGACCGATTATCACCTCAGCAAAACAATCACCCACCACTTTGATCGACAACTGACCCTCCGGGCTGAAAACCGGGTGCCAGACGCGATCAGCAGCCGGACGTGGAATGCAAAGCTGACATTGGCGCTGGCCTCTTTTGTGGCTCTTGGGACAATCGTTTTATTCTGGAGCTCGCCTTTTCTGGGCTTTGCATTGCTTAGTCTTTGGGCTGTGATCACCCTGATGGCAAACACCTTGCTGAAAGCCGCGGCGGCCATTGTGGGCGTCTTTTCAGCACCCAGCGCGACCCGGATATTCCCCCTGGCAAACGATGACCTGCCGTGCATCACGGTGCTGGTCCCGCTGTATAAAGAACGCGAAGTCGCAGGGCATCTGTTGGAACGGGTCAAACAATTCGATTACCCCCATGACCGCCTCGACCTGTGTTTGGTGATGGAAGCTGACGACTTAACGACGCGCACTTCACTGCTCGAAGCTAGCCTGCCTACGTGGGTGCGTTCCATCATGGTCCCTAACGGAACCCTCAAGACAAAGCCTCGGGCGCTTAACTACGCGCTCGACTTTGCCAAAGGGGACATCGTCGGGGTCTACGATGCAGAAGACGCGCCTGCGCCGGATCAGCTTCGACTGGTCGCGCAGCACTTTGCAAACCGGGGCGAAAAAGTCGCCTGCCTTCAGGGTGTTCTGGATTACTATAACGCGCCAACCAATTGGCTGACCCGGTGTTTCACACTCGAATATGCGGCATGGTTTCGGGTGGTCCTTCCCGGCTTAGAACGCCTTGGCCTTGTTGTGCCACTGGGCGGCACCACGCTGTTTTTTCGGCGCAACGTGCTTGAAAAACTGGGTGCTTGGGACGCGCATAACGTGACAGAAGACGCAGACCTTGGGGTGCGGCTGGCCCGGCAAGGCTACCGGACCGAGCTGATTGCAACCACCACAGAGGAAGAAGCCAACGGGCGCTTCTGGCCGTGGGTCAAGCAACGGTCGCGCTGGCTGAAAGGGTACATGGTCACTTACGGCGTCCACATGCGCGATCCGGGGCAGCTTTATCGGGACCTTGGCGCGCGGCGGTTCTGGGGTTTTCAGATCTTGTTCGCAGGCACCTTGTCGCAATTCCTGCTGGCACCCGTATTGTGGTCATTCTGGGTGATCCCTTTTGGTGTGGCCCACCCGATGGCCACACTGCTGACAGGCCCGTTGTTCGCGGCCGTCGTTGCCTGCTTTGTTTTGTCAGAGGTGACGAACATGTTCACCCTGGGCCTTGGCGTGACCAAAGCCAAAAAGATGTGGCTGATCAAATGGATCCCGACGCTGCACTTTTACTTCCCGATGGCAGCCGCCGCGGCGTACAAGGGCTTGTATGAGCTGACGTGGAAGCCGTTCTATTGGGACAAGACGGCACACGGGGTCTTGCTGCCAAGCGCTACTGCGTCGCCTCCGCATCCAGCTTCAGGCGGGTGATGTAGGCCTTGGAGATATGGTCGCGCAGGGCCTGATAAGCCGCATCCCCGTCCCCATTTTCGATGGCGGACACAATGACTTCATGCTCGGCCAGCGTATCCTGCGGGCGGCCCTCTGCGGCTATGGATGTTGTGGCCAGCAAAGCCATCGACCGATGGACCAGATCAAGCTGCTGGACAAGAAAGCGGTTGTGGGACGCAAGATGAATTTGCTTGTGAAACCGGCGGTTTGCGCGGCTCATTGCATCCGGATCATCCAGATAGGCCTGATCTTTCGCCAACATGTCGCGCAACACGCCGACCTCTTCTGGCGTGGCATGACGGGCAGCAAGGCGGGCGGCCAACCCTTCCAACTCGCCGCGCACGACATACAGCTCTGCCATCTGGGTGTGATCAAGCGAAGCGACAATCAAAGACCGGCCATCCCGTGTCAGCAGGCCCTGCGTTTCTAACCGCTGCAAGGCCTCGCGGATCGGGGTGCGCGACACGCCAAAGCGATCCGCCAATTCACTTTCCACCAACCTGTCGCCGGGGACATATGCGTGGCTGTCGATCGCCTCTAAGATCATGGCGTAAGCGTCTTTTTGGGTGTTTTTCGTGTCGTACATATCATGATCTCCTGCGCGCAATCAGCGTAGACCCCTGTGCCCCCCGTGGCAATGCGCCGCTTTTGGGTTTCCAGTACGGCGGGGCCGACCTATGTGTGGTAGATGGAACGAATAAACGCAGATATCGTCATCGCCGGTGGGGGCGTGGCAGGCCTGACAGCCGCCGCAGCCTTCGGCACCGCCGGGTTTTCAGTGGTGTTGGTGGACCCTGCACCGCCAATCACGGACGCCGACACCGAAGGCGCTGATCTACGCACGACCGCTTTTTTGCAACCAGCACAGGCCTTCCTGCACAGCGCAGGCGTTTGGCCGCGACTTGCCGCACACGCGACCCCCTTGCAAGTCATGCGGATCATGGATGCAAGCGGCCCAGACGGGACTGCCCGTGTCACCGCCGATTTCGACGCTGCCGACATCTCAGACCTGCCCTTTGGCTGGAACCTGTCGAACTGGTTGGTCCGGCGGGAATTGATCGCGCGATTAAACGACTTGCCGCGCGTCGATTTCCGGCCCGGCACAGGCTTTGCCTCAATGCTTCCCCGAGAGGCCGAGGCCCTTGTGATGCTGACGGACGGCACACACGTCCGCGCCAAGCTGGTGATCGGGGCCGACGGCCGGAACTCTGCGGTGCGCGAGGCCGCAGGGATTGGTGTAAAAACAACGCGCTACGGGCAAAAGGCCGTGACATTTGCGGTTACACACAGCGCCCCGCACGACAACATATCAACCGAGATCCACCGCTCTGGCGGTCCCTTTACGCTGGTGCCCTTACCGGATCACGCAGGCAAGCCCTGCTCTGCCGTTGTTTGGATGGAAGATGGCGCAGAGGCACTGCGGCTCGCAGCATTGCCAGAAGACGACTTCGCCGCAGAGGCAACGGCCCGCGCGGCCTTTGCCTACGGGCCGTTGACCCTCGCCTCCCGGCGTATGGTCTGGCCAATCATTTCGCAGGTGGCGGATACGCTTGCAGGCCCGCGCGTCGCCCTGGTGGCCGAAGCCGCACATGTCATGCCACCGATTGGCGCGCAGGGGTTGAACATGTCCCTAAAGGATCTGGCAACGCTGCTAGAGCTGGCGCAAACAGGCGATCTGGGGTGCCGCAAGATGCTGGATACGTACCAACGCAAACGCCATCCTGACATTAAGCTACGGGTAAAGGGCATTGATGCGCTAAACCGTGCTTCAATCGCCAGGTCGCCGCTGGTACAGGACATGCGGGTCGCCGGGATCAAGGCACTTTATGGTGCAACTCCAGTCCGTAAGGGATTGATGAAGCTGGGTTTAGGCGCCTCATAGCACCCGATCAAGGACCGGTATCAGTCGCGCCATCGTGGCGTTAACATCATAAAGCTTGTCCAGCCCGAACAGACCCAGACGGAAGGTCCGGAAATCATCTGGTTCGTCACACTGCAGTGGGACACCGGCTGCAATCTGCATCCCTTCGGCCGCGAACTTGCTGCCGTTCTGGATCGCCGGATCGTCTGTGTAGCTGACTACAACACCGGGCGCACCAAAGCCATCTGCGGCCACCGACTTGATGCCTTTGGTGGCCAAATGGGCCCGCACTGCATCGCCAAGGGCCCATTGCGCATCCTTCAGTTTGTCGAAACCAAAATCGCGAGTTTCAATCATCGTGTCCCGGAATGCGCGCAACCCATCTGTCGGCATCGTGGCGTGATAGGCGTGGCCGCCCCCTTCATAGGTCTGCATAATCGCGTGCCACTTCTTCAGATCGATGGTGAAGCTATTCGAAGTCGTGGTTTCCAATCGTGCGGCAGCCCGATCAGACATCATCACCAAGCCAGCGCAGGGCGTGGCGGACCACCCCTTTTGTGGCGCGGATATCAAGACATCAACGCCGGTAGCTTTCATATCGACCCAGGCGCACCCGGACGCGATACAATCGAGCACCATCAGCGCCCCAACCTCGTGGGCGGCAGCGGCCAGTGCTGTGACATAATCGTCCGGCAGGATGATCCCGGCAGATGTTTCCACATGGGGAGCAAAAACAACGTCGGGCTTGGCCGCGCGGATGGCATCTGTCACCTCTTCGATGGGGGCTGGCGCAAACGGAGCACGGGTGTCGTTCCCGGCCTGTCGGGCCTTTAGAACCGTTGTTTTGGCGGTGAAATCACCTGCATCAAAGATTTGCGACCAGCGAAAAGAAAACCAGCCGTTGCGGACCACAAAAGCATGCGCTCCGGCACCAAATTGTCGGGCCACAGCCTCCATCGCGTAGGTGCCGCCGCCGGGCACGATGGCGACGTGATCGGCCTTATACACTTCCTTAAGCATTCCAGAGATGTCCGTCATCACGCCCTGAAAGGCTTTTGACATCGAATTGAGCGACCGGTCGGTAAAGACGACCGAGAACTCCATCAACCCATCTGGGTCCACATTTGGTGTGAAAGTACCGTCCATCGTCACGCCCTCCTCCGCGGTTCCCCTGTCTGGTAGAAAGGTATGCCATAAAATGCAAAGTCTATCTATGTATACAAAATCGCAGAATAGCACTTTGACCGCCCGATCGTGAACGGAAGTTTCCAATTGGCGTCAGGACGCCTTGGCATGCTCCGTGTCTGAACGGTCAATGAAGTTTGTACGATTTCGCCCTGATTGCTTGGCTTGAAACAGCGCGTCATCTGCAAGCCTGATCACATGGTTGATATCGGCAATGCGGTCCTTCAATGATCCACCGATCGACACCGTGACTGTTATGTCTCGACCATCGCATCGCACCAAAGTCGCAGCAATTGCATTGCGCAAGCGTTCGGCCGCTGCATATGCATCTTCAATATTACGATCTTGCAGAAAGACGATAAATTCTTCGCCACCGAAACGACACACGACATCCTCAGCGCGGGTATGTTCCAGCAAGGCTGCTGCGACAGCTTGGATAACCTTGTCTCCGGCCAAATGCCCAAAGCTGTCGTTGATCCGTTTGAACCGATCAATGTCGATCATCAATGACACGCCATAAGCATCCGGTTCGGCTTCCATTCGGGCAAAGAAAAAGTCTCGGGTCGCCACATTCGTCAACCGATCCCGATCCACAAGCACCTGTAACTGCTCGTTTAACCTGGCGTTTCGCAACATCTGCGCGCCAATCCAGGCAACGGTAGGCAACGTCACGATCATGACAATGACCAATGTGCCCTTCATCGTTTCAGCAGCAAACAAAGTGAACAGTGTTAGGGCCACAGTGAACCCCATAGCGTGCCATTTAGACCATAAAACCAAGTGCCTACCCTTGACGCGCATTTGAGCATCATCGCACCAAAGTCCTAACAAAGAGGCCACTTTTAACGCAGGCGATGGGGCTACCTGACATCCACTTAGGCTTGATCCGCCCGCAAGGGTCCTTCCAACCGCTCTTCGGTCAACAAAACGTTCGCCTCCACGTCCCCCACGCCGGGCAGGGTCATGATACGACGGCGCAGCACCCGCTCAAAATCGGTCAGATCGCGCGCAACCACCCGTAACCGGTAGTCGTAAAGGCCCAGCACATGCTCCACGCTTTGCACCTCTGCGATGGCGGTGACCGCGCGCTCAAAATCCTCCAGACTGACGCGACCTTTGGTGGCAAGCTTCACCCCCAGAAACACAGTCACCCCAAACCCCAGCTTTTCCGCGTCCAGCCGCAGCCTGCGCCCCGCGATCACCCCCGCATCCTGCAACCGCTTGATCCGGCGCCACGTGGCGGGTTGAGATAACCCCAGCTTGTCCCCCAAACGCCCGGTCGGTTGGGCCGCATTTGTCTGCAACAGCCGTAGCAAGGCAAAGTCGATAGCATCCCAGGTCATAGCGGCAGCGCCTCTTGCTTCTTAACGGTCGCGACAGTCATCAAGGCCTCGATATCGGCGATATGCGGTAACGTCAGGATCTGGTCGCGATAGATCCGTTGGTAATCCAGCAGGTCCTTGGCAATCAATGAAAGGCGGGCGTCTACGCGGCCCAAAAACGTCTGCACCTCCAGCACCTCGGGGACCTGCCGGGCAGCGGTCAGAAACTCATCAAAGGCGCGGGGCACGGTCTTGTCCAGCGTGACCCGCAAAGCAACCGTGATACTGTACCCAAGAGCCACCCAATCGATGACGGCCTCTTGCCCCTTGATGATCCCATCTTCGTGCAACCGATCCAGCCTGCGGGTGACCCGCGCAGGGGTCATGCGCACCCGGTCTGCCAAGTCTGGCACTGTCAGGGCAGGATTGGCCTGCAACTGACGTAAGATCGCGCGGCTTTCGTCATCAAGCATAGAAATCACCTATTTATACAAAATGACGCATAGCAAACTTCATTTCGCCAAAACAACTCAAAAATCAAACCTCGAAACGCGTGGATACGCCAGCTATACGACCCTCAGATTTCAACATGGAGGACGTGACATGCGCGTTTATTACGATCGCGATTGCGATGTGAACCTGATCAAAGACAAAAAAGTCGCCATCCTTGGCTACGGCTC
>CALILP010000167.1 GCA_938016515.1 uncultured Paracoccaceae bacterium
GTCGGCGACGACTTCAAGTTCATGGTCGACGCCAACCACTGCTACACCACATCCGACGCCTTTTACGTCGGGCACGCGCTGGAAGAGCTGGAGGCTTACTGGTTCGAAGAACCCATCGCCCCTGAAGACCTCGACGGATACGCGGAACTGCGCAAAGGCCTCAAGGTCAACATCTCTGGCGGCGAGGCTGAGTTTAACCGCTGGGGATGGCGCAGGTTGCTGGAATCGCGCGGCCTCGACATTGCACAACCCGAGGTCTGCGCGCTCGGCGGCATCAGCGAATATCTTCGCGTCCTCGCCCTGTGCCATGCGCATTTCACCCCCGTGATCAACCATGTCTGGGGCAGTGCCATCGCGGTCTCCACGAACCTGCACCTGCTCGCAGCCATGCCACCGCTACCCGGTGGCCTGCACCCGTGGGAGCCGATGCTGGAATTCGACACCACCGAAAACCGATTCCGCGATGACCTGCTGGAAACGCCACTGAACATTCAGGCCCAAGTCAAAACCAACAACGGCCGGGTCAGAATCCCGGACGGGCCGGGCATCGGGGTGACACCGGATCGCGACTTTATCAAAGCATACGAGATTTCATGAGGGGACAATCATGAGCGATAAACAAACAGGAAACCTCGCAGAATGGCTTTGGCCGTCGGCGTTCCTGCTTTGCGCAGGCTGGACGATCTGGCACATCCCCGCCTTCATCCTCGATTTCTCGCCTAACATGGCAGAAAGCCTGAAGGCGCAAATCTCGGAACTGCACATGCGCAAACAGGTCAATCCGGGCATGCCGGGCCTGTTCGGGGGCTTTGCAGACGCGATTGACTGGTTCTGCGTGCTTGCCATGCCCATCATCTTCTTTTTTGGGTCACGGGCCATCGTTGTGGCGCCGATGGAATATCAGGACTACAAACCGTGGGACAAAATCGCGCTTTTCGTGGGGCGCTGCACCATGATCATGATTATCTCGATGACCTGCGTCATGCTGTACGAGGTCTTCTTGCGATACGCGCTGGAAACGCCCACCAAATGGGCGAACGAGTTGACCCTCTGGATCGCTGGTTTCGTCTTTCTGTGCTCGGGCTTTTACGCCATGCAACAGCGCTGCCACATCCGTATCTTCCTGCTTTACGACGTTGTCCCACGCTGGATGCAGAAACTCTTCGATACACTCTCGGCGCTGCTGATCACCTTCTTCGCAATTGGTCTGGTCTTTGGCAGCTACAAGCAGGTCTTCGTCAACAAGTTCTACCGCTGGGAGATGTTCGGGACAGCCTTTGACCCGCCGATCCCGGCAACCATCCAACCCATGATCCTGATCATCACAGTCTTGATCGCGCTGCAGGCGCTGGCAAACCTGATTGCCGACTGGAACAACGAGCCTGAAAAACACACCGCCGCAGACGACATCGACGAACAAGAACTTGAAGCGATCAAACGCAGCGTGGGGGCTGACTGATGGATATTGGAACAATCTCAATGGTCCTCGTGTTGGGCCTGATCACGCTGCTGGCCATCGGCATGCCGCTGGGGTTCGCATCAGCGGTGCTGGCGCTGCTTGTGATGATCATGAAGTTCGAACCGACGCTGCTGACAGCCCCCTGGACCTACGGCGAGGGCCTGCTTACGGGACGGCCCGGCACCGGACCACTCTATATACTTACCCAAAAGGTCTTCGACCTCATGACGGAATATGTCCTCATATCCGTCCCGCTGTTCATCTTCATGGCGGCACTACTCGAACGGTCCGGCATCGCCAAAGAGATGTATAACGCCCTCAACTTCTGGCTCTCCGGCGTGCGCGGGGGCATCGCCATCGTGACCTCGATCATGGCGGTCATCATGGCAGCGATGTCCGGGATCATCGGCGGGGAAGTCGTGCTGCTGGGCCTCATCGCCCTGCCCCAAATGCTCCGACTGGGGTACAACCAGAACCTCGCCATCGGGACGATCTGCGCGTCAGGATCGCTCGGCACCATGATCCCACCATCCATCGTGCTGATCATTTACGGCCTGATCACAGAGACATCGATCAAAGCGCTGTTCACCGGGGCCTTCGTGCCGGGCTTCATGCTGGCGATGATGATCATCACCTACATCGTGGTGCGCACACGGCTGCACCCCGAAGACGCACCCTTGCCAGAACCGCAACCGGGCGATCCCACGGCATCAGAGAAACGCTGGATGTTCGGCGGCTTCCTGTCGCTGATCACAGCAGGCGTCGCGGCCCTGCTGTTCGCACGGGCACTCTTTTTCACAGTCACTGGTCAAAACATCCTCGAAGACGGGGAAGACCCCATCGGGCTTGGCATGCCGGAAGACCTGATGCCCATCGCCATCGTAGCCGCCATCGCACTGGCCCTCGCCTTCGGCCTTTTCGGACGCAAAGCGACCATGGAAGGTTGGAAGAACGGCAAAGGGCTCGTGCCGCCACTGACCGTCATCGGCGTTGTCCTCGGCTCTATCTACGGGGGTATCACGGGCATCACCGAAGCGGCAGGCATGGGGGCCTTCGCGGTCTTCGTGATCGCAGCCCTGCGGGGCGAGGCCAGCGTCGGCCTGCTGTGGGACGCGATGATGCGAACCCTCAAATCCACCGGGACAATCATCTGGGTCACCATCGGGGCAGCAGCGCTCGCGGGGGCCTACACGCTGGCAGGTGGGCCAAACTATATCGCCAACCTGATCGTGGGCAGCGACCTGCCAACGATGGGCGTCTTGCTGACCATGATGGTGATCCTGCTGTTCATGGGGGCCTTCATGGATTGGGTCGGGATCGTCCTGCTGATCATCCCGGTCTTCTTACCAATCGTGAAACGGCTCCCGATCGAGGAAATCGGCTTCATTGGCCAGCTTGAGCCGCAACACATCAGCATCTGGTTCGGGGTCCTGTTCTGTATGAACATGCAGGTCAGTTTCTTATCACCACCCTTCGGACCAGCGGCCTTCTACCTCAAATCAGTGGCACCGCCGCATATCTCGCTGACGGACATCTTCCGGGGCTTCCTGCCATTTATCGGTGTGCAGCTGTGCGCATTGACTGTATTGCTGGTGTGGCCGTCGATTGTAACACTCCTGCTGTAGGGTGCGCATTTATCGCGCACCTTCTCCCGGTCACCACATGCGGTGCGCAATGAATGCGCACCCTACGTAGAAAGGACGACGCAATGCTGACCAACCAACAAGTCGCCCAATTCAACCGGGACGGCTACCTTGTCATCGAAGACGTCATCGACGAAGCCACGCGCCAAGCCATCGTGCAAGAATACGCGGACCTTTTCGATGACCTCTACGCAGGTTGGCACGCAGAAGGCCTCGTCCCCGCGCCCACCCGCGGCATGGGTTTCTGGGACAAGCTGGATGTGGCGTTCAAAGGCGGGTTCGACTGGTATCAACCGCTCGACATCTCTCTGCCCCACGCAGACATCACCGACGAAACACCGATGCACTTCGGCCCCGCCGTCTTCCAAATGGCCACGCACAAGAACATCCTCGACATCGTCGAATGCCTCATCGGGCCAGAGATCACATCAAACCCGATCCAGCACGTCCGCATCAAACCGCCAGAGCGTGAAGTCGACAGCGATGAAATCCGGGCACATGTGGTTTCTACCGACTGGCACCAG
>CALILP010000168.1 GCA_938016515.1 uncultured Paracoccaceae bacterium
GATGGAATACGGATCGACCATTTCCTGTTGACACCGCAGTGTGCCGATCTTTTGCAGGACTGCTGGATCGAAAAAGAGGTCCGGGGCCGTGAAAAGCCATCCGATCACGTACCGGTCTGGGTTGATCTGAAAGCGTGACTCTTTCATCTTTGCGTGCCATACCAACGCGGTACGGGGCGAAAGCGATGAGATACTCAAGCGTCATAACGGCAATTCTGCTGGCGGTGATTGCACCAACAGATGCGGACGCATGCCGTCTAAGCACCTCTGGCAGCAAATGCGTTTTGGCGGGTCCACCAGCACCGGAGCGTCAATCAGCGATCAATCGGCTGCGAGACGCACAAGCCCGCGGCGCGCCAATCCGGCCCGGTACGATCCTGCCGCGCAATCAATACAACATCCTGTTGCTGGCCGATTACTATGGCTTGCCGGGCGTGAAAGACGGCTGGGTCTACATGGAAGTAGAACGCAACGTCTACCGCGTCGATTTTCGGACCTATAAGGTGCTGGAACTCGTGACAGATCAGACAGCCGCTAACTGGTAAGTGTCTTTCGTGACATCGTGATCATAGAGCCATGACAGCCGGTTCAAGAATGCATCCGGCGCAACGCGACCCAACACGCGCAACCCGGCATGGGCCACCTGCGCTTTCACGCCGCTCAGATGATAATTGCGTGCATTGGCGTTTGCGGCATTAATCGCGCGTGTGACGCGATTGCGGCGCTTGGCTTGGTACACGGCAAGACCCGCCGCATCCGTCTGATTTGCTTTCAAGGCTGCCACAAGGACATAGGCATCTTCCAAGGCCAGATTGGCCCCCTGCGCCAGAAACGGCAGTGTCGGATGTGCAGCATCACCAAGGATCGCCATGCTGTCGTGATACCATGTTGTCGCAACCGGATGCCGGAACAGGCCCCAAAGATTTACGGTTTCAATCCTTTGCAGGATCTTCTTCAAATCGCGTCCGCAATCAGCGAACGCATCCTGCAGGTTGGCAGGATCATCCGCGTGGTTCCAGCCTTCAGCGGCCCACGCACTGCGTTCCTGAACGGCCACCACGTTTAATCCACTGCCCCGCAAAGGATAGGTGACAACATGTTTGCCCGGCGCCATCCAGATTTTGGCGACTGGCTCTGCCGCGATATCAGGAACGACGGCCCGCCATGCGACCTGACCGGTAAAGAAGGGCGCATCGATGGCATTGCTGAGCAACAAACGCACAGAAGAATGCAAACCATCTGCCCCAATCAGAAGGTCTGGCGTCTGCGTCTTCTCTTCGGCGACGAAGCGACCATCTTGCATGACTTCAGATATCTTGGCCCCAAAGACGAAAGACACACCAGCGGACCCCGCCGCGTCATACAAAAGCGACACAAGATCATATCGATAGAAAAACCGATAAGGCGGAGCCTGACGGGACAAATCAAAGCGGGTCACAGCGCGCCCGGACAGCGCATCGGTGGGTTGCACGGCCCGTGCGACAACACCCATCGCGGACGCTTTTTGGGAAAGACCCAAAGCGTCCAGAACACGCGCGCCATTCGGGGTAATCTGCAAACCTGCGCCGACTTCGGTCAAAGCAGGGGCTTGTTCAAAAACAGTCACGCGGGCCCCTGCTTGGGCAAAGGCCAGCGCTGCGGTTAGTCCGCCGATCCCACCGCCGATAATGGCGACGGTGCGATCCGCGAGACGTGTCATGTAATCGTCACCCGATTAATCGTCGCGGTGAACTTTTTCGCGACGCTCGTGGCGTTCTTGCGCCTCAAGGCTCATGGTCGCGATTGGACGCGCATCCAGCCGTTTGAGGCTGATCGGCTCGCCGGTCATTTCGCAGTAGCCATATTCGCCTTCGTCAATGCGGCGCAGGGCTGCATCGATCTTGGACACCAGCTTGCGCTCGCGGTCGCGGGTGCGCAGTTCCAGCGCCCGGTCGGTTTCCTCTGACGCGCGGTCGGCGACGTCCGGAATGTTGCGGGTCTGGTCTTTCATACCAGCAACGGTGTCGCTGCTGTTCTCAACGATATCTGATTTCCAGTCTAATAACTTACGGCGAAAATATTCGGTCTGCCGTTCGTTCATAAACGGCTCGCTGTCTACCGGCGTATAATCATCTGGTAAAAACGATTCTGCTTTCATAGTGCTCCCCATCACGTGGTCCTCTACTCCAGTCTGGCTAGTGACTGGTTCTTAACCCCACTCAACTGCGGCGACGTTTACTCCGTCAAATCCGGGCTGTCACCCCCTATTCATGGCCATTGGTGAGCAGTTGAAGACAATGTGATTGTTGCTAGTGTGCCCGGACACGACAGGGATACAAAGCATGCATTTTGACGGCACAGACGCCTATATCGCCACCGATGATCTGAAGATGGCAGTGAATGCCGCAGTGACGCTAGAGCGTCCTTTATTGGTGAAGGGCGAGCCGGGCACCGGCAAAACTGAATTGGCCAAACAAGTCAGCGCAGCACTCGATCTACCCATGATTGAGTGGCATGTGAAATCCACAACCAAAGCTCAGCAAGGTCTGTACGAATACGATGCCGTCAGCCGATTGCGCGACAGCCAGTTAGGCGACGAAAAGGTGCATGACGTTGCCAACTACATCCGGCGCGGAAAACTTTGGGAGGCCTTCGCCGCTGATGGCAAAGTGGTGCTGCTGATTGATGAGATCGATAAAGCGGATATCGAGTTTCCCAACGATCTGCTGCAAGAGCTCGATAAGATGGAATTCCATGTTTATGAGACAGGAGAGACGGTCAAGGCTGTGAACCGACCCGTCGTGATCATCACCTCTAACAACGAAAAGGAGTTGCCGGATGCCTTCCTGCGCCGGTGTTTCTTTCACTACATCCGCTTTCCCGAAATGGAGACTTTGCGCCAGATCGTCGAGGTCCACCATCCCGGCATCAAGGACAGCCTGCTGACCACAGCATTGACCCAGTTCTATGAGATACGAGAAACGCAGGGCCTGAAGAAAAAGCCATCCACGTCAGAGGTGATTGATTGGCTGAAGCTGCTACTGGCCGAGGACCTGACGCCAGAGGATCTGAAACGCGACGGCGCCAATGCCTTGCCCAAGTTGCATGGTGCGTTGCTCAAGAACGAGCAGGACGTGCATTTGTTCGAACGCTTGGCGTTTATGGCCCGCGGCGGGCGTTAATCGTCGTCGTGGTCAAACGGCCTGCGGTTTTCGGCAAAGCCCGCCGCACGATCCGGCGTCTGTTGATCATCATTGGCTGACGGCAGGATATCCTGCGGATCCACTTCCCAATGACGCCCATCCTGATCGGTCACGATGACAGCATCCATCGTCGACATCAGGGCAAGGGCCTGCGAGATGCCGTAGTCCAGTTGCTTTTCCAAAGACATGCTTTGATAATCTTCAAACGTCATTGCGCTGCCCTTTCCTATAGGCCTGTGGCCGACCGAAGTGTTGCGAAACGTTCCAGTTTGCGCAAATGCACATACAGGGGCGTTTCGGGATCAACTGGATGAATATGAATGATGGTCACCACCGCAACGTTATCTGTTCGCCCCAACAGGAATATCACGTCATAATTGTACAATTCCCTAACGCTGAAATTCTTAATCATCCGGTCACGGATAGAACTGGGTTCAGCTTGCAGGTTGCGGGCAATCTTTTCAAACACAGCGTCTGGCACCTGATGGCCGCGCGCATCAAATTCAGCTGATTGCGTTGTGTCAAAAACGGTTTCCAGACCGTGATGCCGGAAGGCAGAGAAGGCAGAACTGTCGCCACTCAATCGTTTATCCCTGTCACCGCATCGACCCACCCCAAATGTGAGTCCTCCCGGCAACGTGCCAAACCGTAGTTAACAAACCATCAAAAACAGCGTGCATCCGGCCCGATCTTCACCTTTATTCAAGCTAACCCCGGCATAAGGCGACAGGCACGCCGCATGCAACAAACGGGATCGCAGCACCAGATGTGCATCAAGCACACGCCCGCTGTCGGACCAGAGGAGAGCACATCGTGACCAAGGCAAATATGCCGGTCAACATTCGCCCAATGCGGGCCACCGATGCGGTGGCGTGGCGCAGGCTGTGGACGGATTACCTGACATTTTACGAAACCACGCTGCCAGACACCGTGAAAGAAGCGACCTTCTCGCGGCTGCTTGATCCCGCATGCCCCGACCTTAATGCTGTGGTTGCGGAAAACGACAACGGATTGATCGGGCTGTGCCACTACATCTTCCACCGCCATTGCTGGCGGATCGAAGACACAATCTATCTGCAAGACCTCTTTGTGGCCCCCATCGCGCGCGGAACCGGCTGCGGACGCAAACTGATCGAGGCCATCTATTCCATTGCCGATCATGCGGGCACGCCCAGCGTCTATTGGACAACCCAATCGGACAACGTCACCGGTCGCCGGCTATACGACAGGGTTGGAATGCTGACCGATTTTATCAAATACCAAAGGCCAACCGTATGACCCGGTTCGGCGCATTCCTTGTGACGCTCTTGGCGGCCTGTGCACCTGCCCCACAAGAAGTGGCTACCCGTGCTGCACCTCTGGCCAGCACCCTGCCCCCGATCAAGACCTTCACAGCGACACCTGTCAGCACACCCAGCCGGTCGAACGCAGAAATCGCCCAAGACTTTCTTGACCTGTCCTTCCGCATGGAAAGCGGGCGGGAAATCCCGGTCATGACCCGCTTTGAGGGGCCCATTAACGTGCGGGTGAACGGCCCGGCATCAGAGCTGCTTATTGCAGACCTTGATCAACTTCTCAGCCGTTTGCGCCGAGAAGCCAATATCAACATCGATATGACCGACGCCCCAGACGCCCAGATCACAGTCGAGGCCGTGCCGCGTGACATCCTGAGTGCGGCAGTCCCCAGTGCCGCCTGCTTTGTGGTGCCGCGGGTCAGCAGCTGGTCAGAGTTCATGCAAGTCCGCAGAACCAGCGTCGTTGACTGGACGACACTGCAGACACGTACGAAAGCGACCATGTTTGTGCCATCAGACGTGGCCCCCCAAGAAGTCAGAGATTGCCTGCACGAGGAACTGGCGCAAGCCATCGGGCCGCTCAATGATCTGTACCGGCTGCCAGACAGCGTCTTTAACGACGACAACATTCACAACGTGCTGACCAGTTTTGATATGCTGGTGCTGCGGATGTACTATGCACCAGAACTGTCAAACGGCATGAACCGGCGGGCCGTTGCATCGCGGCTGCCCGGCTTGCTGACACGCATGAACCCGGCAGGCCAAAGGGTCGGGTCCCGGCCCAGCCAATCGACAGATCAAACCTGGATCGCTGCAGTCCGGACGGCCCTTTCGGCGGCAACCTCGCCCCGCAAACGCAGGGCTGCGGCACAACAAGCGATCAGGCTCAGCCAGACCAACGGATGGGGCGGACCACGCGAGGCCTTTGCACACTACGCCTACGGACGCTTGCAGGTCGGTCACAATTCCAACCAAGCTATCAGCGCATTCCTGCGGGCAGAACAGATCTACCGATCCAATCCTGCCACTCAGATCCATGCGGCCCACATTGCGGTACAACGGGCAGCCTTCGCACTTGCGGAAGGGGATGCGGCTAAAACAATCACCATCGTGAACACTGCAATCCCGCAAGCACGCAATCACCAAAACGCAGCCTTGTTGGCGACACTCATGATGTTCAAGGCAGAAGCATTAGACCTGCAGGGTGACAATGCCGCAGCCGAGGCTGTGCGTCTGGACAGTCTGGGATGGGCGCGCTACGGGTTTGGACAGGATATCCACGTGCAGGCCCGCCTCAATGAGATCGCAGCCCTGCGCCCGCTTTAAAGGACCAGCGCCCATGATCTATCCCCTGTCCGGCATCCTGATCGGCGCTTTGGTCGGGGCGTTCAGCGCAAAGCGGCGGGGCGGCAAAACGCTTGATCTGCTGCAATGGGCCGGGGTGCTGGCCATCATCGGGGCGATCATCGGCCTCTTTGCGCTTGTGTTCATCGAGCGCGCAGCCCTGCAGGGCTGATGTTCCTCCCGTTCTTCGACAATCTGCGCAAGGCCGGGTTGCCCGTCACGCTGCGCGAGTTTCTGGCCTTCCTTGACGGGATGCAGGCAGGCCTTGCAACTTACAATATCGACGCTTTCTACTTTCTGGGTCGGGCGATCATGGTCAAGGATGAACGCCACCTTGATCGCTACGATCAGGCCTTCGGGGCGACATTCTCAGGGCTTGAGAATATCAGCACAGAGGCAGTTCTCAACGCGGTCGAACTCCCAGCGGACTGGCTGGAAAAGATGGCCGAAAAGCACCTGACAGAGGCCGAAAAGGCCGAGATCGAGGCCTTAGGTGGTTTCGACAAGCTGATGGAAACGCTCAAGAAGCGTCTTGAAGAACAGAAAGGTCGCCATCAGGGCGGGAACAAATGGGTTGGCACAGCGGGAACCTCACCGTTCGGGGCCTACGGCTATAACCCGGAAGGCGTGCGGATTGGGCAAAACGAAAGCCGCCAACAACGGGCGATCAAAGTCTGGGACAAACGGGAATTCCGCAATCTTGACGACACGGTTGAGCTGGACACGCGCAACATCAAGGTGGCGCTCAAACGTCTGCGCCGCTGGGCGCGCAACGGGGCGCATGACGAACTTGACCTGAACGGGACGATCCGGGCGACGGCAGAACACGGCTATCTGGATGTGCAAACAAGGCCTGAGCGGCGCAATGCGGTGAAAGTCCTGCTATTCCTTGATGTCGGAGGCTCTATGGACCCGCATATCAAAACGGTCGAGGAACTCTTCAGCGCAGCCACGTCAGAATTCAAACACCTCAAGCACTTCTACTTCCACAATTGCATCTATGAAGGGGTCTGGGAAGACAACAGCCGCCGCTGGAACCAGCAGATTGCAACCCATGATATCCTCAACACCTACGGGTCGGACTACACCTGCATCATCGTGGGCGACGCCAGCATGTCCCCCTACGAGGTGGCTTACCCGGGTGGTGCCAACGAACACTACAACCCAGAAGCAGGTGAAGTCTGGCTGCGGCGCATCCGCGATCAATGGCCCAAACACCTGTGGATCAATCCGCTGACAGAACGCTACTGGCCCTACACGCAATCCATCCAGATGATCCAACAGATCTTCGGGGCTGACCGCATGGTGCCGATGACAATCGCAGGCCTCACATCCGGCATGAAACAGCTTAGCTAACCGCAACCAACACCACCGATGAACTCCACCAGACGACACACAATAGTGGCCAGGTACCCGCCTGACGGGCGGCCACACCGTCCCCTTCATCTGGCCCGAACACCGCAAATCCGGGGCGCATCAACCACACCGCCGGATGAGACGCACAAGGCCCTGCTTCATTTCGCCAAAACAACTCATGACAACTTCCAGCCCAAGCGCTTGCCTAACTGGGGGCCCAGCCCCATATCCAGATCATGATCCGATTGGCCCCCATCCTGCTCGCCGTCCTCTACGGCTACGCGCTATACCGGTTTTCAGCATGGCGAACCAAACGAGAGCTGGACGAGAAATCAACAGAACTTGCAGACCCCATGCTACGCCAGCTATGCGATCAGATGGCGCAGGCCCTCGAAATCCCGCGAATCCGGGTCAACATCTACGAGATCGAACCGGTCAATGGGCTGGCCTCTCCTGATGGACGCATCTTCATCACGCGGGGTTTCTTTAACAAATACAAGGCGGGTCAGGTTTCTGCAGATGAAATGGCAAGCGTCATCGCGCATGAATTGGGCCACGTCGCCTTGGGCCATGCGCGCCGCCGGATGATTGATTTTTCAGGTCAGAACGCAGCGCGCACAGTGATTGCGATGATCCTCGGCCGGTTCCTGCCCTTTGGGATCGGGGCGTGGATTGCGGGGCACGCGATGCGACTTTTGGCAGCGGGGCTGTCACGCAAAGACGAATTTGAGGCGGACGCATATGCATCTGCTTTGCTGGTCAAAGCAGGCATCGGGACAGCACCGCAAAAGGCGCTGTTTCACAAGCTTGAAAAGCTGACCGGCGCAAATGGAGCTGCACTTCCTGCGTGGATGCTCAGCCACCCGAAGACACCACAGCGCATCGCAGCAATCGAGGCCAATGAAGCCAAATGGGCGCGGTGAAACAATTTTTGTCCCAAAAATTGGCCCAAAATCTGTTTCAGATTTTGTCAGCCCATTGACGCAACAGCTTTGCCAAATCGCGGCAGTCGCGCCTTTTTCATCAGCGCACGCATCGTCCAATCCTCACCCGATAGCCTGCGCGCCTCCGCCAGAACCGCCTCTGCCACCGACACCACGCGCACCCGGTCTGTCTCCAGCAGATCAAGCAAGAACCGGTCCGGTTCGACCCGCAGCAGGGCATACTCCCCCAACACATCACGCGGAAAGTCTTTCACATTCACCGTCATGATCGCATCACAAGACCCAACCACGGCTGCCGCCAGCACATGAATATCATCCGGATCCGGCAACCAGAACTGGCGCAACTGATCCGCAGCATAGCCCACCACAGCATCCGGAAACCGCGCAGAAACAGCCGCGATTTCACCGCGTGCCAAGGTCTCCCCCTCCGGCCCGATCTTGCGGGCGGCCCGCGCCCATTCTTCCAAAATCCGATCCGACCAGCGGACCTCGCAAAGCCCCGCTGCCGCACATCCAAGAACCACCTCCCGCATCACGGTCGGATACAATACGCAAGTGTCGATCAGGATCCTCACAGCCGGAAGAACACAGACTTGAGGTATCCACTTTCCGCCAGATGCGGCATCAGCGGGTGGTCCGGCCCGGCAAACCCAGTGTGAACGATCTGGCCCCGCCGTCCGGCCTTCCCGATCCCACGGGCAGACGCGTTGCGGAACTTCGTCAGATCCGCCGCATGCGAACACGAACACAGACCCAGATAACCACCGTCCTTCACCAATGGTGCTGCCAAGCGCGCAACCCTCTCATAGGCCCGTAACCCCTTGTCCAAAGCATTCCGCGACGGCGCGAAGGCGGGCGGATCGCAGATCACCACGTCAAAGGTCTCGCCTTCCGCGGCCAAAGCCGCCAACGTCTCAAAAGCATCCCCCTTGCGCACTGCAAAGCGATCTTGCACGCCCATCGCCGCAGCCCCCTGCAACGCCAAATCCAGCGCGGGTTGCGATCCATCCACAGCCAAGACCTTCGCCGCACCCCCGGCCAAAGCCGCCAACCCAAACCCACCGACATGGCTGAACACATCCAGCACATGCGCATCCCGCGCCAACCCGGCGGTGAAAGCGTGGTTCGGACGTTGGTCAAAAAACAGGCCAGTCTTTTGACCGCCAATGACGTCGGCCATATAGGTGGCACCATTCATGGAAACAGCGATTGGCCCATCGGGGACCGGACCATGCACAACCGCGGTCCGCTCTTCCAGGCCCTCCAGGGTCCGGGCGCGGCCGGTCCCGTTCATCACCACCGTTGTGACCCCGGTCACAGCAACCAAAGCCGCGACCAGATCATTCACCATCACATCGGCCCACGCCGCATTAGGCTGCACCACAGCACACGCGCCAAACCGGTCAATCACGACACCCGGAAGGCCATCTGCCTCGGCATGGACCAAACGGTAGAACGGCTGGGCAAACAGACGCTCCCGATGGGCCAAGGCACGCTCCAGACGCTTGGTAAACCACGGCTGATCAATCACCGCCTCGGGGTCCCGATCCAGCATCCGGCAGATGATCTTCGAGGCAGAGTTGAAAGCAACCGTACCCAAAGGCCTGCGCTCTGCATCCTGCAATTCAGCAATCGTGCCCCCGGCCAGCGCCTTGGTGCGCCGGTCCAGAACAACTTCATTGGCATACGCCCAAGGAAAGCCGTGGCGGATCGCGCGCGCGTCCCCCTTGGCGTTCAGGCGGATCACGGGGCGGGAGGTGGGATTTACATCAGTCATGGCCCGTCCTACCTCTTTCCTAAGGGCTTTGGAAACCAAGATCGTCGATGTTGTGCAATCATGGTTGTTAGCGCTAACGAAAGCTGCTATCGGTCGCGCAAATGTCCCGAGTTACCGCAAAGTGAGGTCAGCATGTCACTTAACCCCCAGATTGACGCCGTCACTGCCCGCATTCGCAAACGGTCCGAGAAAACCCGCGCTGCCTATCTTGATGTCATGCGCCGCGCGGCTTCTGAAGGTCCCCGCCGGGCACACCTGTCTTGCAGCGGTCAAGCCCATGCCTATGCTGCGATGGGCGATCAGAAGGACGATCTTGCGGCGGGCCATGCTCCCAATGTTGGCATCATCACGGCCTACAACGACATGCTGTCGGCGCACCAACCGTTCGAGACCTATCCCAACGTCATCAAGGCAGCGGCTCGGTCCGTCGGTGCAACCGCACAGGTCGCAGGCGGCGTACCTGCGATGTGTGATGGCGTGACACAAGGTGAGAC
Source organism: uncultured Paracoccaceae bacterium (assembly GCA_938016515.1). Taxonomy (GTDB): domain Bacteria; phylum Pseudomonadota; class Alphaproteobacteria; order Rhodobacterales; family Rhodobacteraceae; genus Yoonia. The sequence goes on from CALILP010000168.1 coordinate 10,393, forward strand.
GGGCATGGAAATGTCCCTCTTCTCGCGCGACGTCATTGCCTTGGCCGCAGGTGTTGGCTTGTCACACAACGTCTTTGACGCGGCCGTCTATCTTGGGGTTTGTGACAAGATCATACCCGGTCTGGTCATGGCTGCGGCCACATTCGGATATATCCCCTCGGTCTTCCTGCCTGCAGGTCCGATGGTCTCGGGCTTGCCAAACGACGAAAAAGCAAAGGTTCGGACCCGGTTCGCCACCGGTGACGCCACCCGCGAAGAACTTATGGCCGCCGAGATGGCCGCCTACCACGGCCCCGGCACCTGCACATTTTACGGGACAGCCAACACCAACCAGATGCTGATGGAGTTCATGGGGCTGCACCTGCCCGGCGCCTCTTTCGTCAATCCGGGCACGCCCCTGCGTGAGGCACTGACCGTTGCAGGCACCCAGCGCGCAGTGCAAATCACCAGCCAAGGCAATGAATTCACGCCCGTCTATCAGGTCCTTGATGAAAAAGCCTTTGTGAACGGCATCATTGGTCTGATGGCAACCGGCGGGTCGACCAACTTGATTTTGCATATGCCAGCGATGGCCAAGGCGGCAGGGATTGTACTGGACCTTGAAGACTTTGATGATCTGTCGCAGGTCATTCCGCTGATGGCGAAAGTCTATCCAAATGGTCTGGCAGACGTGAACCACTTCCACGCAGCCGGTGGCCTGCAATACATGATTGGCAACCTTCTTGATGGGGGCCTGTTACATAACGATGTGGTCACCGTCGCAGGTCAGGGCCTTGATCTGTACCGCCGCGAGCCGACGTTCCAGAACGACGAGATCACCTATCGTGACGGCCCAAAGACCTCTTTGAACGAAAAGATCCTCCGGCCCACCACCGACCCATTCCAAAAGACAGGCGGCCTTGTGCAATTGTCCGGAAACATCGGGCGCGGTGTGATGAAAGCCTCTGCGGTAAAAGAAGAGCACCACATCGTCGAAGCCCCTGCCCGCGTATTTCACACCCAGGAAGCGGTAAAAGCAGCCTTCAAAGCCGGAGAGTTCACCCAAGACACCATCGTGGTGGTGCGGTTCCAGGGGCCTCGGTCCAACGGGATGCCAGAATTGCACAGCCTGACACCCACCCTGACGGTGCTGCAGGATCGCGGCTTGAAAGTCGCATTGGTCACCGATGGGCGCATGTCAGGTGCATCGGGCAAGGTCCCGTCTGCCATTCACGTCTGCCCGGAAGCGGCAGACGGAGGGGCTATCGCAAAGATACAAGACGGCGATATCGTGCGGCTTGATGCCACTCAAGGCGTGATCGACGTTGTCGGCGTTGATCTGGATGCGCGGCCCGTTGCCGAAGCTGATCTGTCGGGCAACGGAAACGGTGTTGGCCGCGAGTTGTTTGCGGTCTTCCGCCAGAACGTTGGCCTTGCTACTGAAGGCGCAGCTGTTGTTCTGTGAACACCCCTATTGAAAGTATAAGACGATGACACCCCAAGAAGCCTCTAAAGCCGCAGCAGATGTCTGCAACCTTGCCCCGGTTGTTCCGGTTCTGGTTGTAGATGACGCCAGCATCGCCCAAGACCTTGCAGCCGCATTGGTGCACGGCGGTCTGCCTGCCTTGGAAGTCACCCTGCGCACACCCGCAGCCCTAGAGGTCATCGCCGAAATGGCCAAAGTCGCGGGCGGCGTTGTTGGTGCAGGCACTTTGCTGACCCCACAGGACGTGGAAGCGGCGAAAGCGGCGGGTGCAACGTTTGGGGTCTCGCCCGGTGCCACTGACCTGATCCTCGACGCCTGCGAGGCAAACGACCTGCCGCTGCTGCCCGGCACCGCCACGGCATCAGAGGCGATGCGCCTGCTGGAACGCGGCTATACGGTGCAAAAGTTCTTTCCTGCTGCGGCCAACGGCGGTGCCCCTGCCCTGAAGGCCATTGGCGCACCAATCCCGCAGGTCAAATTCTGCCCGACAGGCGGTGTGTCCTTGCAGAACGCACATGAATACCTCAGCCTGCCGAACACGCTGTGCGTCGGCGGAAGCTGGGTAGCCCCAAAAGATCTTGTGACAGCAAAAGACTGGGCCGGGATCACAGCGCTGGCCAAGGAAGCCGCAGCTTTAGCGCGATAAACGCGCTTTGCGGCCGCCACGGCGGCGCGCAGGTCCGGCATCTGTCAATGCAGCGGTCAATGTCTGTGTCATAGGGTGATCGGGCGCGACAGCACCATGGTCTGTCAAAAGGTGCTGGATCGTCTCGCGCGGGTCATCGGCAGAAACGCTTAAGGCCCAATCCAGAAAGATCGACCGGCATTCAGCGGCTGTGATGCCGGGGATGCGATAGGAGTCTCGGATCAACCCTTTGGGATCGCGCGGATCTTTCACTGTCATTGCGACGTTGCCTTGTCCAGTTTCGCAGCGATCACCTGACCGGCCGCTTGGGTCACATCCTCCAGCGTGGACAGCAAAGCGTCAAGCGATGACATATCGGTTTCGCGCAAAACCATTGTGACGCCGCCTGCGCCGATCACATCTGGATCAAGAACATCTCCGGTTAAAAGCCGGGCTGTGGCCTGCACCTGCCAAAGCAACCGATGGGCGGCTTGCAATGCGGCAGCCTCTGACGCCGTGAACCACCCACCCTGTACACCGGCCGCAATCTGAGAGGCGGTATCCGGGGTCGTTCCGCCAGATCGCAAACTGGCAGCTTGCGCCAACAGTTCCACATCTTGCATCCGGCCTACCCCCAGCTTTGCATCCCACGGGCTTTGCGGCTGTTTGGCCGTCGCCAACCGGGTCCGCATCTCTGCAAGATCAGGAATGATCCGGGCGTCACCTGCATGCTGGATCAGCACCTGCGCAATCGTCGCGGTGACGTCGGTGGCCAGATCGACCGGCCCTGCGATCGGGCGGGCGCGGGTCAGTGCCAGATGCTCCCATGTCCAAGCCTCTTCCAGCTGATAGCTTTGGAACGACAGCAACGATGTGGCCACCGGACCTTGCCGCCCCGATGGACGCAGTCGCATATCCACTTCGTACAAGCGGCCCTCGGACATCGGGGCTGTCAGGGCGGTCACCAATGCCTGCGTCAGCCGGGCATAGTAAGGCCGGACGGCAAGTGGACGCTTTCCGTCTGAGGCCTCAACATCCGCCGGATCGTAAATCATGATCAGGTCCAGATCGCTGGTGGCGTTCATCTGACCGGCACCCAGCGACCCCATGCCCAACACCACAGCACCCCGGCCCGGCGGGGGGCCATGCTTTTGCGCAAACGCCGCAATCACGACGGGCCACAAGGCCTGTACCGTCGCCTGTGCAAGATCGGCATAGTGTTGACCGCTTTGATGCGCATCAATCAAACCCCGCAGGTGATGCACACCAATCCGAAAGTGCCACTCTTTCGTCCACCGTCTCAGGGCGACCAATTGGGTTTCATAATCAGACGCGCGGTCCAGAACATCGGCTGCTTCGGTGACCAAGGCCGGCACACCCGGCCACGGATCAAAGAAAGATCCGGCCAGAACCGCGTCAAACACACCGGAATTGCGGGACAGATGATGGGCCAAAGCAGGCGCAGTCGCAGCTATATCAACAATCAGCTGGGTCAGCTGCGGGTTGGCCTCGAACAACGAGAACAACTGGACGCCCGCAGGCAACCCGGCAAGAAAGCCATCGAACTGCGCCAGCGCCTCATCGGGTTTCGCGGCGGCCGCCAGCTTTTCCATGATGACAGGGCGCAGGCGCTGGAAGATGACGCTGGCCCGGTCCGAGCGCAGCGCAGGGTAGGCAGGCCACCGGGCTGTCACCTCTTCGCCCCAATCCGAAGCTGTCGCGGGACCAGCAGCATCGGGGGCAAAGAACCCTTCGGTCAGGGTATGCACGGCATCCAACCTATCTGTGATCTCGCGGCGCAAATCGGCAACATCGCGGCCCATCAAAGCGGCCAGCCGGGCAAACCCCTCTGGCGTGGTGGGCAGATCGTGGGTTTGGGCGTCGTTGATCATTTGCAAACGATGCTCGACCTCGCGGTGGGCGCGGTAATGATCGGTCAGCAAGGCAGCATCGCCGGGGTCAATCCACCCTGCCCCGGCCAGCTTTGCCAGGCCATCGACGGTGCCCCGCACCCGCAAACCCGCGTCCCGGCCACCGGCAATTAACTGACGGGTCTGGGTGAAGAACTCGATCTCGCGAATACCGCCCCGGCCCAGCTTCATATTGTGACCCTCAAGGGACTGCGGGCCACCCAGACCCTTATGGTCCCGGATCCGCAGACGCATATCATGGGCGTCTTCAATGGCTGCAAAATCCAGATGCTTGCGCCAGACAAACGGGGTCAGGGTTTTCAAAAACCGGGCCCCTGCGTCCAGATCCCCGCCCGAGGGGTGGGCCTTGATATAGGCAGCACGTTCCCATGTGCGGCCGACACTTTCATAATACCCCTCGGCGGCTTCCATCGACAGGCACACCGGGGTGACAGAGGCATCAGGGCGCAGCCGCAAATCAGTGCGAAACACATAGCCACCTTGGCTGACATCACTCAGCAACGCGGTCATGCGACGGGTGACCCGGATAAAGCTGGAACGCGCGTCGTGATAGTCGTCTGGGTCAAAACGGGTCTCGTCAAACAGACAGATCAGATCGATGTCAGAGGAATAGTTCAACTCTCCAGCACCCATCTTGCCCATCGCCAGCGCAAACATACCGCCCCCCACAGCGGCATCATCCGCGGTCGCACCGGGCAGCTTGCCGCGTGCGATTTCTTGACCGATCAGTCCGGTGATACAGCGGTGAACGGCGGCATTGGCAAGGTCAGTCAGCGCACCTGTCACAGTCTCCAGCGGCCAAGCGCCCGCCAGATCAGCAAGGGCCGCAATCAGGGCAATCCTGCGCTTGGCCTTGCGCAAACCGGCAGACAAATCGTCAACCTGCAATGCAGCGACCTCTGCCAAAATCGCGGCAACAGCGGCCTCTGGGTCATCGCATGCCGAGGGCAGCCAATCGGCCTCACTGTGGATCAAACCGGCCAGATAGGGGCTGGACCCAGCAGTGCCTATCAGCAAGGCCTGCATCTCCGGACTGAACCCGTCCACAGGGGCATCCGCCCCCCGGTCGGCATCAAACGGACGCGGGCTGCGGGTCATGCGGGCGGCAATGCTCATCGGGTCGGCCCTTGTGTTTGGGTGGGCGCAATGATGTCTTGCGGCAAAGATGTGCGGGCTGTCATAGCGGCACGCTAGGCAAGGACATCCACATGAGCAAGAGTTTGAAACGGGTCAAAGCAGCGCTGCAAGCAGCAGGCGTGCAAACCGATGTCCTTGAAATGAGCGATCTGACCAAGACCGCCCAGCAAGCGTCAGACGCAGCGGGATGCCATCTGGACCAAATCGCGAAATCGGTGATCTTCGCAGGGGTCAGCAGCGGCAAGGCGATCCTATTCCTGACAGCGGGTGGCAATCAGGTGGACGTGGACAAAGCCAGCATGGTCGCAGGCGAGCCCTTGGGCAAAGCAGACGCAGGCCTGATCCGCACACAGACAGGCTTTGCAATCGGAGGGGTATCGCCAATTGGGCATCTGAACCCGATCCGGGCCTTTGCGGACCCCAGATTGATGGAATTTGACGTCATTTTCGCAGCTGCAGGCACGCCACGGCACATTTTTCGGATTGCACCAGCGGAATTATTGCGAATATCAAACAGTCAAATATCTGATTTTACGGTATAATTCCTCTTTATGTAAAAAACATTCACATTATCCCTTGCAGTCAGAGGTCCACATCCCAATATTGGTAATGTGAAAGGCATTCACATAAGACCTTCACCTCACACAGACAAAGGATACGCACATGCAAACCGCAACCCTGAACGCCTCCTCCGATATGGGCCATGGTCGTCCCGGCTTTTTCGCCCGGACCGAAGCCTGGCTTGATGCACGGGGGCGTGCTGCATGGATCACGGCGATGGTCGGCAGCTATATCGTCTTTTGGCCAGTTGGTCTGGCGATGACAGCCTATATGGTCATCAACGACAAATTCTCTGGCACCGGCATCTCGCGGCGCAAACGCGGTGGTGGCTGTGGTCGGTCTGGTGGCCTGCGGATGAACCGCTCAACTGGCAACGCAGCCTTCGACAGCTACAAAGACGAGACATTGCGTCGTCTGGAAGAAGAGCAGTCAAACTTCGAGGAATTCCTCGAGCGTCTGCGCGAAGCCAAAGATAAAGCTGAGTTCGACGAATTTATGGACGAACGTGCAGGTCGCAAAGACAGCGATACCTCCGACAGCTAAACGACGAAAAGCCCCTGTTCCTCCCACAGGGGCTTTTTGTTTAGATTGATGAAAGGCACACATAAGATGACGAGTATTCCAATGACAAACCAACACACGTCGCATCCTGCATCTTCTGGCACACCGGTCGCGGTGCAGGTTCTGGGGATGATCCTGTTTGCAGGTTTTGCGATCCCGGTCACGATCGTGGCACTCAACATTTTCTGGCCGGCAGGTGTGGCACTTGCTGTGATCATCGGCTGGCGCGGGACCTTTGCGTTCAGCGCGAAATCAGGACCCTCCTCGGAAGAGCTGGCAAACCTTGTCCAATCCCTGAAACCCGAAGGCCCGGCACCAAAAAGCGGAAACGCCGCATTCGACGCCTACCGGATGGACATGCTGGACCGGCTGGAGATGGAGCAAGAAAGCTTTGAAACCTTCCTCGACCGCCTGCGAGACGCCAAGGACAAGGTGGAATTTGACACCTTCATGGACGAGCGGGCCCGTATCCGACACGACGCAGACTGACCCCACATCAGCATCAATCGGCACGCGTCCCCGCCCACTGATGCCCCTGCGTCACCATGGCAAGCCCCCCGCTATATGGGGGGCTTGTTTTTGCGTGGCGGCACTTGTTAACGTCGGTGTGTTTATTCACGTTGGAATTCATGCGCCACACGCTTCCCATCGCGCCGCAGTTTTATGTGACTGCGCCACAGCCCTGCCCGTACCTTGACGGGCGGATGGAAAGAAAGCTGTTCACTGCCTTGCAAGGGGACACGGCAACAAAGCTGAACGATAGCCTGTCGAAACAAGGGTTTCGTCGGTCTCAGAACGTGTTGTATCGACCGGCTTGCGCAGAATGCGCGGCCTGCATGTCAGCGCGGATCAAAGTGGCAGACTTTGCCCCCAGCAAATCACAAAAGCGGATATCCAAGCGGAACGGATCATTGCAGCGCCGCGCGACATCGCCGTGGGCCACAGAAAGCCAATACGATTTGTTCCGCCGCTATCTGGATTCGCGCCATGCGACGGGTGGCATGGCTGACATGGACATGTTCGAGTTTGCGGCAATGGTGGAAGAGACCCCGATCCGGTCGCGGCTGATTGAATACACTGACTTGGAAACGACTGACCTGCGGGCGGTTTGCCTGACGGATATTCTGGATGACGGGCTGAGCCTTGTGTATTCCTTCTTTGACCCGGACTTTGCGCGCAATTCTCTTGGGACCTACCTGATCCTTGACCACATCGCGATCGCAAAAGACCTTGGGTTGCCCTATGTCTATCTGGGGTATTGGGTGCCCGGCAGCCCGAAGATGGACTACAAAGCCAAGTTCTCGGGGTTGGAAATCTACCACGACCGCCAGTGGGAAACACTCTTGAACCCAGAGACCTACAGTGGCGCACTGACGCCATCTACGACGGATCCGATTGCCGAACAGGTCGCCCGGATCAATCTCCCAGACGGACGACCAATCACATAGGCCACGCCACGTCCGTCGTTCAGCCCGAAAAGGACTGCCAGGATGGATCATCCGAAAATCATCGCAACACTTGCTGATGCGCTGCGGGATAAACCAGGCATCCGCGCGCTGTTTCTCAGCGGCAGCTATGCAACCGGTCACGCAGACGCCTATAGCGACATCGATTTCCTGTTGGTGGCAGAAGACGGTGCAACCGATGCTGTGGCCCATCTTTGGAAAGACGCTGTGGGCCTGACAGGCGAGATTGTCTTGTGGTGGGATCGCACAACCGTCCCGGTTCTGATCAACGCCATCACAGCGGATTGGGCCCGGACGGATGTCATCATTCTCAAACCAGAGCAAATGAAATCCCACACCCAAGACAAGCTGACACCCCTGTTCGATCATGACGGGATCTATGAAGGCCTGCCTGCCAATGCCCCACCGCTCACACCAAGTGCTGCCCGATTCACATATGACGTTGAAGAATTCATCCGCATCCTTGGCCTGCTCCACCTTGTTGATGGCCGGGCCGAGTATAACAACGGTGTTCTCGGGGTCTTTCACTTGCGCAACAAGCTGGTCGATCTCTTGATCGCAGAGACGGCCGACCCCGTGCGGGGCGGCATGCTGCATCTGAACCGGCTGATTACCCTAGACCAGAAAGACCTGCTAACGGCCCTGCCCCCGCCGGGAACGAACCGGGCGGATATCATCGCGTCCCACCTGGCCTATGCCAAAGCCTACCTGCCGCGCGCCCGGACCTATGCTGTGACCATCGGGGCCGCCTGGCCAGAACAATTCGAGACGGTCACCTGGGACATGCTTGCACGGACAACAGACATCACCTGCCCCTATGACAGGACCAACATCACTGCTGGGTAACGCAATTTCTCAATGAGAAATTGGCCACAAATTCTCATTGAGAATTTGTCACCCGCCCAGCAGGTTCGGCACGATCGTGACCACCGCCGGGAAGGCCGCCAGCAACATCAGACCCGCCACCTGAATGCCAATGAAGGGCATCACACCACGGTAGATCTGACCTGTGGTGATCTCTTTCGGGGCAACACCCCGCAGATAAAACAGGGCAAAGCCAAAGGGTGGGGTCAGGAACGATGTCTGCAGATTCACAGCGATCATAATCGTCACCCACTTGGGATCAAACGTGCCACCGTAGATCACGGGACCAACGATGGGGATCACGATGTAGATGATCTCAAGGAAATCCAGCACAAAGCCCAGCACAAACAACACCAGCATCACGATCAGGAACACGGTCCATTCGTTGTCAAAAGACCGCAGGAACTGCTGGATGTAATGCTCGCCTCCAAAAGAAATCAGGACAAGGTTCAACAGCTGTGACCCGATCAGAATGGTGAACACCATCGACGTGACCTTGGCTGTCTCGCGGACGACGGGGGTCAGAACGTTGCCAAAGAACAAGGTGACGCAAGACCACAGCAGACCGAACATGGTGAACAGGAAAGCACCAAAGGCCACAAAGAAGGCGATATAGTCTTCCCACCGGACGTTTGGGCGGCTCAGGCGCATGTCAAAGTTGGTGCCGACAACCAGCATGATCACAATGGCAAAGGCAGTCCAGATCACGATCCAGCCGGACCGGTTCTGGTCTTGCAACTTGCGGAAGGTCGCAAGCAGGATCGCACCACCAGCCCCCAACGCAGCAGCAGGGGTCGGGTTCGTGATCCCACCAAGGATAGAGCCGAGCACAGCAATGATCAGAACCAGCGGTGGGAACACCACGCGGATGATCTCATTGCTGAACAGCCGGGCACTGGCAAACTTCAGGCTGTACAGGACGATCGCAAGAGGGACAGCAATCAGCAACGTCGTCAAACCGGGCGTTGTAACCGGCGAGATCACGACAACATCAACAGCCAGCATCAGCAAGATACCAATGGCCCCTGCCAGCAACGGTGCAGGTGTCATCGACGGGGTCACACCGCGTGCCAACGCCAGCAGCAATCCAGCCAGCAAAGCAAAGATCGCGATGCCAGACCCGATAGGTGCGGCCTCGTCGATCTTGGCTGCGACCGCTGCGTTCAGTTCTTCGACGGTCAGGGCGCGCGACTCTTCAATACCGCCTGCATCTTCAATCGCTGCCTGTTGCGTGACAGCCTCATCCCAGGCCGACTGACCGTGCAGATCGATCATCGAGGCCGCACATTCGGGTGACACGTTCGTGCGCAGGGAGGCCGCTTCTGTGGTGTCGGTAAAGCTGTCTACATTGAAACTTTGGTCGCCAACCAGATTGACCTGACCCATCCCAATGAACAGACCAATCAGCAAGACAGGCGCACCAAGGAACCACAAGAGGCCTTCGTTGCGGGTGATCACTTCACCATTGCCACTGCCGGTTATTTCAACAGCAGGTGCCTTGGACGGGTTCAACAAGGCGAAACAGAACGCATACCCTGCGTAAAGCGTGGCCAACAGGATGCCGGGCAGCAAGGCCGCTTGAAACAATGTACCAACAGACAGAACCGCAGGCTCGCCCAGATAGGTCAAAGCATCCGTACACCCGGCCAGTTGCGCGCGATCTTCTTGGGCGGCAGAATACAGGTCACCGGCCAATGTTCCCAGCAAAACGATCACGATAGAGGGCGGAATGATCTGGCCCAACGTGCCAGATGCCGCGATGACACCCGTCGACAGCTCTGGCGAGTAGCCGTTCTTAAGCATCGTCGGCAAGGCCAACAGGCCCATCGTCACAACGGTCGCACCCACAATCCCCGTAGAGGCCGCAAGAAAAGCACCCACAATCACGATAGACACAGCCAGACCGCCGGGCAGCGGGCCAAAGACCTTTGCCATTGTGGTCAGCAATTCGTCAGCAATCCGGGACCGTTCCAGCACGATCCCCATCATGACAAACATGATCACAGCCAGCAGGGTTTCGATGGATTGACCTGCAAGGACCCGCTCGTTCATCCGGTTGACGATAAAGCCCACGTTGCGGTCAAGCGCCACTTCCCAGCCCTGCGGGAAAAGGGCGGTCTCGTAGCGGGGCAAATCGGGGTATCGGAAGACGGATATCGCCTCAGGTCTGATACCTTCGGCGACAACAGCCGCATATTCTGCTGACCTTGTGTCAACCGCTTGGTGGATCAGATATCCAGAGCTGTCCAAGGCTGCGATAACCGCAAAGGAAATCACAGCCGCCCCACCAATGGCGAAAGCCACCGGGAAGCCAGAAAGGATGCCTGCAAACAGCGTCAGAAAGACGATGATGATACCAATTTCAATGCCGTCGAGACCAAATAACATGTCTAAACCCGCCCCTAGTGAATGTCTGCGACGAGTTCGGCGGTCGGATCGCCGAGTTGGTCTTTATCAAGATATTTGCCTTCGCTGTCCGGCCCCTCTTTTCGCTCGAGGTATGAGCGGTAAAAGAATGCAATTGCTTGCAAAATCACCATCAGGGTGAAGGTCACAAGCAGGACCTTGAACAGAAAGTAGGCGTTAAACCCGTTAGGCGAAAAGCCGATGGTTTCAACGTTCCAGCGCAGGGCACGGGACTTCGCCAACAGGCGGTCCAGCGTGTCAGATGCGGATGGGTTCGGCACCACAAGGTGGCGCCACAGGAAGAACCAGCCATACAGCCACGTCAAAAGGGCTGCAGGGATCATGAACACCATACTTCCGAACATGTCGAAAGCACGCTTGGTCCGGTAGGACATGTTTGCGTACAGCAGATCCACACGGACCTGACCGCCCTGCACAAAGGTGTAGGCAGCGCAGAGGCAGACAATCATGGCGTTATAAAGCTTCAGCTCTTCTGACCACCAACTGACGTCCTTTGTGAACGTCATGCCAAAGCCCAATGAAATCTCGGATACGGCAAAGACCCGTTGCATGAAGATGATGGTGATCTGTTGCAGGACCATCAGCAAACCAGCCCATGCAAAGAACCGTCCGACACCGTTGGCAATGCCTTCCAGCACGCGGACGCAGGCCCACATGAACGTATTACGGGCAAATCCGACGCCGGTGACGATCAGGAAGATGAAGAAGAGGACGAAGAACAGCTCTGCCGAGGCTCCGTAATAAATGAAGCGCATCAAGGATTCGCTGTTTGACCAGTCAAGCCACATGTCCCAATGGATGATCGCGTAAATCAGGTTGAATGGGGCCTCCAGCAGATTGCCGAAGAAATATTGCAGCGGGCCGCCCATCTCAAATTTATCGAGACAACTTACGGTGTCCTCAGCCGATGCGCGGAAAAAACCCGAGCAGGCGATCTCATCTTCCATGGAATTCCCCCGAAGTTGCATGGGGTGCCCGTCTTCGCGCCGCACCATGCGATAGTCTGTTGTCTGGCCCAGAACCTAAAGGATGCTGGGCCAGACTTATTTGATGCAGATCAACCTATTACCGATTGACCCTCACACGGGCTTAGCGGTCACGCTGCGCTGTAAACGCACCGTCAGACGCCGCAATCCAGCCTGCTGCAGACGCCTTGAACGTCTCATGGCTTTCGCGGATGCGTGCAAACAGCTCGTCGCCCATGAACTCATCCAGGGCCTGCGCGGAGGCAACTTTGAAGCTGTCCCAAACGTCATCTGGGAATTCCAGAACTTTCGTGCCACCGGCTTTCAGACGCTCCAGCGCCTCACCGTTCACGGCCACCGACTGTGCAAGGCTCCAGTGGTGCGTGGCCATTGCGGCATTCTCGATGATCGCCTGATGCGCAGGTGACAGGCTGTCCCAAACGTCAAGGTTCACGGCTGCAGACAAAGCAGAGCCCGGCTCGTGGAAACCACCTGTGTAGTAGTATTCGCAGACTTCCTGCAGACCAAGGCGTTCGTCAGCAAATGGGCCAATCCACTCAGCACCGTCGATTGCACCAGTGGACAGCGCCTGATAGATTTCGCCGCCCGGTACGTTCTGAACGGATGCACCAGTCAGACCAAGGGCTTTGCCGCCCAGACCCGGCATGCGGAACTTCAGACCCTGCAGATCAGCGGCAGAGTTGATTTCTTTACGGAACCAACCACCCGGCTGGGCACCTGTGTTACCGGCAAGGAAGGACTTCAGACCAAAGATCGAACCCAGCTCGTCGTGCAGTTCTTTACCGCCACCGTGCTGGTACCATGCGATCATTTCCTGCGCTGTTGTCCCGTAAGGCACAGCTGTGAAGTAATAGTACCCCGGGTGCTGACCACCAAAGTAGTAGTCGGCAGAGTGATACATATCAGCCTGACCAGCAGTCACGGCATCGAACACTTCGAAGGCGCCAACCAGGGAACCAGCAGGCTTTTTGTCGACGGTCAGTGTGCCGTCAGACATTGTGCTGATGGTTTCGGCCAGGCGGCTTGCAGCATCATCAAAGATGGCAAAACCTTCTGGAACGGATGTGACCATTGTCAGCGTCCGGTTGCCTTGCGCATAAGCAGGTGCCGCAAGAGTGGTTGCAGCGGCAGCAGAGCCACCAAGCGCTGAATTTTTCAGAAAAGAACGACGATCCATTAATTACCTCCCATGGATTTTCAGTAACCAGCCACGTCTCCCAACATGACCGGTCGATCTCACGCTGCGAACCCTAGCGCCCACAATTTGATTTCTAAAGGCAATGATAGCGCCAACAGCATGAAGTTAAATTCTTTTTTGGCCTATTTATTGTGCAAACGAAAGAAAACCGCAAAAAAACCTTCAAATAGATCATTTAATTTCGAGACCGATCTGTCGGTTTTTACGAGGTGGTGTCGCATCGACGCGATTCTGACGTGAATGCGTCACGTTAACGTATACATTGCCGCGCGAAACCGTGATCAGCGACGGCTTGCGTCTGGGTATCGGGACCCCATATTCAGCGCTTGAGAACGGCACTGCACGCGCGTTCGACCTCAATAAAGGACACGACATGACATACACGCCTCCCAAGGTCTGGACATGGGACGCTGAAAACGGCGGCCAGTTTGCAAACATCAACCGCCCCATTGCGGGTGCGACGCACGACAAAGATGCACCCGTTGGCGACCATGCGTTGCAGCTGTATTCCCTCGCCACGCCCAACGGTGTCAAAGTCACCACGATGCTGGAAGAACTGTTAGAGGCAGGCCATGCCGGTGCAGACTATGATGCATGGCTGATCAACATTCAGGAAGGCGACCAGTTCTCGTCCGGCTTCGTCGACGTGAACCCCAATTCCAAGATCCCTGCCCTGTTTGACCGCGGCACCGGGGCGCGGGTCTTTGAAAGCGGTGCGATCCTGTTGTACTTGGCCGAGAAATTCGGGGCCTTCCTGCCAACAGACGCCAACGCGCGCACCGAAACCCTGAACTGGTTGTTCTGGCTACAAGGCTCTGCCCCCTATCTGGGCGGCGGCTTTGGTCACTTCTATGCCTACGCGCCAGAAAAGTTCGAATACCCGATCAACCGCTTTGCAATGGAAACCAAACGCCAACTCGACGTGCTGGACCGCCGCCTGGCCGAAACCGCATATCTGGGCGGTGCGGACTACTCCATCGCCGATATGGCGACCTATCCGTGGTACGGGGCGTTAGTGCAGAATAAGGTCTACGAGGCAGCAGAGTTCCTCGACGTCGCCTCCTACAAGCACGTCAACCGCTGGGTCGACGAGATTTCAGAACGGCCCGCCGTAAAACGCGGGCGCATGGTCAACCGGGCATGGGGCCCCGAAGAAGAGCAGCTACGCGAGCGTCACGCAGCCTCTGACTTCGAGACCCGGACATGGGACAAGATCAAACCCGCTGACGCGGACTAACTTTGCAACAGGCAGCGTCCGATCAAGACGCTGCCTGTGACGTGACGAAGGGCGGGTTTGCGGACGAAGCCGTCCTTCGAGCTTTTTCGACCAACGGCTGCAATTGATTTCGGCAGTATAGCACCAATCTGCCCAAGCCCTCCCCAAGGCTCTAATCGGGCATCTGATCTCAACTATACCCTGGCGGTAGGGCATGTCGGGCACGTC
>CALILP010000169.1 GCA_938016515.1 uncultured Paracoccaceae bacterium
TCAACCTCCTGAAACGTCTCACGGTCCCGGTGCCGCGTATCAATCTGGCCCACAAACAACACCATCGGGGTGCTGTCCTGCATCGCCACGTGCACGCCTGCACTGGCATTGCACGCCCCCGGCCCCCGCGTGACAAAGCACACACCCGGCTGGCCGGTCATCTTGCCATGGGCCTCGGCCATCATTGCAGCACCACCTTCGTGACGGCACACAACATTCTGGATCCCACTGTCATACAGCCCGTCCAACGCCGCCAGAAAGCTCTCTCCGGGCACCGAAAACACCCGGCGCACGCCCAGCTTCAACAGTTGATCGCTTAATATCTTGCCGCCATGCCGCATGCCTTGCACCTTCTTGTCGCCTTAACGGGCACAATGGCTGCGTCGCCCTCTACAGACAAGCCGCTTGGCAATGCCCCCAGACGCTTTACATAGCGAGACAACGGACACGAAAAGGATCTTTGCATGACCACCCTCCTTGGCATTTCTGGCAGTCTTCGCGCCAAATCCACAAACACGATGCTGATGCGCAACGCGGCCACAGCCTTTGGCGCATCCACATTCATCGAAGGCGATCTGCGTCTGCCGCTCTACGATGGTGATCTGGAAGAGGCGCAAGGCATCCCCGCCAGCGTCCAGACCCTCGCGGACCAAATCAAATCCGCCGGCGCAGTCGTGATTTCGACGCCAGAGTACAACAAGGGCATCCCCGGCGTTCTCAAGAACGCGCTTGATTGGGTCAGCCGCACCAAGGGCGGGCCGTGGACGGACAAACCGGTATCCATCATCTCGGCCACTGCAGGCCGCGCAGGCGGCGAGCGGGCTCAAACCATGCTCGTGTCCCTGATGATGCCGTTCCGGCCTCGACTGATCGTAGGACCCGAGGTCCTTGTTGCGGCCAGCAGCGCCCAATTCGACGAAGCCGGCGTCCTGACCAACGAGATTAATCACAAGGCCCTGACCGACCTCATGGACCGCCTGAAAGCCGCAGTCTAGGCGCGGTTCGACACCTCAATCAGGTTTCCGTCCGGGTCGCGCAGATAAAGCGACACAATCGGCCCGGTGGCCCCTGTTCGGGCAATCGGGCCCTCTGCGGTCGGAACACCCATTTTCGACAGATGCACCTGCCAGCGCGCCAAGGGCGTCTCGCTCAGGAAACACAAATCCGCACTCCCCGGCTTGGGGGCGTGTGCATGCGGGGAAAAAGTGGCGGATGCCTTGTGCAGATTGATCTTCTGCGACCCAAACAACATCGCCCACCTTGTCGACCCATCTGCGGGGTGAAACTGCTCAGGTTTCATCCCCAGAACGTCGCGATAGAAGGCCACAGTTGCCTCAACATCAGCGACGGTCAGCACCAGATGATCAAGGCTTTGAACTGTCGGCATTTGCACGGCTCCTGCATTCGCGTTACCCCACGATCATGACAGGCAATCCAGATCCAACGCAATCCATCACCGACAGCCTTGATCCAGCGCGGGCGCGGGCGCTTCAGGCAACCCTTGGGGACACGCCTGGCATTGAAAGCGGTGACGCTTTGCCGCCGTTTGCGCAGCATATCTACTTTTGGGATCCCCAGTTGCCAGAGGCCCTTGGCCTTGATGGACACCCTGCAACAGGAACATTTATTCCGGACATGGGGGCGTCGCGACGCATGTGGGCCGCAGGCAAAGTGATCCAGCACCAACCGTTGAAGGCTGGAATTAAAGCCGAAAAGATCAGTAAAGTCGAAGCACTGACACGCAAGCAAGGCAAGACCGGGGCGCTCGCCTTTGTCCGCATACGACACGACATCATGCAGCGGCACACACTGGCCATCACAGAGTATCAGGAACTGGTGTATCGCCCGGCCGACGCCAAACCAGCCGATCCGCAACCGGCCCCGACGGTGGCCAGCCATACGCAGGCCTTATCGTTCACACCGACGCAGCTTTTCCGCTACTCCGCGCTGACGTTCAATGGCCACCGCATCCACTATGACGCGGACTATGCAAGAGACGTCGAAGGCTACGGCGGACTTGTGGTACACGGCCCGTTACTGGCACATTTCATGATGGCTTTCGCGACCAAACTTTACGGTGCGTTCACAACCTTCAGCTACCGCGGCGCGTCGCCCCTATTGGTGCACGAAGACGCGACATTGTGTGCGCAAGACGGCCACTTTTGGGTCAAAGCAGCTGATGGCAGGCTGTGCACCAGCGGTCATATCGAAACGGCTTAGTTTTGCACCAGGCCCACCCTTCATTTCGCCAAAACAACTCAATTGGCACAAGGCCAGTCCCACACACCCCGCCCGCGTTCAACGGCCCGCCCGCCGCAGGCGGCCCCGAAGGGGCTATAGGTTTGCATCAACCGAAAACGCATCCGGGATCTCTGCGCGACCATCCAGAACAAGATCGGCCATGACAGCCCCGACCTTGGGTGCCATGCCGAACCCAATCTTGAAGCCACCATTCGCGACAAAAGCACCTTCCAGAAAAGGGTGAGGGCCCAACATCGGGGCCCGGCTACGGCTTCGGGGGCGCACACCGGCCCAGCGCGCAATGATCGGCGCATCCGCCAGCATTGGAAACGCAGCCATAGCCCTTGCGTAAATTGCATCCAGTTGATCATCAACGGCTGTTGGGTCAGCAAACTCCCGCTCTGACGTTGATCCAATCGCGACCGTGCCGTCCGTGTGCGGAACAATGTGCAAGGCATCCGCGAACAGCTGCGGCTGCCCTGCCGCATCAAAATCCAGCAGCACCGCTTGACCTTTCACCCCGTTCCCAATCTGCCGGTGGTGTTGATCGCTCATGCCAACAAGGCCTTCCCACCCGGTTGCCCAGACCACGCGTCCGGCATCGGGGCCATCAGAGGCAATCTCGCCGCCCAACGCCCTGACAGCAGCCGCGAGCGCGGTTGTTGCTTGGCGCGGATGGATCAGTGCCGACAAAGTGTCGCGCACTACAAGGCCAGATGCAGATGGCGGCACCCAGGCCCCCTGCTCAGCGGCAGAAACCACTTCCCAGACAGCCTTGCCTTCCCACAGCTCCGCAGCCCCTTCTGCGCGCTGCTGCGCCAGTGCAACCGCCGCATCATCGGCCAAGGGCTGCAAGCGCCCAGACCGGACGTAGCCGGTTGGCTGGCCCGAAATCTTTGCGACTTCTGCCCAGTAGGCCTCGGCCATCAAAAGGCTTTCGAACTGAAAGGCTTTTTTACTATTCCATTGTTCGGGCACATGCGGGGCCAAAGCCCCCACGATCCCGCCAGACGCCCCACCAGCAACGCCACGCGGGTCAATCACACAAACGCGGGCACCACGACTGGCACAGGCATAGGCCACCGACAGGCCGAAAATGCCTGCGCCTCGTACGGTCACATCCACGATTGCCATTCCCGTGCGGTCCTTCCACTGTCGCCCCAACTGGACTTAGGACATATCGGCATGGGCAACCAGCAGGCAGATCTTGCATGGAGAGAGACAGATTTGGGCCAGGTCCCGATCTCTACCCGCTTTGACGACCCCTACTATTCGCTTGATAACGGCCTGTCCGAGACCAACCACGTCTTTATCCAAGGCAACGATCTGCCAACACGTTTCAAGAATAACCTACATATCGCAGAACTGGGCTTTGGCACCGGCCTCAACTTTCTGGCGACTGTGCAAGCGTGGCAAAGCGCCGGTAAGCCCGGCACCCTGACCTTCACAAGTTTCGAAGGATATCCGCTGAACACTGACCAGGCCACCGCTGCACTTAAGGCGTTTCCAGACTTGCGGCCCCAGACGGCCCCACTTTTAACCATCTGGGAAGACGCAATGCAGGGGCCTGCGACTTACGCCCCCGGTATTACGCTGCACGTCATCACAGGCGACGTTCGAAACACCCTGCCCGCATGGGCTGACACAGCCGACGCTTGGTTCCTCGATGGGTTTTCTCCTGCCAAAAACCCCGACATGTGGGAACCGGCCCTGATGCAGGCCGTTGCAGATCACACCGCGCCAAATGGGACGCTTGCGACCTACACGGCCGCGGGCCATGTCCGTCGCGCCTTGGCCGACGCAGGCTTTGAGATCACCCGCACCCCCGGTTTCGGGCGCAAACGGCACATGACGCGCGGGGTCAAGGCTGCGTAATGCAAACCAACAACACCCGCCTCGGCATCCTTTACATGATTGCCACAACCTTCGTCTTTGCGATGCAAGACGGTATCTCGCGCCATCTGGCGGGCGAATACAACGTGCTGATGGTTGTGATGATCCGCTACTGGTTCTTTGCAGCCTTCGTGATCGCCATTGCCTCCAAACAATCGGGCTCAATTCGGGCGGCAGCGGCCACCAAGCAACCGGTCCTGCAAATCTTCCGGGGCCTATTGCTTGGGGCGGAAATCTGCGTGATGGTTCTGGGCTTCGTGCTCCTTGGTCTTGTCGAGGCACACGCCATCTTCGCCTCCTACCCCCTCCTCGTTGCGGCCCTTTCCGGTCCTATCTTGGGCGAGGCCGTCGGCTGGCGTCGTTGGGCCGCGATCGGCATCGGCTTTGTCGGCGTCCTCATCATCCTGCAACCGGGCATCACCGTCTTCTCACCCGCCGCAATCGTCCCGCTGCTGGCGGCCTTGATGTTCGCGCTTTACTCCCTGCTCACGCGATATGCCGCACGCAAAGATGCGACAGCCACCAGCTTCTTCTGGACCGGTGTCACCGGCGCGGTTCTTCTTACAGCCATCGGTATCTGGTCATGGGAGCCGATGTCCGGCCCTGACTGGCTGTGGATGGCCGCACTTTGCGTTGCGGGTGCGACCGGTCACTACCTGCTGATCCGCTGCTACGAAGTCGCCGAGGCCAGCGCCGTACAACCCTTCGCGTACCTGCAGCTTGTTTTTGCCAGCATGATCGGCCTCACCGTTTTCAGCGAAACGCTGGAATTGCATGTCGCCTTAGGGGCGGCTTTGGTCATCGGATCGGGCCTGTTCACGCTTTGGCGGGCGCGTAAATCCACCTAGTCGGCCGGCCGGGCCGTTGGTCGGATCGTCGTTGATGTTTCGCGATCAGGTGCCGCATCGACAGGATCCTGAGCAGCCACGACAGAGGTGGATGTCGAAATCGTTTCGTCTACCGCAGGCGCGCTGGACGACCGATCGGGCCGCAACGCTGGGCGCACGATCGGTTTCTCGCCCAATAGCAACGACGTAAACGCCACACGATCCGTCCGACCCGTCAAACGCGCCTGATAGACAGGGATCGATTCCGTCACCCGCATCACGTAATTCCGGGTCTCGCGAAACGGAATATGCTCGATCCAATCGACCACATCGACCTCACCCAACCGCGGATCACCCCGTTCGTCCATCCACCGCAGTGGCCGGCTTGGCCCCGCATTATATCCCGCAGCAATCTGAACCGGAGACGGACCAAACTGACCTTCCAGTTCTGCCAGATATCGGGCACCCAACCGCGCATTGTACCGCCAGTCGCGGGTCAGCCGGGCCTTCGAGTATGGCAGTTCCAAAAATCCGGCGACTTCGCGGGCGGTGGCTGGCATCAATTGCATCAAGCCCAAAGCACCCACAGGGCTACCGGCGCGAAAGTTAAACTCGCTTTCGCGCCGGGCAATCGACAAAGACAACTCAGGATCGGCGGGCAGTTCCATCTGGGCCAAATCATGCAATGGAAAATAGGCGGACGGCACAACAATGCCCCGGATCGCTGCCGCTTTTCCCAGCAGAACAGCGTAGTACGGATCGTCCAAATCCTGCATCAACTGCGAAAGGCGGCCAATCTCAGCGGCATCCATCTCGCGACCCAGATGCGCGAAAAACTCTGTCGCAAACCCACGCTCGCCACCTTCCAGCAGGGCCAAGGCGGACACCACCAACGGGTTGTCCAGCACATCGCTGCCCTGCCAATCGACAATGTCAGCCCGCCCTGTAAGCGACGGATCCAATCGCATCCCCAACTGTTCTGCGGACAACAGACCATAAAAGCTGGTCTGGTGTTTGGCCCCTTGGGCAAAAGCTGCAGCAGCAGCATTTGCGTCCCCCAATGCGGCGTGGGTCCGGCCCAGCCAATATCCAGCCCGACCAAGCGATATCGGCGTATCCACAGCCGCAGCCATCCGTTCGAAATGGGTCAAGGCCGTTGCAGGGTCATCCAGATACCGCAAAGCGACATATCCAGCGATCCATTCAAGATCGGCGTAAGAGCTGCCTTCAGTCAGAAAGTGGTTCGCGGCAAGGTCATAAGCACTCTCGGCGCGACCTTCGCGCATCTCCCAACGGGCCAGCACGCGACGCCATCCAGACCAGCGAAAAGGTTCTTGCAGGGCCTCCGCAGACATCGACTTGGCCTTCAGCAAAGTAATTGCCTGGGTCCGGTTCCCGCGGGACGACATCCAGCTGTACCGATCATAGGCCAATCCGGGCGTGTCCCGCAAAGCAGCAGGCACAGCAGCAACGGCCTTTGCGACACCGTCATTGTCAATGTAAGCAATCCGAGCGGTGACAAGCGCGGCATGATCCTCATCCAGCAACGGCAGCATCGCCTTCGCCTCTGTCGTACGCCAGCGCCACAAAAGGTTGTCCACGCGGGTGGCATGATGCGGGGCGATCACATCGCCAAAGGCCTCAATCATTACCCTTTGACCATTCGCGCTCAGACGCAAATCAGTCCACGCGGTCACAACAACGTCTTTCGCCTGCGCAATCTGGCCCTGCGCGGTCAGCGCCTCTGCCAACCGAACAGCACCCTCTCCGGTCTGAGGTGCCTCGCTTGCGAAAAAGGCGCCAACAACCAGCGGATCCTCTCCCTTGGGAATAGCGCGTTCAGCAGCAGCCCGCAGACGGGTAAGGGCTGGCCAATCCGGATGGTCCTTTAGAAAACCGATGTAGTCGGCAAAATCGGCGTCACCGTCACGCAACCGCAACCATGTCACAAGACTATGGCCAACCTCATTGCCCGCTGCGATCTGCTCAAATGCGGCGGCGTAGTCGCCCTGATCGGCCAACTGGATGGCGCTGACAAGTCCGGGGTCACTGTCCTGCGCCCAGGCTTCGCGCGTGACAAGCAACACCAGAAAAACGCTCATCAGAAATCGCATGTCAGGGGGCCTCCGGTCGGTGCATGATCCAAAGGTAATCACCCGGCGGCCTAAGACAATGGCCAACTTGTCCCTCGGCGGAAAGCTGTCTAGGGTCCGCGCGACTTCAATAGGCCCGAATCTCAGTCACTTGAGGGGCCGCGCACACAAAAGGAAATGCGTCATGATCAAAGGGTCTCTCCCCGCGCTTGTCACGCCGTTTACGAACGGCCAGGTGGATCGTGATGCGCTGAAAAAACTGGTCGACTGGCATGTGGATCAAGGCAGCCACGGTCTGGTCCCCGTTGGAACAACCGGGGAAAGCCCGACACTGACACACGCGGAACATGACGCAGTCGTACAGATCGTGGTCGAGGCGGCAGCAGGCCGTATCCCGGTGATCGCAGGCGCGGGGTCCAACAACACGATTGAAACGGTGCGACTTGTGAAGGCGGCCAAAGCTGCGGGTGCGGACGCTGCACTGGTCGTGACGCCCTATTACAACAAGCCAACGCAGGCCGGCCTGATCGCGCATTTCTCGGCGGCGGCGGACTGCGACTTGCCAATCATCCTGTACAATATTCCGGGACGATCCATCGTCGACATCACGCCCGCGACCATGGGGACGCTGGCCAAACTGCCGATGATTGTGGGCGTCAAAGACGCAACCGGTGACCTCAGCCGGGTGCCACAAACGCGGATCACCTGTGGGACTGATTTTATCCAGCTTTCAGGGGAAGACCCAACAGCGCTGGGTTTCAACGCGCACGGCGGGATCGGCTGCATTTCTGTGACGGCCAACGTGGCACCAGCACTTTGCGCGCAAGGCCAGGAGGCGACTTTGGCGGGCGACTATGCCAAAGCGCTGGACATCCTCGACCGCCTGATGCCGCTTCATCAGGCGATCTTCGCAGAACCGGGCGTTGCGGGGGCAAAATACGGCATGTCGCTGCTGGGCTTGTGCAGCGAAGAGGTGCGCCTCCCACTGGTGGGCCTCACTGATGAAACCAAAGCCAAAGTGCGCGCAGGCATGGAATACGCAGGCCTGCTGTAAAGCGTCATTTTCACCTTCTTTTGGTCGAAAATACTTCGGTGGTGTGGAGGCAGAGCCTCCTCATTTTTCGCAGAAAAATTTCAGCGCTGCCCACAAAGCCATTCACAAACAACGTAGGGTGGGTGCAACCCACGCACCCTACGGGGCGCTACGCAACCATCCATCCGCAAAAACAACCTCGTCGCAGCCGCCAAACCGGGCGGCCCGGCTCAATTCAGCTTCCAATCGCGCAACACGCCCCGCGCCCATACGAACACCACGTTCCGGCCAAAACCCGGTCACATCAAGCCGCCGCTCGGGGCGGTTCGCTTTCATGTCAATCCGGCCGATCAACTGGTCCCCCTCCAAGACAGGAAAGACGTAGTACCCGTACTGCCGCTTTGGGGCCGGCACAAAAATCTCGATCCGATAGTGAAAACCAAACAACCGCTCTGCGCGCTTACGATCCCGCAAAGCAGGATCAAAGGGGGACAGAATGCGAACGCGTGGGGACACCTCTGGCGTGACCAGATCAAGTGTGTCCGGCCGGACGAATGAGCGCCTTAACGAGCCATCAACACACGCAATATCAACGGGCCTTATGGCCCCCTCCCGGACAGCATCAACGCACCACGCTTTGGCCTCAGCCGGGGTGACCAAATCCCAGAACGCCGCAATCTCGCCAGACGTGGCAAACCCCAATTTGTCCAACGCAGCCCCACAGGCCCAATCGATTGTTTCTGCATCAGACACGCGTGCATTCAAAGCCTCGGGTGGGATGACCCGTTCGGTCAGGTCATAAACCTTGGTAAACCCATCACGGCGCACGATTGACACCTGCCCCGAGCGCCAGAGATATTCCAAGGCGGTCTTGGATGGGTGCCAGTCCCACCACCCGCCTGTCCCACGGGCCTCGTCGGAACCAACATCGCCAGACTTGCAACAGCCATGATCCGCGATCCGGCGCAGCACCCCGTCGATTTTTTTAGAAAAATCGTCCCTCCGCCACTCCTTCCAGCGACTTTCCAGCCATGCGGCGTCACGGGCAAACTTCAATCGCCAATGCACAAAGTGCTGCATCGAAATAGCTGACGCATCATGGGTCCAATGTTCAAAAACACCCCTGTCGCGGGTCAGCAAATTTGACAAATTTGCGGGGCGATACTGCTGGCGGCGCGACCATAAGATCAGATCATGGGCCCGCGCAAAAGTATTCACACTGTCCAGCTGAACGAACCCCAGATCATCCACAACGCTTTGCAGGTCTGCCCCCTTGCCAGCCCCACTGGGTGCATCGATCAGTCCGTGGCTTTGCAAAAACAGCCGCCGGGCGCGCGTATTGTCGATCACGGGTATCATCAGCCAAGCTCACTTTCATTGGCAGCATCCTGACTCGACCAGCCTTGCCCCGCAACGGCTTTGCGCTTATCTGCACCAGACTATGGCCAAGAAACCCGAAAAGACAAACTACAAAGTCGTCGCCGAAAACCGGCGCGCACGCTACGATTATGCGATCGAGGATGATCTGGAAGTCGGGATCATTCTGATGGGGTCTGAGGTCAAGTCGCTGCGCTCTGGTCAGTCCAACATCGCAGAAAGCTATGCCTCCGTTGATGATGGAGAACTCTGGCTGACGAACTCCTACATTGCGCCCTACGACCGCGCGATGTTCAGTCACGAAGAGCGCCGCAAGCGCAAGTTGTTGTGTAAACGCAAAGAACTGTCCAAATTGTGGAATGCCACCAAGCGCGAAGGTATGACCCTTGTCCCATTGGTCATGTATTTCAACGACAAGGGCCTTGTGAAGCTGAAGATCGCAACCGCTAAAGGCAAGAAAAACCACGACAAACGCGAGTCTGACGCAAAACGCGACTGGGGCCGTCAGAAGCAGCGTTTGCTGCGCCACGGCGACTGATAGCACCTAAGTTGACCTTACGTTTCAAGTCCACCAATCCAATCACCCCCGTGACCTGACGCGACCGCCCTGTTAACCTTTTCCGCAGATCCGTGAATACTGCGGGTCGTGCCAATCTGGGAGGGACAGATCTATGGAACAAATGATTACACAGCTTATTGCAGGTGCCGTTGGTGGGAACGCCGCAGGCGCTGGCCTGAAAAGCGCCTCGATGGGGCCACTGCTGAACACCGTTGTCGGCCTGATCGGTGGCCTTGGCGGCGGCTCGGTGCTGGGTGGACTGCTCGGCGGCGGCGCTGCGGCAGCAGCCGAAGGGGCGGCCCCCGGCATGGGTGGTCTGGTTGGCCAGATCGCCGGCGGTGGCGTCGGTGGCGCTGTGCTGACGGCGATTGTTGGCATGATCAAAAACAAGATGGCTGGCTAAACCCAGCTTTTGGGTGCCCTGTTCGCCGGGGCACCCGCAAACGTTGCTTGTCACAGCAGGCCCGTCACGGTATCCCGCGCTTATATTTATTGACCGCGTATACGCAGGGCTCTTGATGACCAATACGTTTTCAGACGATCCCAAGACACTTGTCAGCACCGCATGGCTTGCAGCACATATCAAGGACTCGGATCTGCGGATCTTTGATGCCTCTTGGTATTTGCCCGCAATGAAACGAGACGCCAAGGCCGATTATGCCGCAGGCCACATTCCGGGCGCGCGCTTTTTTGATATCGACGAAATCAGCGACTTGCGATCGGAATTGCCGCACACAGTCCCACCGGTCGAAAAATTCATGTCCCGCATGCGCGCCTTGGGTGTCGGAGACGGCCACCAAGTTGTTGTCTATGACGGTCATGGCCTGTTTTCAGCAGCACGGGTCTGGTGGTTGTTCCGTCTGATGGGTCAAACCAACATTGCGGTGCTGGACGGCGGCCTGCCCAAGTGGGTGGCTGACGGCAATAAGCTGACGGCCGCCGCCCCGTCGATCCGCGACCGCCACATGACCGTCCAGCGCCAGAACCAGCTTGTGCGGGACGTGACCGAAGTGGCCCGCGCTGCCAAGTTGGGCGATCACGAGATCATAGACGCCCGCGCTGCAGACCGCTTTACGGGCGACGCTGAAGAACCCCGCGAGGGAATGCGCAAGGGGCACATCCCCGGATCCAAGAACCTCCCCTTTACGAAACTGCTGAACGCAGACGGCACAATGAAAGATCCCGACGGCATCCGTGCCGTCTTTCATACCGCCGGGATTGACCTGACCAAGCCTGCGATCACCACATGCGGGTCTGGTGTGACTGCGGCTGTCTTGTCGCTGGCGCTCGAACGGATCGGGAAAACCGATCACTCTTTGTACGACGGCTCGTGGTCCGAATGGGGCATGTACGCCGATCTTCCGATAGCAACCGGAGCATAAAATGCTTGAGACTCTCCAAGCCCAACCTGCAGATAAAATCCTGGCCCTGATGGCCGCCTACAAAGCCGACCCACGCGACGATAAAGTCGACCTTGGCGTTGGTGTCTACAAAGACGCATCTGGCAACACGCCCGTGATGCGCGCCGTGAAAGAGGCAGAGCGCCGGATCCTGGCTGATCAAACCTCCAAAGCCTATACAGGTCTTGCGGGTGATCCCGCCTTCGGGAACGCAATGATTGACCTTGTTCTGGGCGACACCATTGCGCGCGACCGCATTGCCGCAGTCGCCACACCCGGCGGCACCGGTGCGATCCGTCAGGCGCTGGAACTGATCAAAATGGCTGCCCCCGATGCCACCGTCTGGCTGTCGAATCCGACATGGCCGAACCACCCGTCGATCATCAAATACCTTGGGATGACGATGGCCGAGTACCGCTATTTCGACAATGATACGCGGGGCGTCGACTTTGGCGGCCTGATGGAAGACCTGGGCACCGTGTCTGCAGGCGACGTCGTGTTGCTGCACGGCTGCTGCCACAATCCAACAGGCGCGAACCTGACCGCAGATCAGATGGCCGACGTGATTACCATGCTAAAAGCGCGCGGCGCTGTGCCCTTCGTGGACATCGCCTACCAAGGTTTTGGCGACGGTCTGGATGATGACGCGCAAGCCACAAGGGCCATCGCTGCAGGCTTCGACGAATGCCTGATCGCGGCCTCCTGCTCTAAGAACTTCGGTGTCTACCGGGAACGAACAGGCATCCTGATGGCGATCTCGAAAGACGCCACAGGGCAGCCCCTGACCCAACAAACGCTGCAGTTCCTGAACCGTCAGAACTACTCCTTCCCGCCCGATCACGGGGCACGGGTGGTCACAACCATCCTGACAGATCCAGATTTGCGGGCTGATTGGGAAGCAGAACTGGAAGAAACCCGCAACGGCATGCTGGCGTTGCGTCAGCAGTTGGCAGACGAGCTCAAGCGCCTGACAAACTCGGACCGGTTCAACTTTCTGGCCGACCACCGGGG
>CALILP010000170.1 GCA_938016515.1 uncultured Paracoccaceae bacterium
GCCCAGCGCGCGCCGAAGTCGGGTTTCCACTGCAACTTGCAGTTCCCGCCTGTGACAGGGATCGTCACGTCGGTCCCATCTTCGTCCGCAAAGGTGATCATGCCGTCCTTGCTGACATCCTTCATGGGGACGTACAAAACCCGACCAGACGTTGGCGAAATTGGCAAAAAGATCGAATAGGTCTCGCGCCGTTCTTCACGCAATGACTTCAGCATGATTTTCATGATGTCGTCGTAGCGATCAGCAGCACGCAGCAGGATTTCATCCATCTTGCCAGAGCCATAATACTCGGTTGAGGACGCGAATTCGTATTCGAACCCAAAGGTATCGAGGAAGGAATTCAGCTTGGCGTTCATGTGATCGCCAAAACTCGGGTGTGTCCCAAACGGATCAGGCACCTTCGTCAGTGGCATCTGCATATAAGGCTCAAGCTCGGCGGGTTTCGGCACGTTTCCGGGCACCTTGCGCATCCCGTCCATATCATCCGAGAAACACAGCAGCTTGGTGGGGATGTCTGACAGAACCTCAAAAGCGCGGCGCACAGTCGTTGTGCGGCTGACCTCGCCAAAAGTCCCGATATGCGGCAGGCCGGACGGGCCGTAGCCTGTCTCAAAAAGAACATAGCCCTTCTCAGGGTCCTTCTTTTCATACCGTTTGAGCAATTTGCGTGCTTCCTCAAAAGGCCAGGCTTTTGATGTCATCGCAGCGTCACGCAAGTTGGTCATGTCAGTCTCTCAGAATAGAATCCCCGCCTTAATTAGCGGCAATGGCGCACTCCCTATTGCGCGGGCGCGGTGGCGTCAATAAATCGGGAAGGAACCAGATAGGATAGCATGATGATCGAAGACGCCCCCTTGACCGCCCAAGATGCCTTGGTGACGTTGATGATTGCCGTTTCCGCCGCTGACGAGGACATCCGCACCGCCGAGTTGGTGAAGATGAGCAATACGATCAACCACCTGCCTGTTTTCGCGGACTACGACGCTGAACGCCTGCCTCGCGCCTCGCAGATGGTGTTTGATCTGCTCGAGCAGGAAGATGGGTTGGAGGCCTTGTTTGGCTTGATCCGCGATGCCTTGCCCGAAAAGCTGTTCGAGACGGCCTATGCGTTATCCTGTGACGTCGCTGCGGCAGATGGTGCTATTGGGCCAGCTGAAGCCCGCATGCTGGAAGAAATCCGCGATGAGCTGAGCTTGGATCGCTTGCATGCGGCAGCAATTGAACGCGGGGCCCGCGCGCGGCACATGACGCTATAACTAATTTGCTGTGGTGACCGAAGCGTTTGCCGGGGCGATATCGTCTTCGGCCAACGTCACAGGAGCTGCATCCTGATACAATAGCGCCCAGCGCTGCAAAAGGCGTTGCTGCGCGCGTTTAGCACGGCGGTTCCAGGATCGTGCACCTTCGGGCTGCTCGTCACCTGTCGCTTTGCCTGCCGCCCGCGCCACCGGATCAGCGGCAAAGATCGCAAACGCAAGATCATTGCCGGCGTTCGTCCGAATATAACCCGACAATGCAGACACAAAGTTCAGGGTCCCTGTCTTGGCACGCACATCGGATGGGAAGCCTTTGATTTCCTTAGCGTCCTCGTCCGTCATGACGATATATTTCAGGATCGGCCGCAAAGCATCGGCCGCACCGCCTGTCCGTAACACGGCGACCATGTCTTGTGCAGAAAGCCGGGATTGATCACTCAGACCTGAATGATCCTTAAAATCCGCCTGCACATTCGCCTGTGTTGCCGCCCAGCGGGTCATACAAGCTGCAGATTCATCCAGTGCAAAAGGACTGCCGACAATGGCACGTGTGGCCGCCAATCCGACTCCCTCTGCGGTGATATTTGTGCTGAATTTCAGCATGTCTTGCAGGACCTTGTTCATTGGCGCGCCCTGGAAGCTGGCCAAAACATCGCCTTCCGGCAGATCTGCAACCTTCTTTGGTGTCGGCAACGGGATACCACGCACCCGCGCCATCGTCTGGAAGACATCCGCAGTATACAAAGCTGGATTGCGCACCGGCAGCCAACGAGAGCCCTCGTTGCCCAATGCACCGCGCGCAACGGTCCATTCATCAATCGTACCAGCCTTGGCATAGGTGTAGACCGGCAAACTGCGGTCCACGATCCGCATCCGAGACGTATAAACCGCAGGTTTCCAGTTCGGGCTACGGGCATCCATTGCAATGGTGTAGTTGCCGTTCGCCCGTTTCCATTCAAAGTGGACCCGGTTGAAATTCAGGTTCAACCCACTGATCGAGGGGTTGTACCCAAGGTGATCCAACTGCGGAGGATCAATCTCCTCGCGATACGGCAAGGCTTTGTCCCAGATCAGGAAAGATCCGGTGATCTTGGTGATCCCTGTAGCCACAAGCTCATCTAGCAACACGGCCAATTCATCGGTGACAAGGTTCGGGTCACCCCCACCCACCAACACAAGGTCGCCCTGCAACACGCCATTCACCACAGGGCCCGTCGCGCGCAGATGGGTCTCAAACCGATAGGCTGGTCCCAGGGCATCTAGTGCAAACAAGGCTGTCACAGCTTTGGTCACACTGGCGGGAGGAAGACCAATGTCAGCATCCGCTGCCTCAAGGATTTGACCGCTCCGCAAATCGGCCACTGCAAATCCGACCGTTCCGTTCAGGTTGGCGTCTGTAATGATCTGACGCGCTGACGCAAGATCAGCAAGCGGATCGACTTTGACAGAGCCGGGGCGCGGCTGTGGTCGACCCGATGTCAACGGGGCTTCGGCCAAGGCGACGCTTGCCACGCTGGACAAGGCGGTGACAAGCATGGCGCGGCGTGTGAAAAACTGACTCATAGGGTATTTCTAAAAGGAAAATTCAGGTGGTGCCAGCCCCGCCGGCGACCTTCCCCCATTCGCCTCTTGCGCGAATGGCGGAAGACGACTGGGGCGACATTGGCAAGTTGATGAAACACCATGCAGGACTGTGCATCCGGCCCAGCACATGCGAGGCCCGTCCAGGGATGCGGGCATCACGGTATACACTGGCAGCCTTCGACAAACGCGCAGCGATCCGGTCGCCGGGGCGGGCCACGACCCCAACCGGCACGTTGTCCATAATCCATTGCCAATCTTGCCAGCGGTGAAACTGCGCAAGGTTATCGGCACCCATAAGCCAGACAAATCGCACGCCGGGATTGTAGCGCATCAACGCTTTCAGGGTTTGGGCGGTATAGCGGGTGTGTAAATGCGCTTCGATGTCTGTCACCCGGACACGCGGGTGTTGCATCATAGCCCTGGCGGCCTGTAGCCGCTCTGCCAACGGGGCCGGACCGCGTTGTTTCAGCGGGTTTCCGGGACTGACCATCCACCAGACATGATCCAACCCAAACCGCTTTAGAGCAGCGGTCGTGATATGCACATGCCCCGCATGAGGCGGATCAAAAGACCCGCCCAGCAGGCCAATGATCTGACCGGGCTTAGTAGGAGGATTCAGGGGCACCGGGATGCTTAGCTATCAGTCTCGGACGACTTGGCCCAAAGGTTGATCGCTTCTTCATCTGCATATTTGTCGATCTCGGCCAATTCCGCGTCGGTAAATTCAAGGTTGTTCACGGCCCCCGCGCAGTCGATCACTTGCGACGCCTTAGACGCGCCAATCAACGCAGTTGTGATGCCACCGCCGCGCAGGACCCATGCGATAGCCATTTGGGCGAGGGTCTGGCCGCGACCTTCCGCAATCTCGTTCAGCTTGCGGATGTTCTCGATTGCCCGGTCAGACAGCATGCCTTGCGCGAGGGATTTGCCCTGTGCGGCGCGCGAATCCTCGGGGATGCCGCCGAGGTATTTCTTGGTCAGCATGCCTTGGGCAAGTGGGGTGAATGCGATGGAGCCAACGCCCAAGTCTTTCAGCGTGTCCTTCAATCCGTCCTTCTCAACCCAACGGTTCAGCATGTTGTAGGACGGCTGGTGGATCAGGCAGGGCGTGCCAAGGTCGTTCAAAATCGCGACGGCCTCTTTGGTCCGCTCGGTATTGTACGATGATATACCAGCGTACAGCGCGCGGCCCGACCGCACGATGTAATCCAACGCACCCATCGTTTCTTCAAGCGGCGTTTCAGGATCAAAACGGTGCGAATAAAAGATATCGACGTAATCCAACCCCATTCGCTTGAGCGATTGATCGCAGGACGACACGAGATATTTGCGGCTGCCAAACTCGCCGTAGGGACCGGGCCACATATGGTATCCGGCCTTTGAGCTGATGATCAACTCATCCCGGTAGCCTTTAAAGTCTTCGGCCAAAATCGATCCAAATGCATGTTCGGCTGATCCAGCGGGCGGACCGTAGTTATTGGCCAGATCAAAGTGGGTAATTCCGTGATCAAAGGCTGTCCGACAAATCTCTTGCTTGGTCTGGTGCGGAAAATCATGACCAAAGTTATGCCACAGGCCCAACGAGATTGCAGGCAACTTGAGACCAGAATTTCCACACCGGCGGTAGGTCATGCGGTCATAGCGATCCGCGGCGGGGGCATAGGTCATGGCAGTTTCCTTTGATTTATGCGGTTCAGACCGATCAAACACGAGAGATAACAGCGGTCTGGCAAAGTGCCAACGCGATTTCAGCAATTGCCGCTGGATCAACAGTTCTGTGATTGCCGCCACCGTCCCACACCGCTATTGAGTGGCGAACGATTTCCAGCGGAGCGCGCAATCATGGCTGCCAACCAATTCGTCTATTTCATGGACGGTGTGTCCAAGACCTACCCCGGCGGGAAAAAGGTGTTCGAAAACATCCGCCTGAACTTTCTGCCCGGTGTGAAGATCGGTGTGGTCGGCGTGAACGGCACCGGTAAATCGACGCTGATGCGGATCATGTCCGGCGAAGACAAGGAATTTGCAGGCGAGGCGTGGGCCGCCGAAGGCGCCCGGGTCGGCTATCTGCCGCAGGAGCCGCATTTGGATGAAAGCCTGAACGTCCGTGAGAACGTGATGTTGGGCGTGGCCGAAAAGAAGGGCATTCTGGATCGCTACAACGAACTGGCGATGAATTACTCCGAAGAAACTGCCGATGAGATGGCGAAGCTTCAGGATGAAATCGACGCGCAGAACCTGTGGGATCTCGACGCCCAGATCGATGTCTCGATGGAAGCTTTACGCTGCCCGCCAGACGATGCCGATGTGACGACCTTGTCGGGTGGCGAACGGCGCCGGGTCGCCTTGTGTAAGCTGCTGCTTGAAGCGCCTGATATGCTGCTGCTTGATGAGCCGACCAACCACTTGGACGCCGAAACCATCGCATGGCTGCAACAGCACCTCATTGATTACAAAGGCACAATCCTGATAGTCACCCACGACCGCTATTTCCTTGATGCGATCACGGGCTGGATTTTGGAACTCGACCGTGGCTCGGGCATCCCACACGAGGGCAACTACTCCTCGTGGCTGGAGGCCAAGGCCAAGCGGCTGGAGCGCGAAGCGAAAGACGAC
>CALILP010000171.1 GCA_938016515.1 uncultured Paracoccaceae bacterium
CCGCGATGAGGGACGTGAGGTGACGGTGCCCCTGCCTGTCATGCCGGTGTGTGAGCAGGTGGTCGCCGACTATCAGACGACCCGGCTGTCCCTAAAAGCCCATCCGATGGCGTTCCTGCGGAAATCCATGCGCAAGCAGGGATTTATGGACACTGCCCAGCTGAAGCACACACGACCATGGCAGAAAGTAAAGATGGCCGGACTTGTGTTGATCCGCCAAAAGCCGGGGACCGCCAAGGGTGTGTGCTTTATCACTATCGAGGATGAGGTGGGTGTCGCCAATATTGTCGTCTGGCCCAAGATGATGGAGGCCTACCGCAAGGTGGTCATGCAATCGCGACTGCTGATGATCGAAGGCTACGTGCAACGTGATGTCGAGATTATCCATGTGGTGGCCCAGCATCTGGAGGACCGGACGGATGCCCTGATGCGGTTGGCACCGGAAGGCATGGATGCACCACTGGCCAATGCGGATGAGGTGAAGAAACCGATCCCGACCCAGTCACGCACCCATCCGCGGAACGTCCGGATCATTCCCAAAAGTCGTGATTTTCATTAGATGACAGGCCGATACAAGCCAAAGGCAACCATAAAGAGAATACAAAACCTGCCCAATTTCGCCCCAATTTAACGGAAAATGTGCACGCGAGTAGTCTAATGAAAATAGAAAGTGAAAATTAAATGAAAAGAATTACCCCCTTCGCCGTTCTGACAGCCACAACACTTTTGACCGCTTGCGGCGGCGGAGGCTCTGGTGCAGGCCCGGTGACCATCGAAGAGATCAACAACTTAGGTCAAAAATCCGTTGATATCGAAAACGCTTTGGATTCAGAAACGATTGAGCTGCAAACCCAAGACGCCCTGATCGCCCAGGGCTCTGCCCGCTATGAAGGTTACATGATTGCTGGAGCTGAAGATACAGATGACGTCTTTGTCGGCCGCACGAAAATCGACGTGACCTTCACCAACGGAGGCAGCCTGAACGGATCAGTCACAGACTTCGTCACGTTGCTCGACACGACCGATGAGGTGACCGTTGATGAAGACGAAGAATTTATCTTCGTTCCGTTGCCTACCGACACGCCACTCACAGCTATTGACGGATCACTCACGCTGACTGGCGGTGCGTTAGGCACAGAGACTGAGGGGGACTTCGGTGT
Organism: uncultured Paracoccaceae bacterium; assembly: GCA_938016515.1. Lineage (GTDB taxonomy): Bacteria > Pseudomonadota > Alphaproteobacteria > Rhodobacterales > Rhodobacteraceae > Yoonia. The sequence goes on from CALILP010000171.1 coordinate 1,161, forward strand.
TGTGGATATTGATGTGTCAGGCTCCCTCACGATCCCAGCGAGTGTTTCATTCACAGAAGCCGAAGCCACTTACACCGTCGACGGGACATTGATCGGCGGCGTTACGAGCGACGATCAGTTCATAGCCGGAGGTGAACTCAACGCCGTTGACGGCGACACCAGCTTTGAAGTGTTTTCTGCGATCCGAGCAGACTAAAACACTATCGGAAAAATCCTAGCGTACTTATCGCTGCTTTAAGTAAGGGATTTCAGCACGTTCTGCGAAATGTCGCAATTGCTTCGGCAACATGCTGTAATCCAGCAAATTATCAAAAGCGAAATCGCTCCAATCCGAAACGGTTGGGGCGATTTTCTTTGGGTGGCACTGCAGCCCCAGATACCCCCTCAATACTGGTGGGAGCAAAATAGGATGCACAAGCGCCACATGTCTCTATCATGACGAAAAAACCGTAGCGCGCGCTCGACCGCTTAAGACTTTGTTTACCGCTATGTGGTCAATTGGAGCTGACCGCAAGTCATGGTCGGATGTCGTTGTTAAATGGTGTGTTGATGAAAAAACTGTTTTTGTACCCTGTCGGTCTGTGCGCCGCCCTTCCCAAAGAACTGATGATGGTCTTTGGGTTTTGGCTGTTCATGGTCGCCTGACATCCTGACCAGAAACCCTCCTCAGGTATTGCAAAAAAGCCGGGTCCGTAAAGGACCCGGCTTAATCGTTTCAAACGGAAAAAGGCGGGTAGGCCCCGCCTTGACCGAATGTGCTTACATGTCGCTTACAGCCTGAAGTGGACCAGTGTTTACCGCACCTTCGTAGCTATCCAGCGCGCTGTCGATGGAACCAGATTCCACGAAGACGTCCGCAACACCTTTCATGAAGGATGCAGCGTTGCCACCAAGCCAAGCTTCGGACAACTGATCATCAACGCCTGGGAAGCTGAATGTCGCGAGCGAAGCTGCTGTTGCTTCAACGTCCATACCAGCTTCTGCAGCGATAGTTGCCAGCATTTCGTCGGTTGGTGCTGTATTCCAAGCTTCGTTGGCTTCTGCTGTCACAGCAAGGAATTTCGCCACGACATCAGGGCTTTCAGCAACGAAAGACGCAGGCGCGGATGTCACGTCGAAGACCAGAATGCCCAGCTCTTCTTTTTCAGCACCAGTCAGCAGTGTGTTGCCGTATTCTTTCATGCGGTTCAGTGCACCGCCCCAACCACATGCAAAGTCTACCGCACCTTGGCTCAGTGCTGCCGCACCATCAGCTGGCGCCATGTCAACAACGGTCAGGCTGTCGAGTGGCACACCGAAGTGGTCCATCTGACGCAGGAAGCCGTAGTGCGCAGCCGTACCAAGCGGCACAGCAGCGGTCTTACCAGCAAGGTCGCCAGCTGTGGACTTGTCAATTTCGAGGCTGGACGCGATGACGCAATTGTCGTTCTCGGAATAGCTGACCGCGACATCAAGAACCTGAATGTCCTGTCCACCTGATGTGGCCACAACGAAAGGTGGTACACCTTGCGACACGGAAAGTTGCACGTCGCCGGAAGCCATTGCAGCTGACATCGCAGTCCCGGTGTCAAAGGACACCCAGTTGACTTTCATGCCAAGCGCTTCGTCGTAAGTGCCCGCTTCTTTGGCAACCATGAATGGCATTGGCCACTCAAGGAAATAGCCGACGGTGATTTCGCCGTGGCCGTCTGCAAAAGCCGTTTGGCCAGACATGGCCATGACTGCTGCGGCGACAAAGCCAGTTGCTGTCTTTTTGATCATTGGTATCTCCCTTATAGATCATCGCTTCGCAATTCATCAGTGTCGCGATAGCGCTTTTTTCTCAGTCCCGAGTATTGGCGTTCTTTCAGGAACGTCAAACCCTTATTCATACATTCGGAAAGGTCAAATCGCTTCTTCGCCTTTTCGACGGGGAAAGTCTGGCCAATTGCTGCAGCGTGGTTCGCACAGAAATTGATCACCCCCAACGTCGACCTTTACGCTGGCCCGGTCGCACAGGCGGACCCTTCAGATGCGACAAGCAGGCAATCAATATTGAGACTGAATTTATCGTTATGAACGGGTGATTTACCCGATTACGCCAGAGAAATTGGCTCAAAGCGCATGAAAACTGTGTCGCATGTTATTGCGCAGCCGCGCCTCCTACACGCTCTGTCAGCCTCCTAGATCCGCGATTTCCAATCCGGTGGGGCTGGCACACCAAAAATTCACAGCCACGCCCAATTGCACGTCAAACGCGCGCATTGCGACAAGTCTAGGCTGTCTTATGGCGTCGCGTAACACCCAAAAGCGGATGGATTCGCGTTAGCTTTCAGGCACACCATACCCGCCACCGCCTGGGGTTTTCAGCACAAAGACGTCGCCCGGCTGCATCTGCGTCTGATCGTTTCCAGCAAGCTGTTCCTCGGTGCCATCGACACGAATGACGCTATTTGACCCGACCTCGCCTGGCTGTCCGCCATGCGCACCATGCGGCCGCGTGATCCGGTGCGAGCACAGGACGGTGACCGTCATCGCCTCAAGAAACCTCAGTTTGCGGGTGATGCCGTTGCCGCCATTGTTGACACCCGCACCGCCGGACCCCTGCCGAATTGCAAACTCCTCAAGCCGAACCGGAAAGCGTGTTTCCAGCACTTCGGGGTCTGTCATCCGCGTGTTGGTCATGTGGCACTGAACCCCGCTGGCCCCATCAAAGCCGTCCCCCGCTCCGGAGCCGCCGCAGATCGTCTCGTAGTTCTGGAAGGTATCGTTACCGTAGACGAAGTTGTTCATCGTCCCCTGACTGCCTGCCAAAACACCCAGCGCCCCAAACAATGTCTCGCACATCGTCTGGCTGACTTCCGTGTTGCCCGAGATCACCGCCGCAGGCGGGTTGGGATTGATCATCGACCCTTCCGGGATAATCAGGTTGAGCGGTTTCAGGCATCCTTCGTTCATTGGAATGTTAGTCCCTACGAGGGTCCGAAAGACGTAAAGCACCACCGCCCGGCAGATCGCCGTTGGCGCGTTATAGTTCAGCTTGTCCTGCGGCGAGGTTCCGGTGAAATCGATGGTTGCTTCGCGTTTGGCCTTATCGACCGAGATCGCCACCTGCACCTGCGCACCGCTGTCCATCACTTTGGTGAAGGCGCAGTCGTGCAGCACGTCAAGCACCTGCCGCACGCTTTCCTCGGCGTTGTCTTGCACGTGGGACATATAGGCGTGCACAACCTCAAGGCCGAATTGCCGAGTGATTTTTGTCAGTTCCTGCACGCCCGTTGCATTCGCCGCGATCTGGGCTGCGAGGTCGGCCATGTTTTCGGTAATGTTGCGGACAGGGTATTTCGCCCCCAGCAGCAGGTCGCGGGTCGCTTGCTCTTGCAGGACCCCTTCTTTGACCAGCAAGAAGTTGTCAATCAGCACCCCTTCTTGTTCGATATGCGTGCTATCCGGTGGGGCTGATCCGGGTGTGATCCCGCCGATGTCTGCGTGGTGCCCGCGCGATGCGACCGTGTAGATGATGTTCGCCCCCGCATCGTCGAAGACAGGTGTGATCACCGTGACGTCCGGCAGATGCGTGCCGCCGTTATAGGGGTTGTTCATCATATAAACGTTGCCCGGACGGATGGTGCCTGCGTTTTGGCGCAGCACCGTGCGCACGCTTTCGGACATTGACCCCAGATGCACCGGCACGTGCGGCGCGTTGGCCACGAGGTCGCCGTTTTGGTCGAAGATCGCGCAGCTGAAGTCGTAGCGCTCCTTGATGTTGACCGAATAGGCGGTGTTTGCCAGCGTCGCCCCCATCTGTTCGGCGATGGACATATAAAGGTTGTTGAAGACCTCCAGCATGACCGGATCGACGGTGGTGCCGATGGCCTCTTGCCGGTTCAGTGGGATGGTGCGGCGCAAGATGAGATTGCCAGATTCCACGACCTCGGCCTGCCAGCCATGTTCCAGCACGTTGGTCCCGGTGGGTTCGGACAGGATCGCCGGGCCGTTGATCGTGTCACCCAAGGCGAGGGAGGCCCGATCAACCAGCGGGATGTCTTGCCAGGTGCCTTGGCTGAACATGCGCACGGTTCGGGGTGCGCTTGTTGCGGTGGTGACCGGCAGGTCCGGGCTTTCGCCGGTGGCCCCAATCGCCTCTGCGGTGATCAGGTCGATGATCAGGCGCGCGTTTTCGGGGGTGAAACCAAAGCGGGCCTGATGGGCCTTGGCGAAACCTGCGCGCATGGCGTCGGGGGTGCCGAAGGGGACTTCTAGCGTTTGATGCGCCCCGTCTGGCCGGATGTGGGCGGTGATGACGGTGGTGATGTCAGCGGCGGCGATGCCTTGCCCGGTGACCTCGGCGGTGGCTTGTTTGGTGAGGATTTTGACGACCTCTGCCGCCTTGTCGGTCGCGTTGATGCTGTTCGCAAACTGGTGCTCTGCGATGGCGCGCACGTCGGCCAGCCCCATGCCGAAGGCCGACAAAACCCCCGCGAAAGGGTGAATAAAGATGCTTTCCATGCCCAGTGCATCGGCAACCAGGCAGGCGTGCTGCCCGCCTGCCCCGCCAAAGCAATTGAGCGTGTATTTGGTGACGTCGTAGCCGCGCTGCACAGAGATTTTCTTGATGGCATTGGCCATGTTTTCAACGGCGATACGCAGGAAGCCCTCTGCGATCTCCTCGACAGATTTGTCACTGCCGATCTGGGTGGCGAGGTCTGCGAATTTTGCCTGCACCACGTCTGCGTCGAGCCGTTCATCTCCGTTTGGCCCAAAGACCGCCGGGAATTGATCCGGTTGCAGCTTGCCCAGCAGAACGTTGCAATCGGTGACCGTGAGCGGGCCGCCACGCCGGTAAGCGGCCGGACCGGGATTCGCACCCGCGCTTTCAGGGCCGACCTGCATGCGTCCGTCCCGGTAGGACAGGATAGAACCGCCGCCTGCCGCAACGGTATGGATCGACATCATGGGCGCACGCATCCGCACGCCAGCGACTTCGGTCTCGAACGAACGTTCAAACTCGCCTGCGTAGTGGCAGACGTCCGTCGACGTCCCCCCCATATCGAAGCCGATCAGCTTGTCGAATCCCAGTGCCTCGCCGGTGCGCACCATGCCCACGACGCCGCCTGCCGGGCCAGACAGGATCGCGTCCTTGCCTTGGAACAGCCGCGCGTCAGTCAGCCCGCCGTTGGATTGCATGAACATAAGACTGTCGCAGCCGCCGTCACTGGCGTTGAGCGCATCGGCCACCTGTTCAACGTAGCGGCGCAGGATCGGCGACAGGTAAGCGTCGACCACCGCCGTATCCCCGCGCGAAACGAGTTTGATCAGCGGGCTGGCGTCGTGGCTGAGTGAGATTTGGGTGAACCCGATGTCACGCGCAAGCGCGCCGAGTTGGACCTCGTGGTCGGTAAAACGGTAGGCGTGCATGAGGGCGATGGCGACAGATCGAAAGCCGTTATCATACGCGTTTTTAAGGGCTTGCGCGGCGCTTTGCAGGTTCAGGGGCGTGATGACCTCGCCGTCGGCGGCTAGTCGTTCCTCGACCTCGACCACGTCTTCATAAAGTAGTTCCGGCAGTTTGATGTGCAGGTCAAACAGCGCGGGCCGATTTTGGTAGCCGATCCGCAGCAGGTCTTTCAAGCCTTGGGTGATCAGCAGCAGCGTGCGCTCACCTTTGCGTTCCAGCAAAGCATTGGTGGCGACGGTTGTCCCCATCTTGACGGCGGCAATCTGTCCCGCAGGAATGGAAGCATCCGCGTCCAAACCCAGCAAGGTCTTGATGCCATGCACGGCGGCATCCGCATAGCTTTCGGGGTTCTCAGAAAGCAGCTTGTGCGTCTGCAATGCCCCATCAGGCTGGCGCGCCACGATGTCGGTAAACGTGCCGCCCCGGTCGACCCAGAATTGCCATTTGTTGTCTTGCGTCACAGCACACCCACCCCGCTTTGCGTCCGCAATCTATGGCGGATCGCGCGGTGGTGTGCAATTTGCAAAACGATGGGCCGTCAGGGGTTGCGCACTACAAAAACAGAGCAGTTGCAGTGCCGCACGATCCGCGCCGCGTTTGGCCCAAGCAGGTAGTCTTTCAGGTCCGGGTCATGCGCACCAATGACGATCAGGTCAGCTTTGTTGATCTCGGCTGTGTGCAGCACCTCTTTGTAGACGCTGCCGACTGCGGTGATATGGCGGACCTTCGCGTTGCGATCAGCGCCCAGCGTATTAACGCAGAGATCTTCCAACAAGCTGGCCGCTTTGTCTTTGGCAGGTTGCACGTCGTGGTCCTGAAAATAGGCTCCGACAACCGATGCCCCGAAGTCCGGCAGGACAGAGATCACATCAAGTTGCGCCCCTTCCATCTTTGCCAGCTTGGCCGCTTGCAACAAGACGCCCGCCTCTTCCTTTGGTCGATTGATATCGACGGCACAGAGGATTGTTTTGGTCATGCCATCTCTCCTTCACGCACGGGGGCTGTAGGGGCTCTGCGCATTTGCAGGAAGCCGATCAGCGCCAGAAGTAGTAGTGCTGGGATCCAGATCAGCTCTTTGGGAAGCTGGTTTGACGCAGCTTGGACCGATGCGATCGAGACCGGCTCATCTCCATAGAAGTCGAAGGACGACAGCGCGTCAGCCAGTTCCGTGCCGAAGCCCGGCTCGTCCAACTGCTGCACGTCACCGTTGGGCACGATGATAAAGCCCAGCGCATCGAGACGCGCGTCGCCCCCTTCCGTGTCCGGCACGGTCAGTGGCACCGTTACGTCCTTCATCTCGAAGGTATCGAAGTCAGGACCAGAGATGACCGCCCGCAAGGTGCTGCCCGGCTCTGCGCTGCCCAAGGCGGCAGAGAACTCAGCAGGTGCGATTTCCGTGAATGGCGGCTGGATCTGGTTCATGAAGAAGCCGGGGCGGAACAATGCGAAGGCGATGACCAGCAACGCCGCTGTTTCCCAGATCCGCGACTTCGTCAGCCACCAGCCCATCGTGGCCGCCGTGAAGACAAGGATGCCGATGGTTGAGACAATGAAGACAATAATGCCTTGCGTCCATGTCACGTCGATCAGCAACAAGTCTGTATTGAAGATGAATACAAACGGCAGTGCCACGGTCCGTAGGCTATAGAAGAATGCCGTGAACCCTGTCCGGATCGCGTCACCACCAGAGACCGCAGCCGCCGCAAAGCTGGCAAGCCCCACGGGCGGCGTCACATCCGCCATGATCCCAAAATAGAACACAAAAAGGTGGACCGCGATCAGTGGCACGATCAGACCAGATTGTGCGCCCAACTCAACGACGACCGCCACCATAAGCGATGACACAACGATGTAGTTCGCCGTGGTGGGCAGCCCCATGCCAAGGATCAGCGACAGGATCGCCACGAACACCAGCATCAGGATCAGGTTGCCGCCGGATAAGAACTCAACAAAGTCCGCCATGACTTGCCCGATCCCTGTGAGGGACACCGTGCCAACGATGATACCAGCCGTCGCAGTCGCAAGACCGATCCCGATCATGTTGCGCGCCCCATCGATCATCCCATCGATGAGGTCGATCATGCCATCGCGCAAACGGCTAAATGGGTTAGCTTCGCCCCGGAACATCGCTTTCAGCGTTTTCTGGGTCAGAAGGATGCCAAATAGCAGGAACGTCGCCCAGAAGGCTGAAAGGCCAGGTGATTTCCGCTCGATCATCAGGAAGTAGACCAGCACGATGATGGGTAGAAGGTAATAAAGACCCGATTTGTAGATCTTCGCCAGATCAGGCAGCTCTACCACTTCCGCGTTGGGATCGTCTGGTTCAAGGTCATCGCCCTGTGCCGCCAGATAGATCAACGCCAGATAGACGACGCCCAACAGACCCGCGAGAATCCAGCCGGACCCTTCTGGGAACATGCCAGTCACAAACCGGACCGGGTATTGCGTCAGATAGCACAGCGCAGCAAAGCCTGCGAAGAAGCCGAACATACCAATGACCGTATTGAACAGATTCACCACTTTGTTGCCGATAGTCGGCATGTTGTTTTTCACCGCTTCAAGGTGAACGATATAGACCAGCGCGATGTAGCTGATGATCGCGGGCAAGAAGGCGTGGGTGATGACCTCGACGTAGGAAATGCCTACGTATTCGACCATCAGGAAGGCAGCAGCCCCCATCACGGGCGGCATAATCTGACCGTTGACCGAGGATGCGACCTCGACCGATCCGGCCTTTTCAGCCGAGAAACCAACGCGCTTCATCAAGGGAATGGTGAATGTACCGGTGGTCACAACATTGGCGATCGAGGACCCAGAGATCAGACCAGTGGCCGCAGAGCCGACAACAGCCGCTTTCGCGGGCCCGCCGCGCAGGTGGCCAAGGGCGCCGAAGGCCATTTTGATAAAGTAATTCCCTGCCCCGGCTTTATCGAGCAATGCCCCGAAGAGCACGAATAGGAAAACAAATTTGGTCGAGACCCCAAGGGCGATGCCAAACACCCCTTCAGAGGTGATCCACATATGGCTCATCGCTTTGCGCAAGGAGGCACCGGCCCAGCGGATTTGGTCAGGCACCACTTCGGAGGACCCGAAGAAGACGTAGAACAGGAAGACCACCGCGAGGATCACCATGACGGGACCCAGCGTACGGTAGGCTGCGATGAACAGGAAGATCAGACCGGCAAGGCCGAAATAGGCGTCCGTTGCGTCTGCAAGACCGCCGTTCTGCACGATCTTGTCGTAAAAGAAGTAGCCATAGAGCGCCAGAAACGCGCCGCCGATCCCAAGGATCCAATCATACCACGGGATGTAGTCGCGAGGGCTAGATTTGAAAAGCGGATAGGCCATCGCGGCGAGGAAGACGGCAAAAGCAAGGTGTATCTGACGCGAGTTATTGATCAGATCGCCGGGCAGCAAGTAAGGCGCCACAGGAGATGCCAAAAGCACTTGGAAAATTGACCAGATCAGAGCCGTGGCCGCGATCATCATGCCAACGCCACCTGTCGGGCTGCGCGCACCGCTGTCGCTGGCGGCAACGAGTTCCTGAAGCTCTTGTTCGCTGAGCTGGCGGTTCTCTGCGTTGGTCATGTATCCCCCTGTCGCCGGTTTCCGGCTAATCGTATGTGGTGTCCGGGGGCAGCAGTGCCGCCCCCGGAAAATGCATCAGGCTATGTGGATTACTCCATCAGGCCCGCTTCTTTGTAGTACTTGGCCGCACCGTCGTGGATTGGTGCGGACAGACCGGCAGATGCCATGTCGGCTGGGTCAAGGTTTGCAAACGCAGGGTGCAGACCTTTGAAGTCGTCGATGTTGTCGAAGACAGATTTGACCAGCGTGTAGACGACCTCTTCGGACACATCAGCCGACGAGACGAATGTCGCACCCACGCCAAATGTCATGACGTCGTTGTCGTTCCCGCGGTACATGCCGCCCGGAATTGTCGCTGTCCGGTAGAAGGAGTTGTCAGCAATCAGGCCGTCAACAGCTTCGCCGGAGACTTCAACCAGCACAGAATCGCAAGCTGTTGTCGCTTCAGAGATCGACCCGGATGGGTGACCAACGGTGTAAACCATCGCATCGATCTGATTGTCGCAAAGTGCTGCGGATTGTTCAGCCGCTTTCAGCTCTGTCGCCAGTGCGAAATCGTCTGTTGTCCAACCCAATGCTTCCATCAGGACTTCCATCGTGCCGCGCTGACCGGAACCGGGGTTCCCGATGTTCACGCGCTTGCCCTTGAGGTCTTCGATGGACGTGATGCCAGCGTCTGCGCGGGCCACAACTGTGAACGGCTCTGGGTGAACAGAGAAGACGGCGCGCAGTCCTTCAAAGGCACCGTTTTCTTCAAAACGGGATGTGCCATTGAACGCGTGGTACTGCCAGTCAGACTGGGCCACACCAAATTCCAGCTCGCCTTCGCGGATGGTGTTGATGTTGTAGACAGAGCCACCTGTGGACTCGACCGAGCAGCGAATGCCGTGATCGCGACGGCCTTGGTTGACGAGACGGCAGATCGCGCCACCTGTAGGGTAGTATACCCCGGTCACGCCGCCGGTGCCGATTGTGATGAATTCCTCGGCCATAGCGGCCGGGGCCATCATGGCTGCGGTCACCATACCGGCTGCAACAAATTTCATTTTAGCAAACATCATTTTCTCCCTTGTGATGTATTCGATGAATAACGGCTACTGATCCCAAACTTCTGCCAGTAGCTTCGTTGTATTTTCGACCTCGGCGATACGGGCGTTTGCCGTTTCACCGGATCGACTGACGATGAGGCCGATCAAAGCCTCAACGAAGAACAATGTCGTCACGTATGACGAATAGAAATGCGGACTTGCCGTTGGCAGGACAAAACCCGCAGAAGCCGCGGACAATGCAGGGCACGTATGTGTGTCCGTAATGACGATGACAAATACCCCCCTGTCCTGTGCCAGCCGCGCCGCTTTGATCGCACGATCAGCGAAAGGCGGCTTGGTTACAATCAGAAGGGCATCACGGTTGTCGAGGCCCGTCAACCCACCACCCAAAGATGCACCCATTCGACTGGCCATCACCCAGTTATCCGCACAGAAATTAGCCATGTAAGACAGGTATTCGACCACTCCGGTTGACCCTAGGGCACCCATCAGAACGACTTTCCTGGCTTCGTTCAATTTTGAGACCGCATGTTCCAATAGCGCACGGTCTACTTGGCCGACCGATTCTAGATTCGCCTGACAGGCGGCCAGATGCGCATCGAAGAAGCTGGTTGGGCTGCTTTGGTGATCGTGCTGAAGTTGGGCGGCGCGGCCTGCAAAATTATTGACCTTGCGTTTGATCTTGCCCCGGAATTCGTCTCGCAACTCTTCAAAGTCTGCGTAGTCCAGCGCCCGGACCAGTCGTGTAAAGGCTGCGGGCGAAACCCCACTTTCTTTCGACACGGATCGCAAAGGCCTGCTGGCAACATCAAGGGGATTATCCTCAAGATAGCGGGCGGCCTGACGCAGAGCGCCTGAAAGCTCATCGTAGCGATCTGCAAGCCGTGTCTCGAACGACATGAAAAACGACACCTCCCCCGATTCCATGCTTGAGTGTTCACTTTGTTTCACGTAATGTCAAATAGCGTTTCATATGTTTCAATGCTCCGCAGTTTTCAAGATTGTCTGAACAGGCCACGTCATGTCCCACGTCTTTCCCCGGCACTGCCGCTCTACCCCACCGGTCGCTGTGCGCGCCGAAGGTATCTACATCTACGATGCCGATGGAAAACAGTACCTTGACGGATCGGGCGGCGCTGCGGTGACTTGTCTAGGGCATGCTGACCCTGACGTAACGGCAGCAATCAAGGCGCAGGCTGATCAACTGGCGTTTGCGCACACCGGGTTCCTGTCATCGCAACCGGCCGAGGCTCTGGCGGACCTGTTGGTAAAACATGCCCCCCAAGGCATCGACCGGGTGTATCTTGTGTCTGGCGGCTCTGAAGCTGTAGAGGCTGCAATGAAGTTGGCGCGCCAGTATTTCGTAGAGATTGGTCAGCCATCCCGCACGAAGTTCATTTCTCGGCGTCAAAGCTATCACGGCAATACGCTCGGCGCTTTGGGCACCGGTGGAAACATGTGGCGTCGTGCTCCATTCGATCCGGTGATGGTATCGGCCAGCCATATTGGCCCCTGTTTTGCCTATCGCTTTCAGGACGACAGCGAGAGCGCTTTCGACTACGGCCAGCGCGCCGCTAATGAGTTGGAGGCTGAAATCCTGCGGCTGGGGCCTGAAAATGTGATCGGTTTCCTGGCAGAACCTGTGGTTGGGGCCACCGCTGGGGCTGTGCCTGCTGTGGAAGGTTATTTCAGTAGGATTCGCGAAATTTGCGATGCTTACGGGGTCTTGTTAATCCTTGATGAGGTGATGTGTGGCATGGGCCGCACTGGAAAACTGTTCGCGTCCGAGCATGACGGCGTGTCGCCTGACATTGTGACGATCGCGAAGGGTCTTGGCGGGGGGTATCAGCCAATTGGTGCGATGCTGTGTTCGGGACAGATTTATGATGCCGTTGCAGGCGGCTCTGGGTTTTTCCAGCACGGTCATACGTATTTGGGCCATCCGATTGCCTGTGCCGCCGCTTTAGCTGTCGTGACCAAGCTGACGGACGGTGGGATGACAGCGCGATCGGCTGAGATGGGTGATGCGTTAAACGCCGCCTTGCACAGCGCCCTTGGTCAACATCCGCATGTTGGCGATATCCGCGGGCGTGGCCTCTTTCGTGGGATCGAATTGGTCGCAGACCGCGAAACAAAAGCCCCGTTTGACCCCCACCTTGGTATCGCCGCAAAGTTCAAAAAAGCGGCCTTTGCCAATGGCTTGATCTGCTATCCGATGAGCGGCACCATTGATGGGCAAAACGGGGATCACGTCTTGATCGCGCCGCCGTTTATCATCGACGAGTCACAGATCGGTGAATTGGTTGGCAAACTGTCCGACACTCTGGCCGAGGTCACCTGATGGCCCTGCCCCGATTGATGGTTGCCCCGAATGGTGCACGGCTGCGCAAGGCCGATCATCCCGCGGTGCCGATGACGTTAGATGAAATCGTGGACTGCGCCAAAAAGTGCCAAGCTGCTGGGGCGGATGGATTGCATCTGCATTTGCGGGATGCGGATGGCACGCATCTGCTGGACGCAGGCCAGTATCGCGCGGCGGTCAAAACCTTGGCAATGGCGGTTCCAGAGATGGCTGTGCAGATCACGACCGAGGCCGTCGGGCGCTATACTCCGGCCGAGCAACGCGAAGTCGCCTTGGAAAGCGGTTGTGCGTCCGTGTCAATTTCGATCCGCGAGATGTTGCGGGAGGGGCCGGATGGGATAGCCGCGTTTTATGCGGGCTTGGATGATCGTGGAATCGCTGTTCAGCATATCCTTTACGATGTTGCAGATGCGGAATTTCTTGCATCAACTTTGCCATCTAAGCTGTTGCAGTCAAAACACCTTCAGATGATTTTTGTGCTGGGCCGGTATACCACAGGTCTGGTCTCTGACCCCGATGCGCTCACGCCATTCCTGACGTGGAAAGACGCGCAAGGGATCACACCCGACTGGGCCGTCTGCGCCTTTGGTCAGGGGGAAACCGCTTGTCTGGCCGCAGCCATCGCGGCTGGCGGCAAGTGTCGGGTTGGGTTTGAAAACGCGACTGTGCATGAAGATGGCACTGTGGCCAAGGACAACGCAGAGCGGGTCGCCGTGATCGCAAAGCTGATGCAGGCCCGCGCAACATAGCCCTTGGTGCCGCGCGACAGTTTCGCCTAAGAAGGCGACATGAGCCACGCTGCCTCCGATATTGCGCCGTCCCCACCCAAGGGATTGCGCCGCGCTTTGATCAGTGCGGCCGCCGTTCTGGGGATGCTGGTGCTGTCCATCGCAAGCTACATCGCCCTGACCTCTTATTTCTTGCGCACCGAAGCGCAGGTGACCCCACAGCGCGCCGCGTTCTTTGCAAACGCCATGGATGCCGCCCTCACGCGGTTGGAACACTTGCCATATGTGTTGTCGATTGACCCCCAAACCCGCGATGCTTTGGTCACCGGGGATGTGGATCTGCTCAACCCGCTTTTGGCCGACATCGCAGACAGATCAGCAGCAGAATTTGTCTACTTGTTGGATACGGCCGGGCTGACCATTGCCTCGTCCAATTACGCGGATGCGGATACGCTGGTTGGCAATCACTACACGTTCCGGCCCTACTTTCGCGATGCTATCGCAGGCGACGCCGGTCGGTTTTATGCGGTGGGCGTCACCACCGGCAGGCCTGGATATTTCATCGCAGAACCTGTCCGCGATACAACTGGCGCGATCCTTGGGGTCTTGACCGTGAAAATTGGGTTTGGCGACCTGATCCGGGTTTTGGCCGACAGTGGTGAATTATTGCTGGTAACCGATGACAAAGGCGTCGTGATCGCCAGTTCTGACTCAGCGCTGACCTATGGCCACATCGCCCCGTTGACGCGCGCCGATTTGATCGCATTGGAAGAGCAGCAAAGGTTCGGCGATCAAATCCTGTTTCCACTTGATTGGTCGCCTGAGGATGACGGTCGCGTGCGCTTGGACGGCGCGGCATATGTCTGGACGGAGGCCGCACTTACACAGGAAGACTGGACGCTGCACCTGCTGACCGAAGTCGGTGACATTCGCAGACAGGCTTTTTTGTATGTCGCAGTGGGGGTGATCACGTTGCTGGCTCTGCTGGTGGCCGCCGCGATTTTTCGCGCAGCGCAATTGCGTAAAGCCCTCGCTATTTCTAACGCAGACCGTCGACGTCTGGCCGCCGAGATCGAGGACCGCAAGATCGCGGAACAAAAACTGGAAACCGCCCGCGCTGCGTTGGCGCGCAAGAACCAGCTGGCGGCACTGGGCCAGATGTCAGCCTCGATCACTCACGAGTTAGGACAGCCGATTTCCGCGATGCGCAATTATCTGGCCGCTGAAGAGATTGCCACCGATGCCGCCCCCGGCAGCGTGATGCCGCAGGTATCGGGGTTGGTGGACCGGATGCAGCGGATCCTGAACCAATTGCGCCAGTTCGGACAAAGCACCCCTGCCCCCGCCACGTCGTTCCCCGTACAAGATGCCGTGCGCGCCGCGTGTCAGATGATGCAACATACAGCCGATGAGGCTGGGGTGACGCTGGACATTGCACTGCCCACCGGTGACATCATGCTGCAAGGCCACCCCCAACGATTTGAACAGGTGATTGTAAATCTGCTGCGCAACGGCATTGATGCGGTCGATGGTCAGCCAGATGGGCTTGTCTTATTGGCCTTGCAGGATGGACCCGCGGCCCTGACACTGACTGTTGCCGACAACGGTCCCGGTTTGGGCGATCTGGACATCACGGATTTGCGCGAACCTTTTTTCAGCACCAAGCCGTCTGGCAAAGGCATGGGGCTTGGTCTTGCGATATCAGGTCAGATCGTGAATGAGATGGGCGGCACGTTGCAGGCCAGTAACGCTGAAACCGGTGCCGTGTTTACTGTGACTTTTGCAAAGAGTGTTCCAAATGCCTGACCGGTTTTCCGCAATTGTCATCGACGACGACAAGGAGATGCGCCATTCTCTGCGCGTACTGTTGGAACGCGCCGGATGGGACGCGCAGGTCTTTTCGAATGCACAAACAGCTCTGTCGCGTCTGGACGGTTTGGCCCCAGATGTTGTTGTATCAGATGTGCGGATGCCGGGGATGTCTGGGTTAGATGTGCTGGATGCTTTGTCGGACAGGCATGCCCCGCCATTGGTGCTGGTATCAGCTCATGGCGATATCCCGATGGCTGTGGATGCCATCCAAAAGGGCGCATATTCTTTTCTGGAAAAACCGTTTGAGCCCCGCCGGTTGCTGACTGTTCTGAAACACGCAGCAGAGCAGCACCGCCTGACAGACATGACAAAGCGAATGCGCGAGCAACTCGTGTCTTTATCAGGATTGGATCGTGTGTTGCTGGGTAGTGATCCGCGGGTGACTGATCTGAAAGCGGATGCCGTCGATTTGGCTATGGCGCGCGGACCCGTCCTGATCCGAGGTGAGACCGGCACCGGAAAAGAGCTGATGGCCCGTGCATTGCACAGGCTGGGCCCGCGCCGTGATGCTGACTTTGTGGCCTTGAATTGCGCAACCTTGGCGCCCTACCGTGTTGAGGAACAAATCTTCGGGAATGCAGACACCTTGCGCGGCAGTTTTCGAAAGGCCGATGGCGGGACGTTGTTTCTGGACGAGGTAGGTGCCTGCCCGTCGGATGTGCAAGCCAAGCTGCTGCGCGCGATTGAGACCGGTGTGATCCAGCCTGTTGGCAGCGATGACGAGATTCAAACAGATGTACGTGTGATCGCTGCGACCAACGAAGACCTGTCCCAGATGGTCGAGGCTGGCCGCTTTCGCGCCGACTTTCTGTTCCGCCTGAACACCTTCGAACTGACACTGCCCCGGTTGATCGACCGTGGCGATGACATCGTTTTACTGTTCGAGCATTTCGTGGATCAATTGGCTGAAACCTACGAGGTCGCAGCCCCTGCCTTGACCGCAGAAGACGCAGCAGCCCTGCTGGCACATGATTGGCCCGGCAACGTGCGCGAGTTGCGCCATGTCGCCGAACGCCGTGTGCTGGCGGCCCGGCGCGGCGGTGGGTCTGTCGCAGATGCGCTGCGGATGGCTGATCTGACCGATGACGTGCCCGCAACACTGCGCGAGGCTGTCGCCCGGTTCGAACGCACGTTGATCTCACAAGCGATTGCAGCGCATGCGGGGCGGATGGATGCGGTGGCCGAAGCCTTGGGCATCGGAAGGCGGACCCTGAACGAGAAGATCGTAAAGCTGGGTTTGGAAAAGGAAAAGCTGCTGGATGATATCCCAAAGTCTGCGGACTAGCCCGCGCAGCAGCACCTATGAATGACGCCGATTTTCAGAATCGACGCACTCTTTTTGAGGAATCGATGCGCTTGGTCCGCTTTGAGTACCTATATTGATACCCAAAGGCTTCACTGCGCAAAGGACCGGTAGCGTTTATGATCTATGTTGACCTTGCTTTGCGCGGCGGTGCGATCGCGCTTTTGCTTTTGCTTGCAACGTTGCTGTGGCAAGTCCCGATTAGCCGAGATGGTCGCCTGTCCATTACCGCTGTGGCCATCACCAAATCGGCCTTTCTGGTCTTGACCCCGGCCATGCCGACCGACTTTCATCCTGTAGTTTTGGCCAATTTACAACTGCTTGCCAGCCTATCTCCTGCTGCCATCACATGGGCTATCCTGACGATCTTTTTGGACGGACCGGGGCAGCGGTGGCCATGGATATTGTCGGGTCTTGCAACGTCTGCAGCGCTTTACGCACATATGGCCATCGACAGCAGCATTGTCGTCTGTCTGCCGATGAGTGTGCTGTTGTTTGGCGCATTGTTTGGCCTGTCGCTTTGGAGCAGCAGAGATGATCTGGTGGAATGTCGTTGTCGCGCCCGGCCCGGTTTTGCAGCGGCCATTGCAGGGCTTGGGATGTTTTTAACCCTTGGGCAATTCACGGGCTTCCTGCCCCCGAACAGCATGACGCTGGCACTTGCACAAGCGACCGGTGTTTTGAGTGTCGCACTTGCCTTTGCGATCTGGCTTTTGCGGCCTGATGTCAGTCTGTGGCCGGGCGAAACGAAACCCCAATTGCCGCCCGCTGCCACCCCGCAAGACGAAGCTGCAGATCCTGCATTGATTGCACGCGTCCAGACAGCCATGAGCGGCGGAATTTGGCGCGAAGAAAGCCTGACCATCGGTGGCCTTGCCAGCAAACTTGCGGTGCCAGAGCATCGCTTGCGTCGTGCGATTAATCAGGGCCTTGGTCACCGGAACTTTTCCAGCTTTATCAACCGCGCCCGGATCGCGGCCGCCCAGGATGTGCTAACTGATCCTGCCCAGATGGGCACCACCATTCTGGAAATCGCCTATGATGTCGGGTTTGCCTCGGTCGGGCCTTTCAACCGGGCCTTCCGCGCTGAAACCGGCTATAGCCCAACTGAATATCGCAAGATGGTCCAGTCAGGGGCGATCGCCGATTCCGAAAAAACATCGCTTATCGCTATAAAAATGCACTGATTTTCAAAATTGGCGCGCACAACTGCGCACCGGATCGCATGTCTTGGGGACACGTATAACCCAAGGAGACACCCCATGCGTATACTCTTTCTTGCAGCCGCCCTGACCTTTTCGAGCGTCCCATCCGCCCAAGCGGTCTCACCCTCGACCCTTTCCTTCCCAGAGCCGGGGACCTTTTGTGGGTTCATGATGTTGTGTGGTCCAAGCACAAACAAGGCCGAGGCGCCGGAATCGAAATAGCAGGGCCCGTTGCGCAGGGTGTGTATCCACAAGCACATCAACCTCCTGCGGAAATCCGCAGTCTGATTTTTTAGACTCAGGCGGATTGCCTCCTAGCCGAACGCACCCGCGCGCGCTACCTTCCCGCCAAGGCCCACGCATGGGTCATGATCTGGGAGGATACCATGAAGTTTTTCACAACAACCGCGCTTGCGGCTGCCATTGCTCTATCTGGTGTTGCAGCAACCGCCGAGACCGAAGAGGCGAGCTATATTCTTGCGACGGCTTCAACCGGCGGCACTTACTATCCTGTTGGTGTAGCCCTTGCCACCTTGGTCAAGGTCAAGCTTGAACCAAAAATGAAAATTGGCATGGCTGCCATCAGCTCTGCCGGGTCCGGCGAAAACGTCCGCCTGATCCGTGAGGGCGAAGCGCAGTTTGGCATTATGCAGGGTCTGTTCGGCTATTACGCCGCATCAGGGACCGGCCCATTGGAAGAAGTTGGTCCACAGGAAAACCTGCGGTCCGTTACAATGCTGTGGCAGAACGTCGAGCATTTCGTTGTCGCCTCTGACGTCGCTGGCGACGGCACAATGTCCGCAATGGCTGATCTGAAGGGCGAGGCGATGGCCTTGGGTCGTCAGAACTCTGGCACGATCGGATCAAATGCCACAATCATGAGCGGCTTTGGGATCAACATTGAAAGCGACTACGAGCTGGTCTTTGGCGGGTACGGCCCTTCAGCCGAGGCACTGCAGAACGGTCAGGTCAAAGGCATCGGAACGCCCGCAGGTGTGCCCGTGGGTGCGGTCAGCCAGTTGATGGCTGCTGCCGGTGACAGCGTGACATTGCTGAACTTCACCGAAGAGCAGATGGCAACAGCGGACGGTGATCGTGGTCTTTGGACCCCCTACACAATCGCAGCTGGCACCTATCCGGGTCAGGACGCAGACGTGCAGACAATTGCGCAGCCGAACTTCTTGGCGACGTCTGCCGATCTGCCGGAAGAGAACGTCTATCAGATCACCAAGACAATCTATGAAAACCTGCCGTTCCTGCAGGCGATCCACCCGGCGACCAAAGCCATGGCGATTGAGCGTGCGATTGCAGGTCTGCCCCTGCCGCTGCACCCCGGTGCCGCGCGCTACTATCAGGAAGTTGGGATCGACATCCCAGAGCGACTGATCGCTGAGTAAACATCGTAGGGTGCGCATTTATTGCGCACCTTATCCGCCGCGGGGTTTGGTGCGCGATAAATGCGCACCCTACGGCTATCCGCAGGCGCGTGTCGCCTTGCGACTTTCCCAAGGGACAGGGATACCTTCATGACCGATGCACCTGACACCGATGAGCCGCTCCGGTCTTTCACCGGCACGCCTTTGCTTATCCTGAATATCATCTGCTTTCTGATCGCGGTCGGCCATATCTATGTGGCCTTTGACCCGGTGTTGTCCGAATTGCAGCGCAATGCCTTCCACTTTGCAGGCTTCGCAGCCCTTGCTGCTGTCCTTTATCCAATGCGCAAAGGTGTTCCGGTCTCACTCGATCTGATCCTTGGCACTGTCGTAGCCCTTGCAGCCGTCTGGCTGACCTTCGCCGAGAACGCAATCTATGACCGGGGGGTCAAGTTTGCCCTGCCCGATTGGATTGCGGCCGTGATCTGCATCGTCGGCGCGATTGAATTGACGCGCCGGGTCGCTGGCCCGATCATCCCAACGCTGATCATTCTGGCACTGAGTTACGTGGCCTATTGGGGCCAATTCATAGGCGGTGTCTTTGCATTCCCCGGCTTGTCAGCAGAAACCGTCGCATTCCGGTCGATCTTTGGGGACGACGCGATGTTTGGGTCAATTGCCCGGATTTCCTCAACCTTTGTCTTTCTGTTCATCATCTTTGGGGCATTCCTGCTGCGGTCCGGGGCCGGAGAGTTCGTCATCAATATCGCCCGCGCCATTGCAGGCAAAATGGTGGGCGGACCGGGGATTGTCGCGATCATCGCCTCTGGCCTGACCGGCACAATTTCCGGGTCTGCAGTGGCCAACACAGCCTCAACCGGTGTCATTACGATCCCCTTGATGAAACGCGCCGGGTTCCAGCCAAAGTTTGCAGGTGGCGTGGAGGCTGCAGCCTCGACCGGTGGCCAGCTGATGCCGCCGATCATGGGGGCCGGGGCCTTTGTGATGGCCAGCTTTACCCAAATCCCATACGAGACAATCGTGGCCGTCGCGGCCCTGCCTGCGTTGCTTTACTTTTTGTCCGTCGCGTTTTTTGTTCGGATCGAAGCCCGCAAGCGGAACCTACCGCCGATGCCCTCGGAGGGACAAACGCTTGGGTCAGCTTTCAAGCAAGGGGGTGCCAGTTTCTGCATTCCGATTGCCACGCTGATCTTCCTGCTCGTGTCCGGTTTCACCCCGACTTATGCTGCCGTTTTCGGCATCCTAGCTGTCATCGCATCAAGTTGGCTGACCCAAAACCCGATGGGACCCAAAGCCGTTTTCGAGGCCTTTGTGATGGGCACCAAAGGCATGGTGCTGACCGCAGTCCTGCTGTGTTCTGTTGGCTTGATTGTGAATGTGATCGCAACAGCCGGGATTGGGAACACCTTTAGCCTGATGATCTCTGGCTGGGCCGGCGGCAATATTCTGGTGGCGATCATTCTGATCGCTTTGGCCAGCCTGATCCTGGGAATGGGCTTGCCGGTAACGGCTGCTTATATCGTGTTGGCGACCCTGTCGGCCCCTGCCCTTGCTGGTATGATTGCTGATCAGTTTGTCATTGCGCAGATCGCTGCCGGCACTTTGAATGAGGCCGCAAAAGCAGTCCTGATGCTTGGTGCGCCAGAGCATATGGCGGCACTTGCTACTGCGATGCCGTCTGCAGATGCCGCTGCAATTGTGGGTGGTCTGCCGCTCGAGATTGCCGCCCCACTGCGGGACTTGGTGGTGCCGCAAGACATCGCCGTAACTGCTTTGCTATCCGCCCACATGATCATCTTTTGGCTTAGTCAGGACAGTAACGTCACACCGCCCGTCGCACTTGCTGCCTTTACAGCCGCCGCGATCGCAAAAGCTCCGGCGATGGCAACAGGCGTTGCAAGCTGGAAGCTGGCCAAGGGTCTTTATATTGTACCGGTTTTGTTTGCCTACACGCCTTTCCTGTCGGGCAACTGGCCTGCGATGATCCAGGTGTTTGTCTTTGCCGTGATCGGAATATATGCGCTGTCAGCGGCCTTGCAGGGTTGTATGGAAAAGCGTTTTGGTGTGGCGATGCGGATGATCGTTGCGGCGGCGGGTGCTGCCTGCCTATGGCCAGGTTTACTCATCGCGAACCTTGTTGGTGTCGTCGCGGTCATTGGGCTGCTCATCTGGAACATAAAATTCGGCGTGGATCCTGTGACACAGCCCCAAGTGGCAGCCTGATGACGACGCTGTCACACCGAAAGTGGCTGTCTTGCCAGATACACTCGAACAAGCTTTCGTTTGCATCCGGCATCACTGCAGGGCGCATTGAATTGCCTACATCAACGCAGCAATTACCGCATCCGTCCGCGTAACAGTCGCAATATCCTGCATAGCGTAGTTGATCGAGGCTCGGTGCCAATCTGCGTTGCGCGTGGAACAGGCATCTTCGGGCAGGATCATTCGAAAGCCTTTGTCGGCCCCTGTGCGGGTGGTGTGTTCCACGCTCATGTTCGTCCATGCGCCCGTGTTGATGATTGTGTCGCGTCCACCATGATGCAGATAAGCCTCTAGGCGCGAGGTTTCCCAGGCGCTCATGCTCATTTTCTCAACGATCAGATCGCCTGATTGCGGCTCTACACCGGGGGCAGGCTCCACGCCCCATGTGCCACGCACCAAGGCGTTGTGATCCCTTAGCCCCCGTTGCAGCGCTGCATGCTGCACGAGGTATGGCGCGCCCGGTTCCAGCACCATCCAGACGTGGATGATCATCCCGCCACGCGACCGCACCGCGTCCGCCAAGCGCCGTGCGTTGGTCAGCACGTTCTGCGCGCGTGCATGATCGGGCGAACCGGTTTCCGCAAACGCCCCTCCGTCCATCATCACATCGTTTTGAAGGTCTTGCAGGATCATCGCTGTCTTCGACCCGTCGATCCGAAAATCAAGACGGTCTTGCAGCATCAGGTCGGTATTCATCGTCGTTTGTCCTTGTGGATGGATCACGGGGGATGCGGGGGTGGCTGCCATAAACGGCTCTTCCCGGCCTTTGGTTTTGGTTTTCAGCGCATAGAGCGAGGTCGTCGCGCAAATATAAAGCGTCGTCCAATCTGGCCCGCCCCAATGCATGTTCGCGACCATTTCCGGGCAGGTGATCTTGCCAATCAGTGCACCGTGAAAATCGTAGATCCAGATGCCGCCGGGCGCCGTGACATAGAGGTTGCCCTGCGCGTCGGCCTTCATGCCATCGGGCACACCTGCAAGGGTCTCGTCGATGATCCCGCCAGCAAAGATGCGCTCGTCGATCAGCTGCCCATCTTGGGCCACATCATACATCCGAATGTTGGCCTGTTCCGTGTCATTGACCCACATCCATTTCTGGCAGGGCGAGTAACACAACCCGTTCGGCTGACCAAACGTATTGCGGCCCACAACCAATTGCGGTTCGTCCCCCGGCCTGTGACCGGGTGGCAGACGATAGACGCCTTGAAACCCCATTTGCGTTGGACGTGGGACGCCAAAACCTTCCATTCGGCCATAGGTGGGATCGGTGAAGTAAATCGACCCGTCGTTGCCCACGACAATGTCGTTGGGGCTGTTCAGCTCACGCCCTTCGAAATGCGTGCAAAGCACGTCTCGGGTGCCATCGGGTCTGATCCGAACCACGGAACTGGTGCTGTGTTCGCAGATCAACAGGTTCAGGTCGGCATCATAGGTCATGCCGTTGCCCTTGTTAGAGGGTCGTGCGATTTCCGTGATCCCCTGCCCCGGAACATACCTGCGCCGCACATCGTCGGGCATGTCAGAGAATATCAGGCTTTGCTCAACAGGGTGCCACAAGGGCCCTTCGGTAAAGATGAACCCCGTCCCAAGGTGATCAAGCGCCTGATCCACATCAAGCAATTGATGAAAACTGTCGGCGATGGCTTGGTGCATCTGCACTCCCTTCCGGTGGTACGCGGCCCGAACCCCTGCCCGGACCGCCTTTCGTTTGGGCAGCTTAGGCCGGGAACCACGGCCGGTCCGGCAAGGTCTCTGTCAGTGGTCCGGGCACAACCATGCCAGTCCGCCCAACCACTTGCCCGCGTTCGATTTTGGCACCACGGTCATGTGTTGGCAGCACCCAGCTATAGTTGTTCATCAGCTTCTTGAACGCGGCTTTCTCGGCGCGTTTGGAGCCAGAGTGGTTGCCCGTCACCTGCGGTTCCATGTGGTTATTCACCCGCACATGGTTCACGATCTGATCGTTGAAGTCGTAGACAACGTCGCCGCAAATGCAGGCCAGACCTTCTGCGGTTTCAACGATCACGTTCATCGAGCCTTCGGTATGCGCACCCGCAGCCTCGCACCAAACACCCGGCATCACTTCTTCCGCGCCAGACAATTCGAGGTCCATAAAACGGATTGCCCCATCTTCATAAATACGATCGACGAGGTGCTTGATATCGGGCTTCGGATATTGCGGATACATGATGCCAGAGACCGAGAATTCCATCTCGCGCCGGTTCAGGATCACGGTTGTATTCATCGGGAACAAGTCATCTTTGCCCGCGTGATCGATATGCAAATGGGTGTGCAACACGTAGCGGATATCGCCCAGCTTCAGCCCATGTTTTGCCAGCTGGTTTTCAATCATATTGTCGTGGAATTGCAGGCCGCGCATGCCCAAAGACTCCATGATCGCGTTGTCGCGATAGCCAGTGTCAACCACCACCGGATATTCGCCGCCCGTGATCAAGAACCCGTAGACGGGCACGCGTCGGGTGCGCCCGCATTCGTGCCCAAGCACCAGAAAGCTCGTCTCCAGTTCGATGTCCCCATAGTCGAGCACGTGAATTTGCAAAGCCATGATGTCTTCTCCCCTTTACAGCCGGTAAACCCGGGCTGCCGTATCGTTGAAAATTGCGGTTTGTTTCTTTTTGGACAGGGTTTTGACGCCGTCCTGAAAGGCGTTGAAAAGCTGCATGTAACTGGTCCAAAGCTTCTCAATCGGGAAGTTGGATCCGAACATGCAGCGGTCCGCGCCGAATAGTTTTTCGGTGTCGGTGATCATCTGCGCGATGAAATCCGGATCGTTTTTGTGAATGAACGTTCCGAAAGCTGAAAGCTTCGTCACGACGTTTGGACAGTCTGCGAGGCGTTTCATGCCTTCAGACCACGCTTTGTGGCCCGCCGGTGTCGCGTCTTCTTTCATGCCTGCATGTTGCAGAATGAAGGTCACGTTTGGGCAGGCCTTGGCCAGTTCTGCCGCGCCTTCCATTTGCCCCGCGAACACTTGCAAGTCGAAGGACCAACCATAGTCCGCCAGCTTAGCCACGTTCGCCTGGATCTGCGGATTGCGGCACATGTCCGGATCTTGCGCGAAACGATACAGCGGATTTTCGTGCCAGTGAAACTGCTGCCGGATACCGCGCATTAGGGAGTATTTCTTCAACTTGTCGAGTTGCGCTGTGACGTCGCCACTGAAATCCGCATAGCCAACGATACCCGAAATCGTGCCATGTTCATCAGCCTGCGATTGGACCCAAGCGACCTCATCCTCGAACCAATTGGGCGCCCAATTCGCTTGCACGTAGACGGTTTTTGTAATCCCTGTCCCGCCCAAATCAGCAAGGAATTCACGCGCGGGGTAGTCGCGCATGATCGCCTTATAAGGTCCAAAAATGCGCGGCTGTTCGGGGCCAAGCAGCCACGGTAGATCCTTTTGCAGCCAAATATGATGGTGTGCGTCGATCATCTAGCGCCTCGCCATTGTTAGAATGTGGTCGGTAACAGCAGCGGTGGAGCTGCCGTCGCCAAGGAAATCAAGCACCGGTAGGACGTTCGCGAGGCCCTCTGTCCGGGGTTCATAATCCGGATCCGCTGCGAGGGGCGTCAGCCAGTCCAGCCGCCAAGCGCTGCGCGACAGGCGCGTCACTGCGTCGATCATCACGTCTGGCGCGCCACGTTCTAACCCGTCCGACAGCACAATCACTGCGGCCCCGCGCGCAAAGCCTGCATAGCGCGGCACGGCGAGGTAGGCCGCCAGCGCATCGCCAATCCGGGTGCCACCGTCGATATCAGCAATGGCAATCGCAGCCCGCTCCAGCGCTTGTGCGCGGTCACTGACCTTCAGCGCCTGCGTGATCCGGGTCAGACGCGTACCAAGCGTGAAAACCTCTGCGGTATCAGCCGCTTGGTTGACGGCATGAGCTAACCGCATCAGGCTTTCGGTCCGGTCTTTCATCGACCCTGACACGTCAATCAGCAACAGCACCCGTCGCTGCCGCGTCTTGCGTTTGCTTTGGAATAGCCGCAGCACCTCGCCTTCACGCTTGGCGGCATCGCGCAGGGTGCGGCGCATATCAATCCGGTCGCCGGATTTGGCCCGGCGTCGGCGATAAGACGTGCGGCGCGGCAATCTGCCGGGAGCCTCGCGCAGAAGCTGCTGCAGGGTCTGCCCTTCGGTGAAGCTGCGCTGCGACAGACGTTCGGCGGTTGCAGGTTCAGCGCCAATCTCGGTCTCGTCCTCATCAGCCTCGATCTGTTGGGTTTCTGCACCCGGCTCGAACGCTTCGACCTCGTCATCTTCATCTCCGTCGGCAGGGGCTTGGATCACCTGATCAAAGAAAACGGCCCGGAAGATCGCATCAAACTCGTTCTGACGTTCCGGCTGAATGCCAAACAAGGCCCGCCCTGCCCTGTAGATATCCGTCATGTCATGCGGACCCAGAATGCCCACCGCTGCGATGAAATCAGTGGTTTGATCCGGCGACACCGCAAAACCTGCATCGCGGAGCGCCTGCGCAAACCGCAGAAATGGATTGAGGGCGCGCGGCAGGCTCATGCGGCTTCCCCCGGCAAAACGCTGCTCACGCGATCGGCAATATACGTCAGATCGTCGTGATCTTTCAGTGCGACCCCGATCGACCGCTTAAAGGCCTCTGGCCAATGCGCACCCTGCGTGTTCAATAGCGTTGCGGCCTCGGCCCATTCAATGGTTTCGGCAACCCCCGGCGGCTTGGCAAGCGGCTCTTGGCGCAGCAAGCCGACGCTTGCGACCACCGCCTGTGCTGTGGCCTGCGCGACGGACGACGCACGGGTCATCACGATCTGCGCTTCCAACGCCGCATCCGGGTAGTCGATCCAGTGATACACACACCGCCGCCGCAGCGCCTCGTGCAGATCGCGGGTGCGGTTGGATGTCAGCACGACAACCGGCGGCTGGGTTGCGCGCACCGTACCCGTCTCGGGGATCGAGATTGTGAAATC
>CALILP010000172.1 GCA_938016515.1 uncultured Paracoccaceae bacterium
TTCATCTTGGCCCTCGTGCTTTCAGCCGCCTGTACGTCAGGCGGCTTTGAGCGTTCAGAAGACGAGGTGTTCGCACCCGGTGTCGCTGGCGAAAGTGATATTGACGGATTGATCGTCGGTCATCGCCTGATGGCAGCGGGCGAGTATGAACTGGCCCTGAGGGCTTACGGCCGGGCCGCCACGCAGCAGGGTTTCAACCCCGATACCCTATCCGCTTTAGGCTCTGCGAACCTGCGATTAGGCCGTTTGGGACAGGCAGAACGCTGGTTGCGGCGGGCAACAGAAGAAGCGCCAGAGTTTCCCGCAGCCTGGAACAACCTTGGTGTTATTCTTATGGAACAGGGAAAAGTGGCAGAAGCCAGCGAAGTATTCCGTCGCGCTTTTGCCACGGATAACGGAAATTCCGACCAAATCCGCGAGAACCTGCGCACAGCGCTCGCCAAATTGAATGGTGAACCCTATGGTGAAGATCAAGAAAACCAAGAAGTTCAATTGGTGCGGCGGGGAACAGGCGATTTCGTCCTTTTGACTGCACCTTAGGGGCAACGGCAGTAAAAAGGACGCAAAAACATGCGCCATCCTATCATTTTTCCATTGTGCATCGTCGCAACCGTCGGCTTGTCCGCGTGTTCAGAACCAGGCGAGACCGAAGTACAACGCGCGATGCAGGACCTTAATGGCCTTGAAGGCACGCTTGATGATGTGTTTCTGACATCTGGCGAACCTGAAGAAGCAGTGGGCTATTTCACCCGCGCTTTGGCCAATGATCCCAACCGGATTGATCTGCAACGCGGCCTTGGCAAATCTTTAATCCGTGCCAAGCGTGCACCCGATGCGATCAATGCTTGGGAAACCGTTGTTGCGCATCCTGAAGCCAACTACGAAGACAAAGTCGAACTGGCTGACGCCTACATTCGGGCAAACGATTGGGATCAGGCCAAAGCCACTTTGGACACGATCCCGCCGACCCACGAGACCTTTAAGCGCTACCGTCTTGAAGCCATGATCGCCGACAGCCGCGAGCAGTGGGAGAAGGCAGATGCGTTTTATCAGACGGCAGTCGATCTGACGACAAAACCTGCAAACGTTTATAACAACTGGGGTTATTCCAAGCTGACGCGCGGCGATTATGTTGGCGCAGAGCGCTTGTTCTATGATGCCTTGCGTCATGAACAAAGCCTGTTTACCGCCAAAAACAATATCGTTTTGGCCCGTGGTGCCCAGCGTAAATACGATCTGCCGGTCATCCAGATGAACCAGACAGAGCGTGCCCAGTTGCTGCACACGATGGCGTTGACCGCAATTAAACAAAACGATGTTACCACTGGCCGTGGCCTGCTGCGTGAAGCCATCGACACGCATCCGCAGCACTTTGAGGCCGCGACCCGCGCATTGCGCGCCCTTGAAGACAACGTCTCGAACTAAAGAACAGGAACACCGGGAATGGAGCTTTCAGCGACGGCGGCGATGGTTTTCTTGATCGCCGCCCTTCCCATTTCTGGTTTCGTGATCTTCTCTGACCTGTCACGTATGAAAATCCCCAACCTTGCTGTTGGGGCGCTTGTTTTGTCCTACGCGATCTTAGGATTGTTCGTTCTGCCGTTTGACCAATACCTTTGGCATTGGACTCACTTGATAGTCCTGCTGGTTGTCGGGATTTTTCTGAATGCTGCCGGTGTGATGGGTGCAGGCGATGCGAAATACATTGCAGGTGCCGGCCCTATGATTTCGACCGCTGATATACGGCTCTTGATCCCGCTGTTTGCCGCCTGCCTGTTGGCAGGGTATGCGGCCCACCGGATCAGCCGCGCGTCGCCGATCCGCAAAGCTGTTCCACATTGGGAAAGCTGGGATGCTGGTCGTCGGTTCCCGATGGGATTTCCACTGGGCATGACCCTGATCGCCTATCTGGCGATTGTGGCCTTCTTTCGCTGAGCAAAACAGCCAAAATGCCACCAGAACTAAGCGGTTTGTTCATTCTTTCGCCACAATAACTTGATTGTCTGACACCAACAGCCCGGTCACCGGGTCCCTTTGTGCAGCCCAACAAGAGACATGCGATGAACATTGAAAACCGCGCCGTGATGGCTCCGCCCGCCCCTAAAGGTCTGCAAGGCATGCAACTGCCGACAGCCATGATGCGCGACATCCTGATCAAGACGATGTTCCGGATGAACCTGGATATGGTGTCGGAGATCAGCAAGATTATTTGTCTGCCTGTTCCTGTCGTGCAGGAACTTGTCGATATGGCCCGTGGCCAGCTGCTGCTTGAAGCGACAGGTACCCTGAACGCAAACAACGGCAACGAGATGGGCTATCAGCTGACAGATGCTGGCAAGGCCCGTGCCCTTGATGCGTTGGCGCAGTCTGAATATTTCGGCGCGATGCCGATCCCACTTGCCGTCTACAGCGAACAGATCAAGCGCCAGTCGATCAGAAATATCACGATGACGCGGGACCGTTTGACCGCTGCAATGGGACATCTGGTACTGCCTGACAGCCTGCTGGACCACCTTGGACCTGCGGTTGGTGCGGGTCGCTCGATCCTGATGTATGGCCCTCCGGGCAACGGGAAATCTTCGATTTCGAATGGTGTGCGTGATGCGTTGGGTGACAAAATCTACGTGCCACGCGCCATCGAATATTCCGGTCAGGTTATCACGGTCTTTGACCCGATTGTGCACACAGCCGCCGAAGACGACGCCGACGATCCACGCTCTTTGCGCCGGACATCTGGCCGTTTCGACACCCGTTACGTGAAATGCGAACGCCCGACGGTTGTAACCGGTGGTGAATTGTCCCTGTCGATGCTCGACCTTGTCTACAACCAGACTGCGCGGACCTATCAGGCGCCATTGCAGCTGAAATCAACCGGCGGCATCTTTATCGTGGACGATTTGGGTCGTCAGGCAGAACCGCCACAGGCGCTGATCAACCGTTGGATTGTGCCACTGGAAGAAAGCAAAGACATCCTGGCCCTGCAATCGGGTGAGAAATTCGAGGTGCCTTTTGACACCCTCGTGATCTTCTCGACCAACTTCCACCCCAACAAGATCTTCGATAAGGCGGCCTTGCGTCGTATTTTCTACAAGATCAAAATCGATGGCCCAAATCAGGCGGACTTCCTGAAGATCTTTGCGATGGTTGCCCGGAAACGGAAGATGCCGCTGGACGAGGATTCTTTGATCCACCTTCTGAACAACCGTTACCCGGAAATCGGCAACGCCTATGCGAACTATCAGCCGATCTTTTTGATCGACCAGATGATCGCGATCTGCGAATTCGAAGGCATCCCGAACCAGATGACACCCGCGCTGATCGACCGTGCATGGGAAAACATGTTCGTCAAAGAAGAAGAAATCATCCACTAAGCAGCACTTGCGCTGCCCAAGAAATCAGCACACCTTTCGCAAATGCGGAGGGTGTGTTTTTGATTGTAGGGATCGCAGGATGCGGGCGCATGGGCGGACCGATGCTGGCGCAATTGCGCGCGGCTGGATTTGATGCGCGTGGTTTTGACGTTGTCGATGGCCGCGGTGATGACACTGATATCGCAGTCTTTTCTGCGGGTCTGACCACGCTGATCACAGTCGTCCGAGACGCGGACGAAACCAACGCTGTCCTCTTCGAGGATCAAGCTTTAGAATCCACACCCAGCCTGAAAACGATCATTATCTCGTCCACCCTGCCCCCACCCTACGTCACTGGCCTGCGTGACCGCATCCCTGACCATATCACACTGATCGACGCCCCGATGTCCGGTGCACAGCTCCGGGCCAAGGCCGGAACGCTAAGCTTCATGCTCGGTGGTGATGCAGACGAGATCAAAACCCACACCCCTTTGTTTCAAGCTATGGGCCAAGATTTCCACCACATGGGCGCTTACGGCAGTGGCATGGCGGCCAAGGTTCTCAACAACCTGCTGGCAGCCTCAAACACTGCAATGACCCGTTTGGTGCTGGACTGGGCAGATGCCGCAGGGATCGATGAAGGCAAACTGCTGGATCTGATCCACACCTCTTCGGGTCAAAACTGGTTCGCCTCGGGGTTCAACGACATCGAATTCACCCGCGACGGCCATGCGCCCGACAACACCATCGGAATCCTCGTCAAAGACGTGGCGGCTGGCCTCACAATGGCCCCCGAAGGCGCAGACATCTCCCTGCCCGCAACCGTACAATCCGCTATCCGCAATCTGAAACCACGCAAAAGGGTTTGACCCTGTGCCGTGACGTGCCAGATAGGCAGCATGACCTTGCCTCAGACATTCACGGATTGGTTCGCCCACCGCGGCTGGACAATCCACCCGCACCAGCAAGAGATGTTGGATCGCAAGGACTTACCCGCCCTGCTTTTGATTGCGCCCACCGGTGGCGGTAAAACCCTAGCCGGATTTCTGCCCACCCTGACCGAACTGGCAGATGGCCAGCACAAGGGTCTGCATACCCTTTACGTATCCCCCCTCAAGGCCCTTGCCGCAGATATCAAACGCAATCTGCGCACCCCGGTCGAGGACATGGACCTACCGATCCGTATTGAAGACCGTACCGGCGACACCTCTGCCACCCAAAAGAGGCGACAGCGGGCCGACCCACCCCACATCCTGCTGACAACGCCCGAAAGCCTTGCCCTGCTCACGTCCTACGAAGACGCCCCGCGTATGTTCAAAGGCCTGCAACGGGTCATCATCGATGAAATCCACGCGCTTTCAGAAAGCAAGCGTGGCGATCAACTGATGCTGGCCCTATCGCGCCTAGATGCACTGGCACCGGGCCTGCGCCGCGTCGGCCTATCCGCTACCGTGGAAAACCCGCAAGCCATCGCCGCAGAGCTTGCCCGCCACCCCGATACCTGCCCAATCTTACAGGCTGATCCGGGGCCGGACCCGGATATCCAAATGTTGGTCACCGACGAACAGCCGCCTTGGTCCGGCGGTGGCGGCAAATACGCGATCCCGGCTGTTCTTGAACAAGTCCGCCAGCACAAGACCACACTGATCTTTCACAACACCCGCGCGCAAGCCGAGATTTTCTTTCATAATCTATGGCTTGCAAACGAAGACGCCCTGCCCATCGGCATCCATCACGGCTCTCTTGATCGTGCCCAACGTCTGAAGGTCGAGGCCGCCATGATCGCCGGATCGCTCAAGGCGATCGTCTGCACAGGCACGCTGGACCTTGGGATCGACTGGGGCGACGTTGACCTGATCATACAGGTCGGTGCGCCCAAAAACGTCAAACGCCTCGTGCAACGGATTGGGCGGGCCAACCACCGCTACAACGCGCCATCCAAAGCGTTGCTGGTTCCGGCCAATCGGTTCGAGGTGGTCGAATGCGTCGCAGCCTTGGAGGCCGTGAAAGACTATGACCTTGATGGCGATCCCAAAGGTCCCGGCCCACGCGACGTTTTGTGCCAACACATCCTGATACGCGCCTGCGCCGGACCGTTTCACGCCGATGATCTTTATGCGGAGGTTACCAGCGCCGGGGCCTACATGGGTCTGGACCGCGCAGAGTTTGACGATTGCCTCGATTTCTGCGCTACCGGTGGCTACGCCTTGAAAGCCTACGACAAATGGAAACGCTTGTTGCAAACGGCAGACGGCAAGTGGCAATTGCGGGACCCACGAACATCCCGCAACATCCGCATGAACATTGGAACAATTCAGGACACGGACACTCTCAAAGTCCGCATGAAGGGCAATTTCAAACCCTTAGGCGAGATCGAAGAGGCCTTCGCGGCCACCCTGACCCCCGGCGACACCTTCTTGATCGGTGGCCAGATCGTGCGGTACGACAGTATGCGGGAACTGTCGGTGCAGGTCACGCGGGACGCCGCGAAAACGCCAAAAATCGCCACCTTCATGGGGACCAAATTCGCAACCTCCACCCAGCTGCAACACCGCATCCTGCGCATGTTCCAACAAGACAAATGGCCAGAGCTGCCGGTCCACACGGCGGAATGGCTGGACCTGCAACGCGAAATCTCGAAACTCCCTCAGGGTGACCGCATCCTTGCGGAAACCTTTGGGTTCGACCAACGCGAATACCTTTGCCTTTACGGCTTCGCAGGCCGTAACGCGCAGCAAACCCTTGGCCTGTTGATCACCAAACGCATGGAAGATATCGGTCTTGATCCGCTCGGCTTTGTGGCAACCGACTATGCCACGCTCTTCTGGGGGTTGAACCCTGTGACGGACCCAATGCCGCTTCTTGAACCCGAAACCATCAAAGATGGGTTCGAACATTGGCTGTCAGGCAACGCAGTCATGAAGAAAACCTTCCGGGCATCTGCCACCATCGCGGGCCTGATAGAGCGTAATCTGCCGCAAGCCCGCAAATCCGGACGGCAAGCAACGTTCTCCAGTGATATCCTGTACGACACCCTGTCCAAATACGACCCAGACCATCTGATCCTGCAGATCACCCGTGAAGAAGCCCTGCGCGGTCTTGTCGATTTTGGCCGGATTACGGAAATGCTCGACCGGACCCAAGGCAGGATCGACCATGTCAAACTCACGCGGATTTCCCCGCTCGCAGCCCCGATGCTTCTAGAGCGCGGAAAAGTTGCGGTCGCAGGCAACGCACGCGACCGGATCATGGAAGAAACAGCTGCACTCCTCATGGAAAACGCAGGCCTCAGCCAACTGCCCCAGTAAACGCATCTTTGTTTCTTTCTATATCCCGGGGGAGCGAAGCGGGGGCAGCGCCCCTTGCAACGGCTCACAAACAGCGCCAAACCGCCAAGGATGAGCGCCCATGTTTTCTCTTTCGCCGACTTGCACCTACATGCCCTCCCAAGCGGTGGCCTGTTCATTCCGGATCACAAAACACTTGTGGTCTCTGACCTGCATTTTGGCAAATCAGACCGGATCGCGCGGCGCAGTGGCACCCTGATCCCGCCATACGAGAACACGGAAACCCTGCAAAAACTGGACAATGACATCGCGGCCCACATGCCCACGTCAGTCATCTGCCTTGGCGACAGTTTCGACGATCTGGCTGGCGCTGACGCGCTGGATGATACCCACCGGGCGACCCTGACGCGGTTGCAGGCAGGCAGGCAGTGGATCTGGATCGAAGGCAACCACGATCCCGGCCCCGTTGATTTGGGCGGGACGCATATGGCAGAGGTCACGATCGGGACGGTGGCTTTCCGACACATCGCCAGCCTAGATACACCAGAGGTTTCAGGCCACTACCATCCCAAACTCGCGTTGGCTGGTGCAGGTCGGGCGCGGGCCTGTTTCATCTATGACAAAACCCGGCTGATCTTGCCCGCCTACGGCACCTACACAGGCGGCCTGTCGGCGCATCACCCGGACCTCCGCAGCCTCTTCGCGCCACATGCCATCGCTGTTATGACAGGACGCAAAGCAATCCCGGTCCCGCTTAAGCGGTAAGCCCTTCCGGCTCTGCCAGACCGTTCGCGCGGCAGCAGGCTGTTAGGGTATTTGCCAGCAAACAGGCGATGGTCATCGGCCCTACGCCACCCGGAACGGGCGTCACAGCGTTGGCCACAGTCATCGCCTCGGCGTAGTCCACATCGCCCAACAACTTTGACTTACCGGGCTTTTCAGGATGCGGAATGCGGGTGATGCCTACGTCGATCACTGTCGCACCGGGTTTGATCCAATCAGCTTTGACCATCTCAGCCCGTCCCACGGCAGCCACGAGGATATCAGCGCGGCGGCAGACCTCTGGCAAATCAGCCGTCCGGGAATGCGCAATCGTGACCGTACAGTTTTCCTGCAGCAACAGCTGTCCCATCGGCTTGCCAAACAAGTTCGAGCGGCCGATGACTACGGCCTCTTTGCCGGACATATTGCCCAACTGATCACGCAGCAGCATCAAACATCCCAATGGCGTGCAAGACACCAGACCAGTCTCGCCACTGGCCAGTAGACCAGCATTCACAACACTCAATCCATCCACATCCTTGGCCGGATCAATCCGCGCCACAACTGCGCGCTCGTTCAGATGATCCGGGACCGGGAACTGGCACAGAATGCCATGCACGGTGGGATCGGCATTCAACTGATCAATCACAGCAAACAAATCAGCCTCGGATGTATCGCCGGGCAGCTTATGCTCGAACGAAGCCATGCCGACCTCAACGGTCTGCTTGTGTTTGGCTGCGACATAGACCTCGCTCGCGGGGTCTGCGCCTACAAGGATAACGGCCAGACCAGGTGTAATCCCGTGGTCGTCTTTCAGGCGGGTCACATGGGTCGCGATATCTTCGCGCACGCCTGCCGCAAAGGCTTTTCCGTCAATGACCGTTGCCGTCATGTTGTGTCCTTCAAATTCAAACGTATTGGGATGGCGGGTGGGGTGTCGGCGCAGCCGCACGACACCCTGTCAGCCTTAGAACAAGCCTTCGATCTGGCCTGCATCGTTCAGATGGATATTTTCCGCAGACGGAACACGGGGCAGACCCGGCATCGTCATGATCTCACCGCAGATAGCCACGATGAACCCGGCACCCGCACTCAGCCGCACTTCGCGAACTGGAACCGAATGGCCTGTTGGCGCACCCCGAACGGTTGGGTCAGTGGTAAAGGAGTACTGGGTTTTCGCCATGCAGATCGGCAGATTGCCATAGCCCTGCTCTTCCCAATCCTTCAGTTGATTGCGGATCTTCTGATCGGCGATAACTTCGTCGGCGTGGTAAATACGCTTGGCGATCGTGTCGATCTTGTCAAACAGGCTCATGTCATCTGGATAGATCGGGGCAAAGTTGGATACACCGCTTTCCGCGACCTCGGCCACTTTCTTGGCCAGTGCTTCCGACCCTTTCGATCCGAACTCCCAGTGCTGGGACAGAACTGCTTCAGACCCTTGCGTTGCCACATAGTCTTTGACCGCCTGCACTTCGGCATCGGTATCCGTGACAAAGTGGTTGATCGCCACAACAACAGGCACCCCAAAGGATTTCAGATTGCCAATGTGACGACCAAGGTTTGCGCAACCGGATTTCACAGCATCCACATTCTCGGCCCCAAGATCGGCCTTCGCGATCCCACCGTTCATCTTCATCGCACGGACTGTGGCAACCAGAACAACGCAATCGGGTGCCAGACCCGCCTTGCGGCATTTAATATTCAGGAACTTTTCAGCCCCCAGATCGGCCCCAAAGCCTGCTTCCGTCACAACATAATCTGCGATCTTCAACGCGGTTGTTGTGGCCGTGACCGAGTTACAGCCATGCGCGATATTGGCAAACGGACCACCATGCACGAAGGCCGGGTTGTTTTCCAAGGTCTGCACCAAATTCGGTTGCATCGCATCCTTCAACAACACGGTCATTGCGCCATCAGCCTTAATATCACGGCAAAACACAGGGCTGCGGTCACGGCGATAGGCGACAATCATGTCGCCCAAACGCTTCTGCAGGTCCTCAAGGTTCTTCGCCAGACACAGGATCGCCATAACCTCAGAGGCCACCGTGATGTCAAAGCCACCCTCGCGTGGGAAGCCGTTCGCCACGCCGCCAAGGTTGACGTTTATCTGACGCAGGGCCCGGTCGTTCATGTCCAGAACACGACGCCATGCCACGCGGCGGATGTCGATTTCCAACGCGTTGCCCCAATAAACGTGGTTGTCCATCATCGCAGCCAGCAGGTTGTGGGCGGATGTGATCGCGTGGAAATCCCCTGTGAAATGCAGGTTCATGTCTTCCATCGGAACAACCTGCGCCATGCCACCGCCAGCTGCACCGCCTTTCATCCCAAAGTTCGGCCCAAGGGATGCCTCGCGGATACACACGCAAGCGTTCTTGCCGATGCGGTTCAGACCGTCGCCAAGACCCACAGTTGTGGTCGTCTTGCCCTCGCCCGCAGGTGTCGGGTTGATCGCGGTAACAAGCACCAGCTTTCCATTCGGGCGATCCTGTACGCTATCGATGAAAGACTGCGACACTTTTGCCTTGTCATGGCCGTAAGGCAGCAGGTCGTCAGACCCGATCCCCAGCTTCGCGCCAATCTCCTGGATGGGCTTCTTATTCGCTTCGCGGGCGATCTCAATATCGGTCTTGTAGGCCATGGTGTCTTCCCCTTTGGACGGGCGTTGCCCGATTTTCTTACCTCGCTTCTAACGACGGCATACGGTGGAATGCACTGCGATTGCGACACAACGCCTTTCGGAATCGTCGATTTGCGCCAGTTCCGTTTCGGATGGGAAACCTTAGCTGTCGAAAAGATCCGGTTGCGCCAGCCAAGCCCGTTGGTCAGGGACATGCAGTGTCAGGGTGTCGCCCAGACGTAACGTGCCTTCGCGCTCGACCCAAGCAGTCACCCCGCGCTTGCCCTTGGCCGCCGCCTTGAACCCCATACCATGACCCGGCTTTTCCTTTTCAATGCTTTTGGCCGGAAACACACAGGGCCGGTTTTGCATATCCACGGTAAGGGTCACACCAGTCTGCGATTGCAGGCGCGCTGATGGAGGGATGTGCGAAAAGTCTGGCAAACCACTCACAACAATCGACGCACCAAGCCACCGAGGATCGATCGCCTCAAGATCAAGCGTCGCTGCAATTTCGGCCAATTCTTCGGCGCTGACAATGCTGATTTGCCGGGCATTCTTGATCTCGGTGTCGCGCGGGTATTGCGCTGTCACGCGGGCACAGGATGGCCGGGTCAGACCTGCATGCACTTCGCCCTCCAATCCCGCAAAGGTCAGCGGCATCTCTTGTAGGGTATCGGTGGTGATTTCCGGCGTATCACGG
The DNA here is from genome assembly GCA_938016515.1 of uncultured Paracoccaceae bacterium. GTDB lineage: Bacteria > Pseudomonadota > Alphaproteobacteria > Rhodobacterales > Rhodobacteraceae > Yoonia. The sequence continues at coordinate 10,726 of CALILP010000172.1, forward strand.
TGCGGCACGCGGCCAAGGTAGGTGATCTGGCCGGTGAATGACGTGGGCTTCAGAGCAGGCATCGGAGTCTCCTTCATCACTTATCAGCACTGATCCAACAGCCAAGTGCAACCCCATGTCTGATGCAGGCGATTTTTCCAGAAAAACCGTCCAGGTTTTATAGAAAATTTGCACCACCCAAAAAGAAAAGCCCCGCACGTGGCAGGGCTTTCAATCGCTTTATGCTGACGGTTCCGGCTCCATGCCACCGTCGTTCGACTTTGGCTTTTTCGGCTTCGTCTTCGGGATCGATGTCACTGAACTGCCACCGCTGGGTGGCGTGTCATCAGCGTCATCGTTCCGGTTCAATGGATCACCCGCAATTACACGCGTAATTTCGCTGCCCGTCAAAGTTTCATACTCCAACAGACCCTGCGCCAAACGCTCCAGATCGTCAGCCTTATCAGTCAAGATTTGCTTAGCGGTTTCGTAGCCAACATCAACGAGGGCTTTCACCTTATCGTCGATCATTTTCTGGGTCATACCAGAGTGGTTCGACCCACCCCCATAATTGCCCAGATAGCTGCTTTGCTCATTGGCATAGTCGACATAGCCAAGTTCTTCGTCGAATCCGAACTGCGTCACCATCGCACGCGCGATTTTTGACACTTGCTGGATGTCCGAAGCGGCACCCGAGGTCACGTTTTCCTTGCCAAAGATCAGCTCTTCGGCAACACGACCGCCCATCGCCATCGCGATTTTTGAGGTATACTTTTGGTAGCTGACAGACAGCTGATCACGCTCTGGCAATGACAGCACCAGACCCAGCGCACGGCCACGCGGAATGATCGTCGCTTTGTGGATCGGATCATGCTCTGGCACGTTCAGCCCGACGATGGCGTGACCCGCTTCGTGGTACGCTGTCAGCTTTTTCTCGTCCTCGGTCATCACCATCGAACGCCGTTCTGCGCCCATCATGACCTTATCTTTGGCCGATTCGAAATCATGCATCGTCACAAACCGGCGCCCGACGCGGGCCGCGGTCAGCGCGGATTCGTTTACAAGGTTCGCCAAATCGGCACCTGAAAAGCCCGGTGTCCCCCGTGCGATGATCCGCAGATCAACGTCAGGGCCCAGTGGAATTTTGCGCGCATGCACGCCAAGGATCTTCTCGCGGCCTTTGATATCCGGGTTTGGTACCTGCACCTGGCGGTCGAAACGGCCCGGACGAAGCAGCGCTGGATCAAGGACGTCAGGACGGTTGGTCGCCGCGACAATGATGATGCCTTCGTTGGCATCAAAGCCATCCATCTCAACCAGCAATTGGTTCAACGTCTGCTCACGCTCGTCGTTCCCGCCGCCGTAGCCGGCCCCACGCGAGCGGCCAACGGCGTCAATCTCGTCGATGAAGATGATACAGGGCGCGTTCTTCTTACCCTGCTCGAACATGTCGCGGACACGGGATGCACCCACACCAACGAACATTTCGACAAAATCAGAGCCGGAAATCGTGAAGAACGGCACACCAGCTTCGCCCGCAATCGCGCGCGCCAGCAACGTTTTACCTGTCCCCGGAGGACCAACAAGCAACGCACCCTTTGGAATCTTACCGCCAAGACGCGAGAATTTCTGCGGGTTGCGCAGGAACTCGACAATCTCTTCCAGCTCTTCCTTGGCTTCGTCGATGCCGGCAACGTCGTCAAACGTCACGCGACCATGCTTTTCGGTCAGCAGCTTGGCCTTGGATTTGCCAAAGCCCATCGCGCCACCTTTGCCGCCGCCCTGCATCCGGTTCATGAAGTATATCCAAACGCCGATCAGCAGCACAAATGGCAACAGGCCGATCAGGAAGGATTGCAAGCCTGACTGCTCTTGCGCACGGGCCGACACGGGAATGTCGTTCTGGATCAGCAGATTTGTGACTTCCGCGTCCTGCGGCATGATCGTCACATAGTCTTGACCGTTGGTACCACGGTAGCGGATCTGCTCCCCATCCAGCGTCACCTGCGCGACAGAGCCGCCCTCGACAGACGAAACAAACTCTGAATAGCTCTTGCTGTTCGACATGGATGCGTTCTGACCGCCGGAAAACAGGCTGAACAAAGCCATGACCAGCAGGAACAAGACGACCCAAAAGACAAGATTGCGTGCGTTGCCCAAGGCGACACTCCTTACAATGCGGAAAAAAGGCCTCAACAGAGTCGGACCTAAGCGTTAAA
>CALILP010000173.1 GCA_938016515.1 uncultured Paracoccaceae bacterium
CGATTTTGGTCAGTCCGTATCGGGCCAGCATGTGCATACCGGTGACAAAAAACGACACCGCGAAACCTGCGTCGCGGGCTGCAAGGGCCAGTGGCTCCAGCTTGCCAAAATCGGCGCGGGTGCCGGTGACGAAGAGGATCGATTTGGGGGCTATTGTTTTGCTCACGTATCAAATGCCGCGTCGAGCGCTCCTCTGGCGAGGTCGGATGCGGGCTGAAGCGTGCCATCGTGCACTGTGCGCGCATACTTCCAAGACGTTGAAATACCGTAGCAATGCATAAACCAAAAGCGATTTGGCGCAAGTTTGAACTTGCGAGAGACCTTTTCAAGACTGTGGACCTGCAAAGCAAAATTACCGAAAACCCCATCAGGTCGGAGGCTGAATTTTGTCGGGCAGGCGGCATCGCTGTCACGGGTGAAACGGTGGTCTGAATAGCGGGCTGGGCTGGTGCCGTTTGCCGGGTAGTGCCAGATCCCTGGAAAGGTCAGATGGCCCCAGCGGTCATTTGCCGTTGCATCAAAGATGCTTTCTGCGGTTGGTGACAGAAGCAATTCGTCGATATCAAGGTTCAGCCATGCCCGGCTGCCCGCTAGAAACCTGTCTCTGGCGAGGTTCAACATTGCGATTTGGAGAAACTTTGCTTCAGTCCGATGTGTGCAGTCGATGTTCAGCGGGCCATAGGGCAAGTCTGCCGCAATGACCCGGACCTGCTGGATGCCCGGAACGCTTTGCAGTGTGGTGTCCAAGGTTTCCAAATCATAAGCGGTGCTGCCGTTGTCACACAGGACAATAGCCTGCAGGTTGTGGGTTTTGACATGAAAGCTGGCCCAGTCCGCGATCCAATTGAGATCATTGTCTTTTGAAAGCGTGTAGACCGTGTTCAGGCCCGCGCATGCGTGATCGACAGGGTGGATCGGGATCGTGAAAGACTGATCGTCGAAGGCCAATGTGAGTGTGCTGGCAGAGGTCAGGTTTTGGAAGGTCAGGACTTCGTGGTGCCGCCATTTTTGCCATTTCGGACGCTTTTGGTGGTGGCCGTCAATTGAGAATGTTGCGGATGTCAGGAGGGGCGCAAAGTTGAAAGCGCGCGGTAGGATAAGCCGCACGGTATTGGTTTGCGCATTGTGAACGGCATCATAGATCAGTGTTTGGCTGTCATACCTATCCCAGAACGACGTTTGCTTGATCTGGGTCTGTTTGGGGGCGTCTCTTTTGTACAGGTCGCGCGGCAATGAGACCGTCGAAAGGGTGTGGATCGACATCCGTCACGACCTGCGTTTGGAGGTCAGATGCCCATTCTTGAACAGCCACCAGCCCCGTCGGACATAGTTTGCTGTTTTGAGACGATAATGCGGTAACCGCTTTGTCCAATGTGGTTTTTTCACGAGAGCATAGTTTGTTCCCGTGATAGAGCTGTCACCACCGTCGTCGACATGGCTGGGGAAGGGTTCCAGCCCGAATTGGCGGTAATTGTGGCGAAAGAACCGATTGAGTTCGTGGTCAAAGGCCCGCGTTTGGGGCCACAGGTGAGGAAGCAGGCGTTGTGCGGTCTCACGGTGCAGCAGATAGGCTGCGTTGCCGGTGAAGGGCCCGATATAGGCGTTCAGACGGTATGGGCCGATCTTGCCTTGGCTGACCGGAAGCTTGGCCCGAATGCAGTTGAACCGCAGGGTGTCCCATTGGTCTGCGTTGGTCAGGGCCAAATCCAGGGCCTGCAGAAAGTCGTCGTGAAAGACAACGTCGTCTTCGAAAATCAGGGCTGCTTTGTGGTCTGTTGCAAGGAACGCCTCCCAGACGGCGACGTGGCTGGCGTAGCAGCCCATTTTGCCGGGCAGGATCGGGTTGCCCATGTTGCGCGCGTAGGCGTTGGCATCTGCCCGCTGGCTGAGCGTTTCAATGTGGTCTTTGCCGTAGATTGCAGGAAAACGTGTGTAGCTCAGACCAAGGCTATCGAGTTGCTGTTCCATTGCCGCGCGTCTGTCGGTGTCGCGGTCGAGGTTGATCAGCCAGATCCCGAGGTCTGCTTTTGTCAGGGTCATGCGAAGTCAGACCACTTGAGTTGTTGGTTGTGGGTCACCGCATGTTTGAGGGTTTTGCCAACGACCTTGTCGAAGTCAAAGCCTGCAATCTCGCCGGAACCGGGTCTGCGCGCCCAGATGTCTGCTTGGGTGATGGTGTGCCCTGCGGGCAGGTCTGCGTCCGCCACCACGCTGGCACGCGCGAAGGCGTAAACGGGGCCTTCTGCGTCCGAGCGTTGTTTGGGGTTGTGCAGGGCTGTGTGGATTTCGCGCGCGCGGTCGATGATGTGCCGCAGCTCTGCCGGATCCATCGAGTTGATGATGTCTGGCCCGATCCGGTAGCGCGTGTCTGTATAGTGCCGTTCCAGAATGCAGGCGCCCAAGGCCACCGAGGCCAGCGCCATGTCCGGGCCGATGGAGTGGTCAGAAAAGCCAACGACAGCGTTTGGGAAAGCCTTTTGCAGGTCGGTGACCCCTTGCAGCGAGACGATCTCGGGCGGGGAAGGGTAGAGGTTGGTGCATTCCAGCAGCGCGTAGTCGATGCCTGCGTCTTCGAGGACTTGCACGCTGGCTTGCAGGGTTTCGATGGTTTGCATGCCTGTCGACATAATCACCGGTTTGCCCTTGCCTGCAATGTGCCGGATGAGCGGCAGATTGTCTGCCTCGCCCGATCCGATCTTGTACGCAGGCACATCAAGGGTGTCTAGAAAATCGCAGGCTGCCCGCGAGAACGGGGTGGAGATCCAGATGATACCAAGGGATTCTGTGTAGCGTTTGAGCTCTGCTTCGTCTTCGTTGTTCAGCGCGCAGGCTTCCATGACGTCCCAAATGGAAACATCCGCGTTGGGCGGGAAGATTTGTTTGGCTTCCTCAGTCATCTCGTCAGCGATGATATGGGTCTGATGTTTGATCATCTCGCACCCGGCACCTGCGGCGAGCCGCACCATTTCTTTGGCAACTGCGAGGTCCCCGCCGTGATTGATCCCGATTTCCGCGATCACGAGGGGCGGGTGGTCTGGTCCGATTTTGCGGCCTGCGATGTCCAAGTGTGCCTCCTGAGGGTGCTTTTTCTTTGGTGTAGGGGGTATCGTGATCCGGTGCAAATATGTTGGGGGTAGGTGGGCCCGCCCACCCACCCCATTCGGGGCTGCGCCCCGGACCCGCTGGGTGGCATCTGGTGAGATCGGCATGCAGGCCCGCTGGTTGGCTTGGGGGCCAGCCCCCAAACGCGACTTGAGACTGGGGGGCAGCCCCCAAACGCGACCTGAGACTGGGGGCAGCCCCCAAACGCGACTTGAGCTTGGGGGCCAGCCCCCAAACCCCCGGAGTTGTTTTGGCAAAATGAACAGGGGTAGTGGCGGCGGCGTTAGGTGGCTGCCTTTGTGATCGCATCGGCCGTGGCGTGCGCCGGGTAGAGGTCGTAGGATTCGACCGCGTAAGCTGCTGCTTTTGATGCAAAAATCGCGGCGTCTTTCAGGGATGCACCGTCTTGTTGCGCATGCCAGAACGCAACCGAGAAGGCATCACCCGCGCCGTTGCTATCAACGGATTTTGCCGGGGCTGCGGCCACTTGGAAATGGGTGTCAGGCATAAACACCTCTGCCCCATCAGCGCCTTTGGTTAGGACGACCTGTGACGCCCGCCCGCTGAGCAAGGTTGCAACTGTGTCTTTCGGCGCTGGCAGCGCCACAGCAGAGACCTGAATCACATCGGCTGTTGCAATGAAAGATGTGTACCATGGGTTGTTGCCGTCATAGTCGTGGATGTCGAGATGAATCGGGGCAGTTGCCGCCTTCAGCAATGGCAAAATGACCTTAGAGGACGCCGCAAGGCTGAGAAAGATGACGTCGGCTGTGGCGATCGCTTTGACAAGCGGTGCGGGGTCTATGTTTGGTGTCTCCGGGCCATTTGCCAGAAAGATAGAAAACCGCCCGCCTGCTTTGTCCATGATGTTGAGGTGTTGCGGGGTCGGATCGTCTTGCACATCGACGATCATATCGATCCCGCGATCTGTGCATGTCTTATGGATTTGGTCCGCAAGTCTGTCCTGCCCAAGCGTGCAGTGCAGCGTCGCATTATGGCCCAGGGTCGACGCGACCATGGCTTTGCCGACCCCGGTTGATCCGGCAGCTTCGGTTTGCTTGGCTGCAAAGATCGTGGCTTCGCGGCCTTGCGGCAGGTGGTCGACATGGATCATCCGGTTCCAACTGGCCGCGCCGAGAACGAGGACGTTTTGTGGGGGCATGTGCTGCGCTTTCGTGACCTGTTTTCCTGATGATACCGTCTTTGCAGGTCCTGAAAAGGCGTGAACCCGTTGCCAAGTGGTTTGCGATACACCATGTGATCAGTCACCAACGCTGGAAATCGGACCTTATGCTGCGCAAATTCACCTCATGGCTTGATCACAAAGAGCGCGCCTATCGCAATTCCTTTGGGCGCGACATTACCGACCCGGTTGAGCGTGCCCGGTCCTACAAGCATTACGACTGGATGGATCACGGCATTCTGCGCCGTCGCTGGCATAACTTTGAAGAAGTGGCACCGGGTGTCTATCGGTCGAACCATCCGCATCATGCACGCTTTGCGGCCTACGCCGAGATGGGGATCGTGAGTGTCCTTAATCTGCGTGGGGTCAGTGACCAGTCTCACCACTTGTTCGAAGTGGAGAGCTGTGAACAGCTGGGTCTGGAGTTGGTGACCGTACATCTAGGCGCGCGCAACACCCCTTTGCAGCATCGTTTGGTGGCCTTGCTGGATGCTTTCGAGACATTGCCCAAGCCTTTTTTAATGCATTGCAAATCAGGGGCGGATCGGACTGGTTTGGCTGCTGCCTTTTACCTGCTGTTGTACACCGACGCCTCTGATGCTGACGTTCGCCGCCAGTTGAGTTTCAGATACCTGCATATTCGAAAATCCAGCACCGGCATATTGGATCATGTGTTGGAGACCTATTTGGCAGCCCGTGATGCGACCGGAATTGGTGTGCGTGAGTGGGTCGAGACCGGGTATGATGAGGCTGCTGTCAAAGCATCCTACAAGGCCAAGAAGGCGCAGGAGCGGTTTTGGCAGGGATGGCTTAGCCCTTGAGCCCTGCCGTGATCTGACGGCCCATCAGGAAAGTAATGATCTCCCAGTCGATGGGGCTGTCAACGTCGAGGCCCCGGTCGCCGGGGACCTCGTAAGGGATGACCCGGCCCTCAAAGAGCGACTTGGCCGATTTGAGGTAGGCGGGGTTCAGGACATAGACGAGGCCGACATGGTCAAGGACCCTGGGCGCTTGCTGGCGCGCCACGACCCCGCCGGGCAGGGGCTTTGAGATGCCAAGGCTGCCTGTCTCGTCCAGTTCAAGGATGTTGAAGTATGGGTTTTTTCGGCTTTCGCAACACGACATGACCATATCGGGCTGTTCAGCCTCGAAAAGTGCCAGTGCCCCGTCGAGGTCTTCTTGCAAACGCAGGGGCGAGGTGCAGTCGAGATCGATGAAGGTTGTGACCTCTCCTGTGATTTTTTCCACCTCTTCCAGGGCGTGTTGCCAGACGTTCCATTTGCCTGCTGTGTCGTTGGACAGATGGGCGGGGCGCAGGCCGATATCCAAACCCCCGCGTTTCAGCCCATGTTCGTAGATGCGCGGATCATCGGACGAGACAACAACCTGATCCACTTTTTCGCAGGCGAATAGTTGATCCAGCGACCAATCGATCAGGGGTTTGCCGTGCAGGTCCTTGAAGTTTTTGCCCGGAACGCCTTTGCTACCCGCCCGTGCGCCGATATGTCCGATGATCATGTGGTGTCTCCAGTCGCCTGCCTTGTTTTGCGTCAGCAATGCAGGGGTCACAAGGGGCAGCGTGCGTGGTTTAGTCTACTGTGAGGACGATTTTGCCGACATAGTTCTTTTCGGCGAAGGCCTGTTGGGCTTTTGCGATGTCTTTCAGGGCATAGGTCTCTGCGACGAGGGGTTTGATTTTTCCGCCTGCGATCAGCTTGACCAGATTGCCGAAGACGTCTGGTTCAAGTGCTGTACATCCAAAGAAGCTGAGGTCTTTGAGATAGAGTGTCCGCACATCCAGCGCGACGAGCGGCCCCGCAACGGCCCCCGCCACAGCGTATCGCCCATGCGGCCGCAAAACGTCGAGGAGTTTCGGCCATTCCGGCCCTGCCACCAGATCAACGACAACATCTACAGTGTTCGCCCCCAAAGTTTTGAGGATGTCCTGATCCCGTGTGAGGGTTTGGTCGGCCCCTAAATCGCGGAGAGTTTCTACTTTTGAAGCACTTGTCGTGACAATGACATGTGCGCCGCGTGCCTTTGCGAGTTGTATGGCTGCAGACCCCACGCCGCCGGATGCGCCCGTAATCAAGACGGTTTCACCTGCGCGCAGGTTCGCCCGTGTCAGCATGTTTTCCGCAGTCGAATACGAGCATGGAAACGAGGCCAGTTCGGCGTCAGTGAGCGGGCTGCCGATGGGGTAGGCGTGCTTAGCGGCTATCTTTGTATATTGTGCGAAGCCGCCGTCGCATTCCGAGCCCAAAAACCAGGGCGTGGGCAGGGGGGTGCCATCGACTTCGGTAATGCAGGGTTCGATCAGGACGCGTTCGCCGATGCGCGCGGGATCGACGTCGTCTCCTACAGCGACAATGTGCCCGCAGACATCAATCCCCTGAATGCGCGGCAGAGAGAGCGCGTTGCCGCCCCAGCTTGCGTCTGCCGCGTCATTGTCACCCTTCGAGTACCAGCCAACGCGCGTGTTGATATCGGTGTTGTTTACACCTGCTGCGTTGACACGGATCACGACACTGCTTTGCGTGGCCTTTGGAACAGGCAGATCATCTCGCCATTGCAGCATCTCTGGACCGCCATGTCCCGTTAGGGTGACGCCGTGCATGTGTTTGGGAAGCGTCATCGCATCATCCTGTGTGGTCCGTTGTGGGACTGTGAACAGGCTGCACAGGATCGTCAATCAAGGGGTTGGGTCGTCAGGTTGGGGGGCCAATTCAAGTTCCAAGGCGAGTCGCGCTGCGTTTTGTCCCCAAAGGCGTGATTTGCAGCGAGTCTTGTGGAGAAGCCTGTGGATAACTGCTAGATGTGGGTGACCTGCACTTGTTATGGGCGAGTGCCTGCAAGATAGGCGGTCTTTCGGATTGGCTGAATTCTGGCTAAGATGCTGATTATATTGTAATTTTTATCTTTCTTAAGAAAAGCGCACTTTTCTTTCAAAAAGCGCTTGCGGCTGTCTGAGAGTAACACTAGAACCCCTTCACCGGCGGCGCTGATGGCGCGGTTGGTTCGGTTGACGGGTTGAAGTGGAGACGCTGAGGTCTGGTAGGCTGGAAGAATTCTGGAGATTTGATTGCGGGGCGCGCCGTGAGTATTTGGCGCATCTCGTGTTTTAT
>CALILP010000174.1 GCA_938016515.1 uncultured Paracoccaceae bacterium
TCTTGGGACGGGTGTGACCAATGCAGGTGGCACCGTTTCGATTGATGGCGACACAACCGGCAATGTGACCAACACGGGCGGTGATCTGACCATCGTCGCGGGGCAGACCCTGACCGGCGTCGTTGCCAATAACAACCTGAACTCGACCACTGAGATCGATGGAACGCTGGATGGCGGCCTGACCCAGACAGATGGCTTGGTGCAGAACTTTGGCGCTGTTGAAGGCACCGCTGCGGTGAACGGCGGACGGTTTGAGAATAGTAGTGCCGTAAATGGCGACCTGACCGTCACTGATGGTGTCGCCGAGAATACTGGCACGGTCACAGGTGCCACGGTCGTCAATGGCGGTCTGCTGGAAAATACCGGCACGCTGGATGGGACCGTCCTGCTTGATCAAACCGGCGCTGTTGCCGCTGAACTGAGCGATGTTGGTGGGGTCATCACTGGCGTTGTCACCAACGAAGATGGTGAAATTGCTGCCAACGGAACTGATTTTCAGGCCGGTGTTGTCCAGAATGGTGGTACCCTGACTGTCAGTGGTGCTGACCTTGGTACTGGTGTGACAAACGCAGGTGGCACCGTCGTTTTGTTCGGCGATGCCCCGGCTGTCACAACCGGTGACATCGTGAACACAGGCGGTGATTTGACGATTTCGGTGGATCAGACCCTGACCGGGTCTATTCAGAATACCGACGTCAACTCGACCACGTCGATAGATGGCACATTGAATGGTGCTTTGACTGTGACCGATGGTCTTGTCGAAAATGATGGCACAATCACCGGCCCATTGTTGGTTCAGGGTGGTCGGTTGGAAAACAATGCTGACGTCGATAACGGTTTGACGGTGACTGACGGTGTTGTTGCGAATGGCGGCACAGTGGACGGTGCGACCGTGATCAACGGTGGCGTGTTAGAGAATACCGGCACTTTGGACGGTACAGTATTGGTGGACCAAACCGGCGCTGTCCCTGCAGCGCTTGAGGATACTGGTGGCACGATTACCGGGCTGGTGACAAATACCGATGGTGCAATCACCGGTGTCGGGACGGATTTTCAGGCAGGCGTTGCACAGAACGGCGGGACATTGACGGTCAGCGGGGCTGATCTGGGGACCGGTGTTGCCAATGCGGGTGGCGCTGTCATCGTTGATGGTGCGACCCCTGCCGTGACCACCGGTGATATTGTGAATACGGGCGGTGATCTGACGATTGCTGCAGGTCAGACCCTGACCGGGACTGTCGATAATGATGATGTGGCCTCGACGACGACGGTGGCCGGGACCCTGACCGGTGATTTGACGGTGACTGCCGGCTCTGCCGTGAATAGTGGGACAGTGACCGGCACGACAACCGTGACCGAGGGCACGCTAGAAAACTCTGGGACGTTGAACGGCAATGTCGATTTGTCCCGAACAGGCGCGACGCGGCCAGAGTTCGAAGACACAGGTGGCACCGTTACCGGTGTCCTGACCAATGATGACGGCGTGATTGACGCCGATGGCACGACCTTTACGGGTGGTGTTGTTCAGAACCTTGGCATCACGACCCTGACGGATGTTGATCTGGGCACTGGTCTGATCAACAACGGTGGTCTGGTCACGCTTGATGGTGCCAGCCCGGCCACAACCGTCGGCGATATTGTTAACGCGGGCGGCGATCTGGTGATTGAGAATGGCCAGACCTTAGACGGTGATGTGGATAACACAGCTGCCTTGTCCCGGATCCGCAACAACGGCGAGATTGACGGCACCGTGACCCTGACTGACGGGGCCATCGAGAATAACGGTATCGTTGACGGCGATGTTGATGCCACAAACGCAAACATCATTGATGGCGGCGGCACCGTGACTGGTGTTGTGACCCAAAGCGGTGGCAATCTGCAGGCCAATGGTGGCACGTTTGTCGGCGGGATTGATCTGAGTTCGAACGGCACAGTGACTGTCGTTGGCGATACAACCGCGGATATTCGCAATGACGGTGGTATCGTTGATATCACTGCAGGCCAGACCCTGACCGGTGATACAACACTGATTGATGGTGAAGTGAACAACAGCGGAACCTTGGACGGCGCGTTGACTGTCAGCGGCGGCGTTGCCACGAATGCTGCAGGCGCTGACATTTCCGGCCTGACCACGTTGCAGGACGGTGGTACTTTTGAAGCGGACGGCGGCACCTTTAGTGGTGGCCTGCGTCTGGAAGGCGGCACCCTGAACGTCACCGGACCAATCGTGGGTGACGTTGAAAACGCGGGCGATGATCTGGTCTTTGGCGAAGATCAGGTGATTGACGGCAATTTGACCAACATCACAGGCACATTGGATTATGCGGGCGACGTGTTGGGTGACCTGACTGTGCTGGACGGCACGGTCACGACCACTGCGACCACCGACATCTCGAACGAGACCTTTGTGACTGGCGGCACTTTGCTGGCGGACGGCGGCACCTTTGGTGGCGGGATGACCGTCAATGGCGGTGATGTTGATGTGACCGCTGACATTGCGGCGAATGGTGTTCAGGTGGATAGCGGTACGTTGGATGTTGCAACCGGTGCGACTGTTGCCAGCGATCTGGACGTGACCGGGGGTGTGACCACGCTTGAGGGTGCATTGGACGGAACTGTTCGGCAAAGCGGTGGGCTTGCGACCCAAAGCGGGACTGTCGGTGGTGGCCTAGACCTAAGTGGTGGTGTCTTCCGCCAAGAGGATGGCGCGATCGCCGGAGCGACAGATGTGACCGGAGGCACGCTCTTTGCCGATGGCGGCGACTTCACCGGACAGATCACGAATAACGGTGGCACTGTTGAAATTACTGGATTGTCTGCCGGTAACCTGACGAATACCGCGGGCACTGTGATCGCCCGCGCCGGTGGTGCGCTGGATGGTGATGTCATAAACCTAGATACTGTCATCGGTGATGGTGGCAGTCTGTCCGGCGTTTTGACAAATAGCGGGACACTGGACGTCACGAGCGGTGATCTGTCGTTGGGCAGCTTTACCTCGACCGGGGATATTGTGGTGTCTGGCGGCAACCAACTGTCATTTGGCACGGGCGATGTGCAAACCGGCAATCTGGCTGTAACGAATGGTGTGCTGGACGGGACGCTGACCCTGCAAGATGGCGTTGCCTTTACCCCGCAAAACGCGACGATTACGGGTGATCTGACCAGCCTGACCGACTTTGCCACGAATGGCACTTTTGATGTTGGTGGTGACCTGACACTGGGTGCCGGTGCTGTGACCTTTGCGCCGGGTGCTGCGGATATTGGTGGCGCCATGACAATCACTGCAGATGTCGCCGTTGATCTGCAGACAGGTGCGTCGTTGACGGCTGGATCTGTAGTGAACAACGGTACGGTTTTGGCGGCGGACGGCGTTGCGATTGACGCTGATTTCCTGAACAACACCCTGCTGACAGCCAGCGGATCGCTGTCGTTTGGGGGTGGGCTGCGCAATGCCGGAACGATTGATCTGGTAAACGGATCGACCGACGATCAGCTGAGCATTTCTGGCGGTGATTTGACAGGTGGCGGCACGTTGCAGTTTGATGTCGACCTCAGCGATGCGCAGGGCGCGTCCGATAGTGTCACTTTGGCGCCGGGATCGTTTCTGACTGGCAACGTCAATTTGCGCTTTAACGTGCTTGGGAGCGGCGGCCAGCAGGCCACTGATATTCTGCTGATCGATCTGGCCGCTGGTGATCCCGGTAACTTTACCATCGACGCTGACGAGATCGTCGACCCGTCGGGAATCCTTGTTTATTCCGTGACCCGCAACACTGCGGGCGACATCGTGATTGAGGATGGTCTGAACCCCGGTATTGCCGGTTTGGCGGGCAACATCGTCTTGACCCAATCCCTGATCGGGTCTGTTGTGAACCGTCCGTCTAGCCCATTTGTGACCACCCTTGCCTTTGAAGACGTCGAACCATGCGGGTCTGGTATGTGGGCCCGAACCATTGCTGGTGGCGCGAAATCTGCCGGTGAAATTGTGCAGGACGGCGATACTGATCGGGCCTTTGACGGCGCGATTTCTGCGACCTTTGCGGGTGTGCAACTGGGTGGTGACTATGCCTGTTTCAATGGTGCTTTCAACGGCTGGGATATGGCATTTGGCGCAATTGGTGGCGTCAACACAGGCCAGACAACGCAGCCCGTGTTTGCCATTGACGTCAACAGCGAAACCAATTTGTCAGAGCTGCAAACAGGCCGGACGGATGTTGATTTCACCCAATTCTACACCGGCGTTTATACCTCTGCTGTGAAGGGGCCGTGGGCGATTGACCTGCAATACCGCTTTGAGAAAACGGACTTTGAGGCCACAAACCAAGGTGCCGGCGGCTTGCCGGGACTGGGCTTGGATGAAACGAAGTTTGGCAGTTGGGCTACAACCTTAAGTGGTGCTGCAAGCTACGTCTATAACGTGCCTGATACTAACCTGGCATTGGTGCCAACCGCTGGTTTTGCGTACACACAAGTCAGCACTGATCCAATCAATTTTGACAGTCGCGGCACAGTTCAAATTGACGATTTTGAAAGCAAAATCGGCTTTATTGGCGGCACATTGGCAAAGTCGAGCTTTGGCGACGACGGGGTCTCTGCCTATCGTCAGTTCTTGTCGGCGACGGTGTATAACGACTTTGCTGAGGGTCCTCGTTCGACGTTCACTCCGATTGATGACAGTGGGGATCGTGGGTTGCAGACAGAAAACTTGGGGTTGTATAGCGAAATCAGCTTTGGTGTTAACTATGTGCGTGTTTTGCAAGAAAATGAATTTGGCGCGGTTAAGCAGTTTTCTGCGAATGCCCGTGCTGATGTCCGCATCAGTGACCGTCTGAAAAGCTGGGGCGTTACAGCACAGGCCCGGTTTCAGTTCTGATGCGGGCGACACGAGAAAAGATGGATAGATGACGACCGAATTTGAGTTTGACAGCTACGGTGCCACCGACATTGGCAAGCGTCGCCAATTCAACGAGGACCGCTTTGCGATGAAGTCGCAGGATGGCGTGTGGCTGGTTGCAGACGGCATGGGCGGTCATGCGGGCGGTGATTTTGCCAGTCAGGCTGTCATTGATGATCTTAAGGAATTCGAGGGTGTTCTGACACTTGGCGATCTGGAAACCCGGTTTCACGATGGTCTGGCCGAAGCCCATGTGCGGATGCTGCGTGTCGCCAAGGCCCTGAAAGTGGATGCAATGGCCACAACTGTGGTTGGTTTGCTGATCTATCAAGACGAATTCGCCACTATCTGGTCTGGTGACAGCCGCCTGTACCAAATGCGCAATGGGGTGCTGAAACCGATCACGCGCGACCACTCTGAAGCCCGCGAACTTGTGGATGCCGGGGTATTGACACCGGACGAGGCACGGACCTGGCACCGTCGCAACGTGATCACCCGTGCTCTGGGCGTTTATGATCATCTGAGCGCTGAAACAGCTTACGGCGAGATCAAGCCGGGTGATGTCTTTTTGCTGTGCACGGATGGCCTGACAGAGCACAATACCGACGATGATCTGGCCCAGATTCTGACGGAACAGAAGACCGCTCAGGACGCTGTCGAGGCGATGATTGCCCAAACGTTGGATCGCGGTGCTGTCGATAACGTTACAGCCATCGTGGTGCGGGTGCTTGAATGACAGATGACATCCCACAGGGCATGTATAAGTTGGAAAGTACTGTTCCAGAAGGCACAGTGATCAACAACAACTATGCCGTGACCGAGCTGATGAGCATCGGTGGGATGGGCGAAGTTTTTCGCGGTGAGAACACGTTCACTGGCGACCCAGTTGCTATCAAGATCGTACTGAAAGATCTGGCACACGACGAGAACATCAAGACCCTGTTTCGTCGTGAGGCGAAGGTTCTTTGCGGCCTGTCTCACAATGCGATCGTTCGGTATTTTAACTTTGTCCGTGATGAGGCCCTTGATCGCTATTGCCTGATCATGGAGTTTGTCGACGGTACGGTTCTGTCCGATCATGTCCGCAAAGTGACCCCACTGTCTGTTGATCAGGCGATCCGGTTGATGCGTCGTTTGGCCGAAGGCCTGGCCGAGGTGCATGCGATGGACGTGATCCACCGCGATCTGTCCCCCGACAACGTCATTCTGCGTGATGATGATATCGACGAGGCTGTCCTGATCGACTTTGGCATTGCCAAATCGATGCAGATGTCCGAGCAGACCTTGCATGGCCAGTTGGCTGGTAAGTTCAAGTTTATCTCGCCCGAGCAGTTGGGCCATTTCAAGAGCATTATCGGCCCGCAAACAGATGTTTACGGTCTGGCGTTACTGACTGCCTATGCCGTCCAAGGCGAGCCTTTGCCGATGGGCGATACCGTCGTCGAGGCCGTGAACGCCCGCCGTGCCATCCCTGATATCCGCCACTTTGATCCGCGTGTGCGTGCTTTGCTGGCCCACATGCTAGAGCCCGATCCCGCAGAGCGTCCGGCCACGATGAAAGATGTCATCGCCTTGTTGGACAACCCAGCATCGATGCCCGAAAAGTATCGCGTTCTGGGCCCCAAGATCGAAGTAACCCCTGAAACCGAAGCCGAGATGGCTGCTGTTTTTGCCCCTCCCAAGCTGATCCCCGGTCAGCTGGCTGATATGGGTGATTTGCCCCGTCAGGTAGAGACCAGCGACGGTGGCTTTGGCGCATTGCGTTGGGTCGGTGTTCTGGCGCTATTGGGTGGCGTCGGCGCCTTTGTTGCTGACCGGCAAGGGTTTTTCGGAGACCCACCTGTTGCGGTTCCTGATATCGTGGACGCACCAGAGCCTGTCGATGAAGGCGGTCTGACCCGTGCTGGTTTCTTGGCGACTTACGCTGATGAATGCGCTTTTGCCCAACGGATTGGCGCTGGTCCGCAGGCCGGGACGGTTGCTGCGTTTGGTGCGGATACCTCCGTGTTTGATGGGTTGATTGATGCCTATGAGGGCGCTTTCGATGCACGCCCGGCGACCACCGATTATGCATTGGCTGATGCGCAATGTCCGGTGACGGATCTGGCGAAAGCCTTGGTGTCCCGTGATGGCGGCGCCCCGGTGATGTCATTGGACAGCGATGTGATGCCCAGCGATGGCACGATCGTGGGCCGCTTGTCTGATCGGCGCGGTCGCCCTGTCTGGCTGGCGCTGGTGACGGCTGATGGTGGCGTTTTCAACCTGACAAGCAGGCTGGCCGAGCAACCAGATGGCAGTGCGACGTTCAGTTTTGGTTTGACCGCCGATGGTACTGCGGGTGCCCAACCGCAGGTCTTGATCGCTTTGGCCGCAGATGCACCGTTGATCGCGGGTGCGGCTGCTGCTGATGGCGCTGATGCAGCGTCGCTGTTGCCGTTGATCGAGGCAGAAATTGCTGGTCGCGATGGCCAAGCGGGGTTGGCGTTGGGCTACTTTCAGCTGGTGCCATAGGCCGTCATTGATAGACCTGCATAGCCGCCTCAACCGAAGCCGATCCCGTCAGAAATGCAGATATAGTGATTCACCAGGATGCGGGCGCATCGCGTGCTGCGCAATGTCGGGAATTTGTCATGAATACCCCAATAAGTGACAAATTTTCGCCGACTTTGCATCCTAAGAGTGTATCAGAAGCGCCCCCACCCGTTTCTAAACAGATTGGCGATCCCACAGGCATTCCGCCGGGGATCGCCTTTTTGTTGAAATAAGGGTGGCAGTTCGGCTTAGCGCGCAAGGCGTTTGCAGTGGGCGCTGTCTTTTTGCGTGAACGTGCAGTCAGCCAGCAATATATCCACCAGGACCATCGCTTCATGGGCCTTCAGGGTCCGCCTTGCCGTGCTTTGCGTCATGGCGCTTTCACTGATTTGACTTTGCATCTGTTGGCGGGTCGACCCAAGGGCCAGACGTGCCATGTCACCTGCGAAAAAGCTTTCGGAAGGTTGGGCGTTTGAAAAGATGACTTCGTGATCACGAAGAACCAAATGGTAGTAAGACACGTGACGCGCCTGCGTTTCCTGACGGACACCCGGCAGGCCCAACAGGTGCTTTGCGGCGACAAAAACGCTTGGTGTTCCAAACAGCAGGTCGCAGTAGCTGTTGGTGATCAGGACCCGGTGATGGGGCGACAAGAACAGGTCTTTGTCATTGTCCAAAGTGTTCGCTGAAATGCAAACCGGAAGTGTTTTGTCACATGCAACGAACCGCGATTCCACCACCTTTACAAGCGCCTGATATCCATGATCCAGCGTTTTGAGCAAGTCCCCGTCACGCAGCCATTGAACGGGCTTGGCACCCTGACTTGTTTCGATAAGCGTCCCTTCCAAAAAGCACACAACGATGCCGCCGTTAACAAACAGATCCCATGTGCCGTTTGGACTGTCAGGATCAAGGTTGTCGACATCAAAGGTCGCAAGTGCGGTGCCATCGCCAGAGCCGGGCACGATGAAATCGTTGCTGCCGCCATCGGTGACGCCAACTTGCGCCTGTGCACCAAAGCCGTTGGTGAACCCAATATCTTCGTAGATGTATTCGACCCCAAACGTGCCGCCACCTTCGTTCGACAGAACCACTTGAAAGGTATTCGTCCCTGAACCGGTATAGGGTTCAACGTCGTACCACGTAATGGTGACGTTGGCATTTACCGGGTCCAGATCCCAATAGATGTTGTTGGTTCCAGCAGGATCCCCACCCGTCACATTGTGATCTGTCCAGAAGGGCGCCAAAGCTGGCTCTGGCAGCGACGCAAGGTCAGTTCCGTTGTAGGTGGTGTTGGGCCCTGCAAAGGTGATCAGGCCGTTACTGTTGATGTACAAGCTGGTGTAAGTCGTGCCGAAAAAATCGATGCCACCGGCTCCGAAAACCGAGGTGATATCAACCTCGATGGCACCGTCGTCGTAGTTGCCCGCGTCCAGTGAGGTCGCGAGAAAACTATTTTCGCCGTGGCCTGTCGGGCCACCAAGTCCTGTGTTGACGGGCGGCATATCACCGATCCAGTTCACGTAAGTTACGTAAGGTTAACTTATGAATACGACGGCGGACTGCCGATTGGATGGCAAAATGATGGCCTGGTTTGAGGCTATCTTAACCTAAGAGACTGCCTCTTTGTCGACGACTTCTGCGAATGATTTGAAGAATTTAGCTGCCAGTTTTTTCGAAGTGCTTACGATCAGACGGCTGCCCAGTTGCGCCAGCTTGCCGCCGATATCTGCTTTGGCCTCGTAGCGCAGAATTGTGGTGTCTCCGTCTGCCGTCAGGGTGACATCTGCCCCACCCTTGGCGTGGCCTGCTGTGCCGCCATTGCCCTGGCCGGTCAGGGAAAATGCGTCTGGTGCGCCTGCTGTGTCCAGTTGCACATCGCCGCTGAAGCGCGCCTTCACCGGCCCGACTTTCAGGACCACTTTGGCTTCAAGTTCAGTATCGGAATGCTTGATCAACTCTTCACAGCCGGGAATGCATTGCTGCAGGATTTCTGGATCGTTCAGCGCTGCGTAGACTTGGTCTTTGGGCGCGTTGATGATGATCTCGTCTGAAAGTTCCATGGGGTGTCCTTTTCTTAACAGCAGGGAAATCTGATGTGGTCTGCCTGCTCTGGTGTGAGGGCCATTTTCTTGCGCAGATGGCGAAGCGTTTTGATGAACGTTTTCATGTTGGTTTCCCGTTGTGCATTACGCCTGCGCGTTGTCCACCTGTGCCCGGCGGACCTGCACAAGTTCTGCCAGGATCGACAGCGCAATTTCTTCTGGTGTGACCGCGTTGATGTCTAGACCGGCGGGCGCTTTGACGGCGTTGATCCGGTCTGCGGCGAGGCCGCTGTCCAGCAGCTTGGCCGCAAGGGTTTCGAATTTGCGCCCGCTGCCCACGAAAGCCACATGTTGCGCGGGCAGGGCGAGGGATGCCTGCAATGCTGCGATGTCGCCCTGGCCTTGGGTTGCGATGATAATGGCCCGTTGGTGATGGGGGGGCGTGTTGGGGTCTGGCAAATCAGTCATAACCGCCCAGTCGAAATGCGGGGCAAGGGTTGCCAGTGCCCGTGCCACGGGTGATCCGCCCAAGATGATGAGTTGCGGCAGTGGCAAGCACGGCTCGATGAAGATGTCGACGCTGCCTTTGGAGGGGCAGCCATTGCGTGCGAACCGCGTGCCTCCAACTTCTTCGCCTGCACTGACGCCTTTTTCGGCCAGCAGTTCTTCAGGCGCGACAGAAACCAACTGTGGTTGCCCGGTTTTGAAGGCCGCGAAGGCCGCGTTTTTAACCGCCGCCCGCGTGCAGCCACCGCCCAGCCAGCCATGCAGGATGGTGCCGTCCGCCCCAAGAAGCGCTTTTGCACCGGGTTTCGCTGCAGTCGCGCCTGCGGTGCGCACGATTGTGGCGAAGGCAAAGGGTTGGTCCTGTTTGCGCAAGTCATTGGCGACA
Source organism: uncultured Paracoccaceae bacterium (assembly GCA_938016515.1). GTDB lineage: Bacteria > Pseudomonadota > Alphaproteobacteria > Rhodobacterales > Rhodobacteraceae > Yoonia. Next base: position 10,364 of record CALILP010000174.1, read on the forward strand.
TTGGCCAAACCGTCTGACATGAATTCAGCGGGGGTCATAGTGTCATGACCTCGCGGTCAAGCGCTGCGAGGTCGGCCAGGGTGTTGGCTGCGCAGAACAGATCCAGATGTGGCAGTGCCGCGGCCATGCCATCTGCCACTGGTGCGTAGTCTCGCCAGCCCTTGAGGGGGTTCAGCCAGATGATTTTGCAGCCCCGTTTCTTGAGGTCCGCCAAGGCTGCGTCCATGACGGCGGGTGGCGCTGTGTCGTATCCATCGGACAGGATCAGCACAACGCTGCGCCCGTCGACGAACCGTTTGGCATAGGTCTTGGCAAAGCGCCCGATGGATGGACCGATTTCAGAGCCGCCGCCGAAACCATCCGCCATAAGCGACATCCGTCCAATGGCCCGCATGGTATCTTTGTCGCGCAGGGCTTCGGTGATGCGCACAAGGCGTGTGTGAAACAGGTAAGCGTCGGCCGTTGTATCGCTGCGCATGAGACCTGCGAGAAAGGCAAGAAAGACTTGCGCATAGACGGTCATCGACCCTGATACATCGCAAAGTGCTACGATCTTGCGAGGCCGGTCGGGGCGGTGTTTGCGCATCAGGCGCAGGGGTTCGCCGCCGGTGGCGAGGCTGGCGCGGATGGTTTTGCGGAAATGCAGACGGTCGCCTTTGCGCGCGGCGATACGGCGGCGCGAGCGGCGGTCGCGCAGGACGGCACCAAGGCGACGCGCGACCACTTCGGCCTCTGCAATGTCTTCGGGGCGCACCAAATCGCGCAGGTCGCAGCGCATCAGATTGCGGACCTCGGTGGCGATCAGGCGACCTTCACCGTCACTTTCCGCTTCGCCTTGCCCACCATCAGGCGCATTGGCAGACCCCGCACCACCCGCGTCTTCGCCCTGCGCGTCGCGAGAGGAATGCACGCTGTCGTCACTCTTGGTGGGCTGGCTTTGTACGATCTTTTGTTTCACCCGGCCTGCGTCCATCCAAAAGCTGTCGAACAGGGCGTCGAACCTGTCCACGTCGTCTTTGCAGCCGGTGCAGACAGCCCTGAGGGCTTGACGGCTTGGCTCTGGCTGGCTGGCGTTGACTTCGCACAGGGCCGCCAAGGCGAGTTCGGTTTCTGCCACGCCCAAACGCAACCCGTTTTCGCGCAGATGCGCCATGAACCCCGCAACACGCGCAGCGGCCCCCGGATCACGGCTGGCGAAACGTGTGACGCGGCTCATGCGGCGCGCCCTGCGATGCGGCCTGCGACCTCTGGCGTGATGTGGGCGCGGTCGGATTGGGTTTTCAACAGGGTGCTGAGGGTGTGTTGCAGTGCTGCGGGATCGGCGGTGAGGTCTGCGATGCCAAGCCCCATGAGGGCTGCTGCGAAGTCGAGGGTTTCTGCGATGCCGGGAACTTTTTCCAGGTCTTCTTCCCTTAGTTTTTGCACGAAACCCACGATTTGCGCGCCGAGACGTGCCGTGATTTCGGGGCAGCGGGCGTTGAGGATGGCCAGTTCGGTGTGCCGGTCGGGGTAGTCGACATAGGCATACAGGCACCGGCGGCGCAGCGCGTCTGACAGGTCGCGTGTGCCGTTGGATGTCAGGATCACGATGGGTTTGGTGGTGGCCGTGATAGTGCCCAGCTCTGGGATGGTGACTTGAAACTCAGAAAGAATTTCAAGCAGATAGGCTTCGAATTCTTCATCTGCGCGGTCGATTTCGTCGATCAATAAAACCGGTGATGTGTCTTGCGTAATGGCCGCAAGGAGGGGGCGTTCGAGCAGGAAATCGCGTGAAAAGATGCGGTCTTCAACGGCCTTTCCTGTGGTGCCATCTTCGGCGGCTGCCCGGATTGTTAAAAGCTGGCGCTGGTAGTTCCATTCGTAAATGGATTGGGCTGCATCAAGGCCCTCGTAGCATTGCAAGCGGATCAAGCGCGTGTCCTGCACTTGCGAAAGGGTGCGGGCGATCTCGGTCTTGCCGACGCCTGCGGCCCCTTCCAAAAGAAGCGGGCGACCCAGCGACAAGGCCAATTGCAGCGCAACCGCCAGATCATCGGATGCGACGTAACCTTCGCCTGCGAGGGCAGATTTGAGGGTGGTCCAGGTCATCAGTTGCTTTCTCCCAAAGGTGCGCGATGAATGCACACCCTACACGCAGCCCCCGTAGGGTGCGCATTCATCG
>CALILP010000175.1 GCA_938016515.1 uncultured Paracoccaceae bacterium
AGACACATCTGCGCGCAGCAGCAAGTGATCCACTCATCTGGGCAGGACACCCCGCTTCAACGCGCCACCTGCCAGAGGTCTTCAATCTGTACTTCGAAAAACTACTGACCTTCTGCCAAACCCTGATCATCGCACACGACAGCCAGACCATCGGCTGCTCGGCGTACTACACAGGCTCCACACAACCCGGTACAATCGCCATCGGCTACACCTTCATCACGCGGGCCTACTGGGGTGGACAGACCAACAAAGCCATCAAGACGCTGATGCTCAACCACGCGTTCCAATCTTACGACGCGGTCTGGCTGCACATCGGGCCCGACAACATCCGCTCGCAGAAAGCCACGCAAAAGCTGGGGGCGATCTACACCCACACCGACACGATGGACACAGCGTCAGGCCCGACAAAAATGCAGTTCTACAAACTCAGCCGGTCAGCCTGGCGGGATCGCATAGGTCATTGAGGCACGGGCCACAGGTTCTGCCTGCCCCTCGCTAAAGATCAGGACATCCCCCACAGCCAGCACCCGGCCCATCTTCAGCATCCGTGTCTTTGCCAGCAGATCGACGCCAGCGGCAGGCTTGCGCATGAAATCAATGCTGCAACTGGTGGTCACAGCCAGTGCGACAGGTCCCAAACGGGCCAGGATTGCCAGATAAATCCCGACATCGGCCAAAGCAAACATTGAAGGCCCCGACACCGTGCCGCCGGGCCGCAAATGGGCGTCGGTGACGCGCAGCCGCACCACAAGCTCTTCCTCCGTCAGGGCCTCAATCACAAAGGCCCCATCAACTTGGGGAAAATCGCGCGCCAGAAACGCCTCCAACCCGGCAATATCCATCTCTAAGGCTGACATGACTTCCCTCATCGCTGTGCTGCCGCTAACCTTTCGCCAAAGCGGGCAGCAAAGGCAAGACCATGACCCTCCTCAGGCGAACCGATGCGGATCATATCGCACATTTGACAATGACAGCGCCCGCGCGGCTGAATGCCCTCAGCGACGCCATGATCGCAACGCTTCACGCGGCTTTCGACACAATCGCAGATGACGACACCATCCGGGCGGTTATCCTCGCGGGCGAAGGCAAAGCCTTCTGCGCAGGCCACGACCTTAAGGAAATGCAGGGCAAACGGCAGGCCGAAGACGGCGGAGCGGCCGCGTTCAAGGACCTCTTCGACCGCTGTGCGGCCCTCATGCACCGTATCCAGACCCTGCCCCAACCGGTTATCGCGCAAGTGCACGGCATCGCCACTGCAGCAGGCTGCCAGCTTGTGGCCACCTGCGACATGGCGGTGGCAGCGACAGACACAAAATTCGGGGTCAACGGGGTCAACATCGGCCTGTTCTGCTCGACGCCTATGGTTGCGCTCACGCGGGCCATCCCGCGCAAGGCGGCCTTCGAGATGCTCACCACAGGCCGCTTCATCGCAGCCCACGAGGCCCAAACCCTCGGCCTCATCACCAAAACCGCACCCGCTGACGACCTTGCCGCCGACACCCAAGCACTCGCAAACACCATCGCGGCAAAACTCCCCGCCGCCGTGCGCTACGGCAAAGCGGCGTTCTACGCCCAGGCGCAAATGACCACCCAAGAGGCCTACGCCTTCACTGGCGACGTCATCGTGCAAAACATGCTGGACGCGCAAACAAACGAGGGCATCGCGGCCTTCCTGGAAAAACGTCCCCCCAACTGGCCCTGACACCCGGCGCAGCCGCAGGCCACAGACACCAACGGACCCCAAAAGACATGACCGACCGGCCAAGCCCCTTCTTTTGGTCTTAAATACCTTTCGGGGTGTGGGGTGGAAAACCCCACATCGCCCGTAGGGCGATCAGACCCCGTAGATCCCGGAAAACTTCGCTTCAAGATAATCCAGCAACGGACCTTCAGTGGGCACCTGCCCCGTCGCCCGCGCAATCACATCCAAAGGTTCATACAAGCCCCCGTGCCGCTGCACGTTCTCGCGCAACCACCCGGTCGCCGCTGACGTCTCACCCCGTGCCAGATCGTCATCCAATCCCGGCACAGCCCCCCGCAGGCTTTCATGCAAACAGCCCGCATAGACATTTCCCAAGGTGTAGGTCGGAAAATACCCAAACAGCCCTTCGGACCAATGCACATCCTGCAACACCCCGTTGGACGGCTTATCGACAGCAAACCCAAAGTCAGCGGCAAAGCGGTCATTCCACGCGGCTTCCAGATCGTCCACCGCCAGATCACCACTCATCAAGGCGCGCTCCAGATCAAAGCGCAGCAGAACATGCAGGTTATACTGCACCTCATCAGCCTCGGTGCGGATAAACCCATCCGAAACCCGGTTCACACACCCATAAAACGCGGCCTCATCCGGCACCCCAAAATCGCCAAAAGCATCGCGCATCTGGCCATAAAGCCAGCCGCAAAACGCCTCCGACCGGCCCAGCTGGTTCTCATAAATCCGGCTCTGGCTTTCATGCACGCCCATCGACACGCCAGCCCCAAGCGGGGTCAGCAGGTAGTCGCGATCAATGTTCTGTTCATAACAGGCATGACCGACCTCATGGATCGTCGAATAAAAGCAGTTGAACGGATCACGGGCCGCCGTTCGTGTCGTAATCCGCACGTCCAGTCCCGACCCGCTCGAAAATGGATGCACGGCCTTATCAATCCGGCCATTGGTGACGTCATAGCCAAAGGCCTCGGCCAGCTTGGACGACAAAGCCAACTGGCCTGCCTCATCGAACACCCGGTCCAATGCCATCGGCGCAGGCTTGTCCAAGATCGCCGCCCGCAAGGCCACCAACCGGGGCCGCAACGCATCAAACATCGCAGCCAGTGCAGCCCCCGTCGCCCCCGGCTCATAATCATCCAGCAAAGCATCATAAGGATCAGCGTCGCCCGCAACTGCAGCTGCCTCTTCGCGGCGCAATTCAACAACCCGCTTCAAGATCGGCAGAAATGCAGCGACATCCTCATCCGAACGCGCCTGCGCCCAAATCCGATGCGCCCGAGACGTCGTCTTGGCAAGTTCAGCCGCCAATGCTGCAGGCACTTTCATCGTGCGCTCATACGACCGCCGGATATGGCGAACATTGGCAGCAGCCACCTCACCCGTCACATCAGCCGCCGCAAGCCACTCTCCGATCCTAGGATCAACCCGCCGCCCATGCAGCACATTGGCCATTGCGCCATGCTCTTCAGCGCGCTGCTCGGTCGCCCCTTCGGGCATCATCGTTTCCTGATCCCAGCCAAGGCGACCAGCCACTTGCCCCAACGCCTCTGTCTCGCGCTGGAACGCCATCAGATCATCATATGCAGCCATCACGCGGCCCCCTTCACAGATTGCGGCAGCGGATAAATCGCCAGGAACCGGGCACGCAACACCAGCACCCACAGCACCACGGCACCAAACTGGTGCACAATCGCGATGTGCCACGGGGCGGAATAAAGCACCGTCACAATCCCAAGCACCATCTGCAGGAACATCATGGCAAGCACGGTTTTAAAGGCAAACCGGGTCTGGGCGTTGGCCGACGATCGGGCACGGGTCCACACGAAGACCCCAACCAGCACCAACACATACCCGGTCATCCGATGCATAAACTGCACCAGCCCCGCATCCTCAAAGAAGTTCCGCCACACAGGCGAAATCGTAAACGGATCGGGCGGAAAGAACCCACCTGCCATCAACGGCCACTGCGGAAAGGCGCGACCGGCATCAATGCCAGCCACCAAAGCACCAAGGACAATCTGCACAAACGTCAGGCCCACCAGAACACCACCCCATGTGGCCAACGAGGCATTCCCCAAACGGCGATCCTGCATCAGATCAGCGGCGCGCCGGGACAGCTGCAAAATGTACCAGGCGATGAACCCGAAGATCACAAACGCGAGGCCCAGATGGATAGCCAAGCGATAGGACGCGACATCCAGCATCCCCTCGCGCAAACCGCTGGACACCATCCACCAGCCAATGAACCCCTGCAGGCCCCCAAGGGCACCGATGAACAACAACTTCGGGGTCCAACCGGTTGGAATATTGCGGGTTACTGCAAACCCAAGGAAACCAACAGCCCAAACCAGACCAATGAACCGGCCCAACTGGCGATGGCCCCATTCCCACCAATAGATGACCTTGAACTCAGCAAGGGACATACCGGCATTCTGCTCGATATACTCTGGGATCTGCTTGTACTTCGCGAACTCTGCGTCCCACTCAGCGACAGACATGGGCGGCAAGGCACCGGTAACAGGTTTCCACTCGGTGATGGACAAGCCGCTATCGGTCAACCGGGTCAGCCCGCCCACGGCAATCATCACGGCAACCAAAGCAAACAGCACCATCAGCCACAACCTGATCCCTTTGCGCGCACCGCGGCTCTTGGCATCAATACCGCCCGTTGTAACAGCCTGCTTCTCGGTCGTGCCGACCTCTTCAAAAATACTGCGGGGTTTCGTGGCCATCAACTTCTCCGGTCTTGTCGGGCAAACCTAGGGGCTTGGACTGCGGCTCGCAAGATATCCTGCGATCCGGCGCAAAGGCTATTTCGGGTCTGGGCCACGGTCTTTCCAGCGCACCATTTGTCGCATGACACCATGCAGCATCTGCACATCAGCGCGGGTCAGCGGCATCCGGGACCACAGATTGCGCAGATTGATCTTCATGCTGGCAGCTTTGTGGTCTGGATAGAAAAAACCGGCATCGTTCATCCGATCCTCGTAATGCTCAGCCAGCTTTTCCACCTCGGTCTGGCTGGCCCATTCGCCTTCCATGCTGACGGTCGCAGGCACACTTTCGACGGTGGCCTGACGCCACTCATACCCACACAGCAAAACACATTGGGCAAGGTTCAAAGAGGCAAACTCCGGGTTCACCGGGACCGAGATAATCGCATTGGCTTTCGCAATATCATCGTTCTCCATGCCCGCACGTTCAGGGCCAAACAAAACGGCGACTTTCTCACCATTTGCAATCCGTTGTGCGGCGTCCTTCATCGCAAAAGCAGGTGTAAAAACAGGCTTGGTCAACTCGCGCGGACGGGCTGTGGTGGCATAGACATAAGTACAATCCGCAACAGCCTCGGCGGTGCTGTCACACATCACCGCTTCATCCAGCAACCGGCCCGCACCACTGGCCATCGCCACGGCCTTCTGGTTCGGCCAGCCATCGCGCGGACTGGTGATCCGCATCCGATCAAGGCCAAAGTTCCACATCGCACGGGCAGCAGCGCCAATGTTTTCGCCCATCTGCGGGCGGATCAGAACAAAACTGGGTTGCGGGCTTGGCTGCGGCATTGCAGGCTCCTTGAATGACCGGCGCGTGATACGGCGTGCGGGTCAGTAAGACAAGGTTAAGGCAAACCTGCTTCCAAGAAACATCAGGAAAAGTTAATAAGTTCCTATTTTCGCTGCGAAAATCAAAGGTCGGCGGTTTCACTGCGCGCGTGAAAATAAATGCATGCACAAATAATGCAGACACGCCGTTTTCGCTGCGAAATTGGTTATCGCGTCAGCCACGCAGACCCATAGCCAAGCCGCGCAAACCTCGCTAAACGGATGCAACACAAGCAAATTCCGAGACGCACATGGCCGATGACACACCAGAACTGCCGCAAACCTATCTGATCACCCCCTCCGAGGTTGATTTGATGGCCTTCCCCGACCAATTGGCCCGCTGTCTGGACGCAGCCGAGGTCGCCTGCGTGCGCCTCGCCCTTGGCACCAAGGATGAAACCCGCATCGCCAAAGCCGCCGACGCCCTGCGCGAGGTCACACACGCACGCGATGTTGCCCTCGTGATCGACAGCCACATCCAACTGGTCGCGCGTTTGGGGCTGGATGGCGTCCACCTCACGGACGGTGGACGCTCTGTTAAGAAAGTCCGCAAGGACTTGGGCGATGATGCAATCGTTGGCAGCTTTTGTGGCAACTCCAAGCATGATGGCATGACCGCTGGCGAACTTGGCGTTGACTACGTCAGTTTTGGCCCTTGCGGTGCAACAGCCCTTGGCGATGGCCGTCAAGCGGACGTTGACCTGTTCGCATGGTGGTCCGAAATGATCGAAGTGCCCGTCGTTGCCGAAGGTGCGCTGACCAAGGACCTGATCGCCGCAATTTCACCCCATACGGACTTTTTCGGGATCGGCGACGAAATCTGGTCACAAGACGACCCGGTTGCCGCCTTCGCCGACTTGCGCGCGGCGATTACCGCCTAAGACCAGAGCGCACAGCCGTTTCCAAAGCTGCCGACAAGGTTTTGCGGTTGGCAAAGTCAGCGACATGCAGCGCCTCGTGAAACACGACCTCAATATGCCCTTGCCGTTTCGCAGCAAGCGTTGCCAGCAAATGCGGCCCAAGGTCCATATCGCCCCACCAGCCATACAGCCGGGGATCAGCGCCGGCTGGTGCGTGATACGTCACCGTAACCGGCTGGATCGCGGTCCGATCGCGCAGGGTCTCGTCGAAAAAAGCGGCGAAAAGCGTGGGTTTGAATGGCAACACCTGCTGTCCGTCCGTTGACGTACCTTCCGGGAAAAACAGCAGCTTATGGCCCGCATCTAACCGGTCCCGAAAGACAGTGATCTGGTTGCGCGCCTCCTTGCGGTCTCGTTTGATAAACACGGTGCCAGTCGCACGCGCCAGCCACCCGATCCCCGGCCAGCTTGCGACTTCGGCCTTGGAAACAAAGTAGATCCGTTGCGCCGCGTTCAATGAGAATATGTCCAACCACGAGGTATGATTGGCGACGACAGCCCCCGCTTCATGCATGATCTGGCCTTTGACGCGGTACCCGATGCCCAGCAGCCGGAGACCCCACCGGCAAACCAGAATGGTGATGGTCGGCGTCCAGGGACGGCGCAAGCCGAACAAGGGGGCCTCGATCAGGCGGATCAACAGGGTCAGGATCAGCCCGGCCAGGACCAGCGCAATCAATGGAACGCCGCGCAAAATTGCCCTGACCCACCCTAAGGCGTCGATCTTTTCAGGAGGTGGTTCGGATTGGGTGCTGTGCCATGTCTCAGCCGCCATCTGCGCCCCCGTAAAGCGCGCGTTGGCGGTCGGACATTTTCGCGGTTTCAAGGATCAGGCAGACATCCGTTGTGTTAAAGTCATGATCCACAAAGGCCCCTGAACCAACCGTGCCGCCAAGGCGCAGATAGGATTTGATTAAGGCGGGCACCTGCGCCATCGCAGCGCGGCGGTCCAGGTGGTCTGCTGCAATCAGATCCATCGCTGCAGCGCCGGGCCCCAGCGCATTGACACGCAAATCAGGGCGGGCCAGATGCTGATGGTGCAGCAAGCTAAGGGGTTCAGCCAAGGCTGCGGTATCGGTTCCGGGAAAAGAGGCTGTCCCAAACAGCGTCGCGATATCGCGCGCCGCCACATAGCGACCGATCCCTTGCCACAGGTTCAGCAACGCCGTGCCGCCGCGATAAGCTGGGTCAAGACAAGATCGCCCCAGTTCCAGCACCGGCTTGCCTTGCGCTAAGAGTGGCGAAAGGTCGTATTCGCCAGCCGAATAAAAGCCTCCTGCCGATCTGGCATGATCCATCGTCATCAGCCTGTACGTGCCAACAATCTGATCCCCATCAGCGCGATCGGGATCGCACAGCAACAGGTGATCTGCGTGGTCATCAAAGGCATCAACCTCAAGACCCGCATCATGATCCACATGCGGCCCATTCGCACCGCCTTCGGTCACAAAGACCGCATAGCGCAAGCGTTGCACCGCGCGCAAATCCGCGACGTTTTCAGCCAATCTGACCTTCAGATGATGTGTCTGCGACCTTAGAAACATCGGCTCCTCGACGGTGTGACCGGTAGGCATTCTCAGCCGGTCAGGTAAACTTTCATTAACGCTTTATCAACCAATTGCTTGAAGGATGCAGCGGACCCCAATTGACAGCCGCTGCACGACAGCTACTTAGGGTTGATAACTATTGATTATGGACAATTTCCAGAATGACACGCGCACCATCCAGGACAACTTTGCCCTCTTCGCGAAAGTTGACCGTCAGCTTTCCACCGATATTGGATTGCACCTGCCCAACGCCCCAATCGGGCTGGTCAGCGTTGCGCACCAGCATGCCGGGTTCCAGTATCGCGTTCATCTCTGACATGGTGTCATCCTTCTTTGATCGGCCTTCTTATGCGCAGTGATATCGCAAACCTTGTGGGGTCCCGCATCTGCCATGACCTGATCAGCCCGATCGGTGCAATTAGCAACGGGGTCGAGCTAATTGGCATGACCCAAGGCACAGATGGGGCGGAAATGACGCTGATCAATGACAGCGTTGAAAACGCGAACGCCCGCATCCGCTTTTTCAGAGTCGCATTTGGATCGGCTGCCGCGGATCAATTCATGAGCCGGTCTGATATTCTTGGCATCCTAACAGCAAGTGCGCGTGGGGGCCGGCTGAATTATTACTGGCAGATTGACGATCAGCAAAGCCGCCGGGATGTTCGCGTTGCCTTTCTGCTGATCCAGTGCTTTGAAAGCGCGCTGCCACGGGGCGGTGACATTACCATCAGTCAGGTCAACGGGGCCTGGTCCCTGATCGCAAGCGGGCCGCAGCTGCGCTGGGATGCTGACCTGTGGGACAGTCTGACCAACGAATTTGCAATGGTCAGCCATACGCCCGCACAAGTACAGTTTGCCCTGCTGCCAGAAGCCTTGGCAGAAGCAGGCCGTAAGCTGGAAGTCAGCCGCGTGGACAATCAGATATCCTCGACCTTGCGTTAAGGGCGCACTGTCCCGTCACCGGTGACCAGATACTTGAAGCTGGTCAGTTGGGTCGCCCCAACAGGCCCGCGCGCGTGCAGCTTGCCGGTCGCAATGCCGATTTCCGCGCCCATCCCGAACTCTCCACCATCTGCGAATTGCGTTGAGGCGTTGCGCATGAGGATGGCGCTGTCGAGTTCTTTGAAGAACTTTTCGGCCACTTTATCGTTTTCGCAGATGACTGCGTCCGTGTGGTTGGAAGAGTATTGCCGGATGTGCGCGATGGCCCCGTCGATGCCGTCGACCAGTTTGGCGGCGATAATCATGTCGAGGAATTCTTGCCCGAAGTCGTCGGGTTTCGCAGGTGTGGTGCCTTCGATTTGAAGGCCTTCGGCGGCGCGGACTTCAACGCCTGCTT
>CALILP010000176.1 GCA_938016515.1 uncultured Paracoccaceae bacterium
GCGCGTCTGAGCAAACCCACCATTGGTGCATTGAACGGTCATGCGTTTGGCGGCGGACTCGAATTGGCTGCCTGTTGCGACATTCGTGTAATGACCCCGCGCGCTACGCTGGCTTTGCCAGAAGCGAAAGTTGGCATTGTGCCGGGTTGGTCTGGCACCCAGCGCTTGACACGTTTGCTGGCCGAACCGGTGGTCAAGGAAATGGCGCTGTTTGCGCGACGCATCGATGCTCAGCGCGCGCGCGGGCTGGGCTTTGTGGCCGACGTTGCGGATGACGCACTGGCCTGCGCCAAAGGCATCGCCTCAACGCTTGGTGATGTTTCACCACGCGCCAACGAATTGACCAAGGCGATGATCCACGGCGCTGTCGGCGAAGATCGCGCTGCCGCTATCGAAGCGCTGGCCAGTGCCGCTGCGGCGTCGAGTGCAGACCGTGATGAAGGCGTGCAGGCATTCCTCGACAAACGCCCCCCAAACTTTGACGGAAGCTGAGCCCATGAAAGATTTTACAATCAACACCGCCATTGAATACGACCTCCCCACACCCTTTCAGGGCCGGCATCTTATTGCTGGGGAGTGGGTCGCATCCGCGGAAACGTTTGACCGTGTGTCACCCTCCCTCGGCAAGGTGGTCAGCGTTTCCGCAAAAGGGGATGAGGCCGTGACGGAACGCGCCGTGACCGCCGCGCGTCAAACGTTTGACACCGGGGTCTGGAGCAGGGCTTCGGGCAAAGAGCGCGCCACTATCCTTTTGAAGGTCGCGGATTTGATCGAGGCGAATGTTGAACGCATCGCGGTGCAAGAGACGCTGGAAAGCGGCAAACCGATCAGCCAGTCGCGCAGTGAGGTAGGTGGCGCTGCGGACCTGTGGCGTTATGCGGCATCCTTGGCACGCACGACCAGCGGCGACAGCCACAACACGCTGGGCGAAGACATGCTGGGTGTGGTGGTCAAGGACCCGATTGGCGTTGTGTCCATTATCACGCCTTGGAATTTCCCGTTCTGGATATTGTCCCAAAAATTGCCTTTTGCATTGGCGGCAGGCTGCACCGTTGTTGTTAAGCCATCCGAAGTCACGCCCTCTTCAACCGTTATGATGGGCGAGCTTTTGATTGAGGCAGGCCTGCCCGCTGGTGTGTGCAACATCGTCCTTGGCCACGGTCAGCCTGTTGGCAGTCGGCTGTCGACCCACAAAGACGTGGACATGGTGACGTTCACCGGATCAACAGCTGTGGGTAAGCTGATCACACAGGGCTCTTCGCACACACTCAAGAAGGTTGCGCTCGAACTCGGCGGCAAGAACCCGCAGGTCATTTGCCCGGACGCTGATCTGGACAGTGCGGCAGATGCCGTCACCTTTGGTGTCTATTTCAACGTTGGTCAGTGCTGCAATTCGTCCAGCCGGATCATCGTGCATGAAAGTATTGCAAAGGACTTTGTCGCGCGGGTTGTTGCGCTGTCCCGCAAGGTGAAATTTGGTGACCCGCTTGACCCAGAAACGCAGGTCGGCGCGATTGTCACCAGCGAACATAACGTAAAGATCGATTGCTACGTTCAGGATGCGGTGGCGGATGGGGCCACGCTTGCACTGGGCGGTGATGCGCTTGCGGTCACCGGGTTAAGCGATCAGTTTTATCAGCCCACGGTGATCACTGACGTCACACCGGATATGGCAATCGCGCGCGAAGAGGTCTTTGGGCCAGTTCTTGTCGTGCTGACCTACAAGACCATGGATGAGGCTATCGCGCTGGTGAATGACAGCGACTACGGGCTGTCCGCAGGCATCTGGAGCGAGAACGTCCACACTTGCCTTGAATTTGCGCGTCGCGCCGAAGCGGGCACCGTTTGGACAAACACGTGGATGGATGGCTTCCCCGAACTCGCCTTTGGCGGGGTCAAGCAATCAGGGCAGGGCCGCGAGATCGGCTCTTACGGATTTGAAGAATTTCTTGAGGTGAAATCACTGGTGATGCGCATCGGGCGCAGCCGGCCGCCTTGGGTCCAAAGCGACGCCTAAGACAGGCGTCGATACACGAAACGTAAAATGGGAGGATACCATGCGTTCTTTTTTGAAAACGAAAACAGCGATTGCACTTGCACTGTCGGTGACAGCAGGCACAGCGTCGGCTGACGGTCACAGCGGTGTTGAGGTGCTGCACTGGTGGACATCTGGCGGTGAAGCGGCTGCGCTGAACGTCCTGAAAGATGATCTTGAAGCGCAGGGTATCGGCTGGACCGATATGCCCGTGGCTGGGGGTGGTGGCGAACAGGCTATGACGGTTCTGCGTGCTCGCGTCACAGCAGGCAACGCACCTACTGCTGTTCAGGGCCTTGGCTTTGACATTATCGATTGGGCCAACCAAGGCGCGCTTGCGAACCTGAACGAGGTTGCCGCAGCCGAAGGTTGGGATGATGTTGTTCCCGCAGCCTTGCAGCAGTTTGCCAAGGTCGATGGCGCATGGGTGTCTGCCCCTGTAAACGTCCACTCCACCAATTGGGTCTGGGCCAACAAGGCCGTTTTGGATGCCAACGGTATCGCAGCCCCGACAACATGGGAAGAATTCGAATCAGCACTCGCGACGCTTCAGGCAGCTGGCATCACGCCGATTGCCCACGGCGGTCAGGCTTGGCAGGACACCACCGTGTTTGATGGCGTTGCGATGTCTGTTCTTGGCATTGACGGCTATCGCGCTGCCTTTGTCGACATGGACGAAAGCGTTCTGGGTGGGGCCGACATGGTTGAGGTCTTCAACCGCATGGCCGTGATCCGCGCCAATGTGGACGACAATTTCTCTGGCCGGGATTGGAACCTTGCGACGGCAATGGTCATCAACGGCGAAGCCGGATTCCAGATGATGGGGGACTGGGCGAAGGGTGAATTCATCAACGCGGGCAAAGTGCCAGGCGAAGATTTCTTGTGCTTCCGTTTTCCGGGCACACAGGATCAGGTCACCTTCAACGCCGACCAGTTCATGATGTTTGACCAAGGCGGCGCCGTTTCAGAGCAGCAGGCCGCCCTGGCATCTGCGATCCTGTCACCGACGTTCCAGTCCGCGTTCAACGTGGTCAAAGGGTCCGTTCCAGCACGCACGGATGTGTCAGACGAGGCCTTTGATGCCTGCGGCAAACAGGGCATGGCGGATCTGGCAGCAGCTGCATCTTCCGACAATCTGATCGGATCTGTGGCGCACGGCCACGCCAATCCTGCATCGGTCAAGAACGCGATCTATGACGTTGTGACGGCACATTTCAACGGTGAGTTTGACAGCGAAACAGCTGCCGCAGAACTCGTCGATGCGGTCTCTATCGCGCAATAAATCGAACGCGTTGGGGCGGCGCGCCGTGTCGCCCCAACGTTTGTTTCCACCTGCAATCACTCAATATGAGGAGGGGCGTCATGGCCAACACTGCCAACGCCGATTTCAAAACAAGGCTACAGACATGGCTGCCAAAGCTGGTTTTGTCGCCGTCGCTCGCCCTCATGCTGGTGTTTGTCTACGGGTTCATCATCTTTTCGGTCTACCTGTCGTTCACCGACAGCCGCCTGTTGCCGTCTTTCGGGTGGGTGGGTCTTGAAAACTATTCCAAACTTTGGCGGCTAAGCCATTGGGAAACCTCGATCATGAACATGGGGGTTTTTGCCTTCCTTTATATCGGGATTTGCACCTTCCTTGGTCTTAGTCTTGCGATCTTTCTGGATCAGAAAATCCGGGGCGAGGGCTTTATCCGCACGATTTACCTTTATCCCATGGCCCTAAGTTTCATCGTCACTGGCACCGCTTGGAAATGGTTTCTCGACCCGGGCATCGGCCTTGAAAACGTGATGCAAAGTTGGGGGTGGACCAGTTTCGAATTCGACTGGATCAAGAACAGCGATTTTGCCATCTACACTGTTGTGCTGGCCGCCGTCTGGCAGACCAGCGGGTTTGTGATGGCCATGTTCCTTGCGGGGCTACGCGGCATCGACAACGAAATCCTGAAAGCCGCGCAGATGGACGGCGCGTCGAATTGGAACCTCTATCGTCGCATCATCATCCCGCAGCTGCGCCCGGCGTTCCTGTCGGCGTTCGTGATCCTCAGCCATTTGGCGATCAAGACCTTTGATCTTGTCATTGCTCTTACTGGCGGCGGCCCGGGACGGGCCACCGAGTTACCCGCAACGTTCATGTATTCCTACACGTTCAGCCGCAACCAAATGGGGATCGGTGCGGCGTCTGCCACGATCATGTTGATGACGATTGCGGCCATCATGATCCCCTACCTTTACGCCGAACTGCGGGAGAAAAAGTAATGGTCGCACCAAAGGAGCGCATCCAATGAGCATTGCATCCCAAGATACTGCAATCCGCACCGGTCGCGTCACGCGCATGCTGATCTACCTTGTGCTGTTACTTTTCGCGCTGTTCTACATGCTGCCGCTTTATGTGATGGTCGTGAATTCCGTGAAGCCACTGGATGAGATCACCGGCGGAGGCATGATGAACCTGCCGCAGGTCCTTACATTTGAACCTTGGGCCAAAGCATGGTCCTCGGCGCAAATCGGGGTCGAACCGACAGGTCTGTCGCCGTATTTCTGGAACTCTATCAAGATGGTCGTTCCTGCTGTGGCGATCTCAACCGTGCTCGGCGCGCTGAACGGGTACGTGCTGACGAAATGGCGGTTCAAATACGATACGATCGTTTTTGGTCTGATCCTGTTTGCCTGCTTCATTCCGTTCCAGATCGTGCTGATCCCGATGGCGAAAATGCTTGGGCTGATGGGGCTGGCGGGTACGACGTCCGGTCTGGTGCTGGTGCATGTGGTCTACGGGGTCGGGTTTACGACACTTTATTTCCGCAACTACTACGCGGTTTTCCCGACCGAGCTGATCCGCGCTGCCCAAATCGATGGCGCCGGGTTCTTCCGGATCTTTTGGCGCATTCTGCTGCCGTCCTCTGGGCCCATCGCGGTTGTCTCGATCATCTGGCAGTTCACCAATATCTGGAATGACTTTCTGTTCGGGGCCTCGTTTGCGGGGGCTGACAGTCAGCCAATGACGGTCGCTTTGAACAATCTGGTGCAGGCCAGCCACGGGGTGAAGGAATACAACGTCCATTTCGCGGGCGCCATCTTGGCCGCTCTTCCCACGCTTCTCGTCTACATTGTCGCGGGCCGCTACTTCGTGCGCGGTCTGATGGCAGGCTCAGTGAAAGGATAAATTTCAAGGTGGTCGAGAAACGGGTTGGAGCCGTTCCTCGACCTAGTCGAAATCGCAAACCATCGGTGCGTAATCCGATTTCAACTAAGGGAGGAACATCACATATGTTCAAATATGCCAATATCTCAGCAGGATTTCTTTTGCTGTCCACAACCGTTCTAAGTGCAGAGCAATCTGTAGAAGTCATGCATTTCTGGACGTCCGGCGGCGAAGCTGCTGCCTTGGGTAACATCCGTGACGAAGTCGTATCGCGCGGCGTCGCATGGCAAGATGCCCCTGTTGCAGGTGGTGGCGGAGACGCTGCTAAAACTGTGCTTCAGGCCAGAATTGCCGCGGGTGATCCGCCTGCAGCGATGCTGATGCTTGGTCAGAATATTATTGATTGGGCGAACGAAGGCATTTTGGGTGACGTGAATGACGTTGCTGCTACCGAGGGGTGGGACGACGTGCTTCCGCAAGCGGTTCAGGACTTCAATAAGGTCAACGGAAACTATGTCGCCGCGCCGACGAATGTGCACCGGACGGATATGATCTGGGCGTCCAAAGCAGCGTTCGATCAAATTGGTGCCGCTTATCCAACAACATGGGAAGAGTTTAACGCCCTCGCACCACGTTTTGTCGAGGCCGGGATCATTCCGATCGCGCATGGCGGACAAGCTTGGCAAGAAGCGTATATGTTCGAAGCACTGGTGATCGGTGTGGGTGGCCCGGACTTTTATCGTAAAGCTTTGGTCGATTTGAACCCGGACGCCTTGTCGTCGGAAACGATGGAAGCTGTTTTTGCCCAGATGGGTGAAATTCGCGGCATGGTTGATGAAAATTTCTCGGGCCGTGATTGGAACCTTGCAACGTCGATGGTCATCAATGGCGAAGCTGCCATGCAGATCATGGGGGATTGGGCCAAGGGCGAGTTTACAAATGCAGGTCTGACGGCAGGCGAGGATTTCGCCTGTATTCCAGTGCCCAAAACCGATGCTGGGGGATTTGTGTATCTGGTAAATTCACTGAGCTTCTTTGCGCAACCCGAACCAGAGCAAGCCGAAGCGCAGGCCACTTTAGCCAGCGCAATTATGAACCCTGAGGTGCAGGTGGCCTTCAATCAGGCCAAAGGCGCCATTCCAGCACGTACCGATGTTGACCTCTCGGCGATGGATGCATGCGCGCAGGCAACTGCGGCAGAATTCGTGGCAACTGACATCGCGGGGTCAGCTGTTCCGACGTTTGCAGGCACACATGCAGCCAACGCAAGTGTTTCGGCCGCAGCGACGGATGTGCTCACCGGGTTCTTCAATTCCGACATGACGCCGCAAGACGCCGCCCTTCAATTGGCTGAAGCTGTCGAACTGGCACAATAACAACACCTGAAGCGCGCCAAGGTGTGGCGCGCTTCAATCAACAATGGAGTGAAGCGTATGGGCTTTCTTGATATCGACAACACAACGAAGTCCTATGGTGCCGTTGAGGTGCTTCACAAAGTCGACATTGCCGTCGAAGAGGGCGAGTTTCTGGTTCTGGTTGGGCCGTCTGGCTGCGGCAAGTCCACGCTGCTCAACATGATCGCGGGGCTTGAGGAAATCACCAGCGGAGAGATCCGCATCAAGGATGCCGTGATGAACGGCGTACACCCATCCAAGCGTAACATCGCAATGGTGTTCCAATCCTACGCGCTTTACCCAAACATGACAGTTGGCCAGAACATCACCTTCGGGCTTGAGATGCACAACGTGCCAAAGCCCCAGCGCGACAAGGCCATGAAAGACGTGGCCAACCTGCTGCAGATCGAGCCTTTGCTGGATCGCAAACCAGGTGCGCTATCAGGCGGGCAGCGTCAACGCGTCGCTATGGGGCGCGCTTTGGTGCGCAATCCTGATGTGTTTTTGTTTGACGAACCGCTGTCTAACCTTGACGCTAAACTGCGCGTCGATATGCGCACCGAGATCAAGAAACTGCACCAGAAACTGGGCACAACAATCGTCTACGTGACCCACGATCAGATCGAAGCGATGACCCTGTCGACGCGCATTGCCGTGATGTTTGGCGGTTACGTGCAGCAGCTTGGTACGCCGCAAGAAATCTATGACACGCCGGCCAATATTTTTGTGGCGACCTTTATGGGATCGCCTGCGATGAACGTCGTACCCGCCAAGGTCGTGGTCGAAAACGGCCGCCCGATGGCACATGTGGCGCTGCATGATGGTACGATCGCGTCCCTGCCGTTCAGTCAGGATAATTTGGCGGAATGGGACGGCAAAGACATTATGCTGGGCATCCGCCCCGAAACGATCACGGACGAAGACGCCGCCGACCGCAAATCCGAAAACATCGCGCAGATGACAAACCGCATTGTTGTCACAGAACCCGCTGGGTCGGACACGTTTGTGACCATGACACTGGGCGGGCGCGACGTGATTGCGCGCATGCGCTCGGACGCCAATGTGCGCGCGGGCAAGGACTTTCAATTCGCCGTCAACATGGAAAAGGCCGTTGCCTTTGACCCCAAGACCGAAAACCGGATCGCACCCTAATGAAGCCTGACGTTATCATCATCGGATCCGGCATGGGGGGTGCGACTCTTGCTGCCGCCCTTGCACCGTCGGGTCGCCGCATTTTGATTCTGGAAAGAGGAGAGTATCTAAAGCCTTCCACGTTGGACCGCGATGCGGACGCTATTTTTGGGGAAGGCGTGTTTCGCGCGGAAGAAGACTGGCTGGACGGAATGAACAAACCGTTCAATCCGGGCAATTATTATTGCGTCGGTGGCAACTCCAAGTTCTACGGCGCAGCCCTGATCCGGTATCGCAAAGCTGATTTTGATGTGATTGCTCATCGCGGTGGCAAGACACCGGGCTGGCCAATTTGTTACGAAGATCTAGAGCCAGACTATTCGGCGGCTGAACAAATGTATGCCGTTCGAGGAGCCCTCGGCGAAGATCCGACAGAGCCGGACCATTCTGGCGACTACTCCCACGCGGCCCTCCAAGATGAGCCTGAAATTGCGAACCTTCGCCGTGCATTGAAAGGGGCAGGAATGCATCCGTCGTCTATTCCACTGGGCGTGGATATTGATGGCTGGCTGGCTGCGGGGCAAACGACTTGGGATGCCTACCCGAATACCTGTGGGGCTAAAATGGACGCAGAGACCTGCGGGCTTAAGCCTGCGTTGGCCTGTCCTAACGTGGAACTTCGGACCGGATGCCGCGTAACAAAACTGCATGAAGACGCAGATGGGCGCATTGCGGGTGTCGAGACCCAACGCGGGGATCAATCCGAAGTGCTCTCGGCGCCGATCATTGTGGTCGCCACAGGGGCAGTGCAAACAGCAGCGCTTTTGCTGGCCTCGGCAAACGCAAATTGTCCCAATGGGCTGGCCAATCGCTCTGATCAGGTGGGGCGCAATTTCATGAACCACAATTGCTCTGCTGTGCTGGCGCTCCACCCGTTGCGCCGCAACACATCGATCTATCAAAAGACCCTCATGATGAACGATTTCTATCTGGGGGGTGGCGGTGAGCCTCCGTTGGGAAACGTTCAGATGCTGGGTAAGATCACGGGCCCCATTCTTGCGGCCAATTCCAAACTACCCAAGTGGCTGGCCAATGCCATCGCTTCGCGCAGTTTTGATTTTTATGCCATGTCCGAAGATCTGCCAAACCCCAACAGCCGCGTCACCTTGAAAGGTGGTCAGATCAAGCTCGACTGGCAGCGGTCCAATTGGGACACACATTTGCGGCTTGTGGCCAAGCTAAAATCGGTTCTGCGTAAGGCGGGCTTGCCCATCGTGATGTCGCGCGCGTTTGACCGCCGTACACCGTCGCACCAATGCGGCACTGCGCGGATGGGCGCGGACCCGCAGGCCAGTGTGGTGGATACCTTCTGCCGCAGCCACGACCACAAGAATTTGTTCATCGTTGATGCCTCGGTTTTGCCGACGTCGGCGGCGGTAAACCCTGCATTAACCATCGCGGCCTTGGCATTGCGAACCGGCCGCCACATCATGGAAACGGAGTTTGCAGCATGACCACCAAAGGATACGATTTCATCGTGATTGGTGGCGGTTCTGCGGGATCTGTTGTTGCTGCTCGCCTGTCCGAAAATCCGGACGTTCAGGTCCTGTTGCTCGAAGCAGGCGGCAGCGATCGCCACCCGTTTTTCCACCTGCCTGCAGGTTTTGCAAAAATGACCAAAGGTATTGGTGCGTGGGGTTGGTCGACAACACCGCAGCAAGGCATGCAGGGCAAGGTTTTCAATTACACGCAGGCTAAAGTCATTGGCGGCGGGTCCGCGATCAATGCGCAAATCTACACGCGCGGTGCGGCGCAGGACTATGACGAGTGGCGCCAAATGGGGTGCGAAGGGTGGGGGTATGACGACGTCTTGCCCTATTTCAAGAAATCTGAGGACAACGACACCTATCACGGCAAGTACCACGGCACGGGTGGTCCCATGGGGGTATCCCGGCCCGCAGCGCCTTTGCCCATTTGTGAAGCCTTTATCAAAGCAGCAGGGCAGGTCGGCATACCTGAAAACAAGGACATGAATGGTGCGAAACAGGACGGTGCGGGCTATTACCAACTGACCCAGCGCAACGCGCGCAGGTCTTCCGCGGCTATGGCATTCCTGGCGCCGAACACATCGCGCAAAAACCTGACGATCCAGACGCAAGCGCACGTACGGCGCATTGCGGTTCAAAATGGCCGTGCCAAAGGGGTCGAGATGGTTGACGGCACCCAAGTCACGGCGGATCGCGAGGTGATCCTGTGTTCCGGTGCGATAGGCTCGCCGCGCTTGTTGCAACTGTCCGGGATTGGTCCGGCGGACGCGCTGACAGCACTTGGCATCGACGCGGTTTTTGATCAGGCGAATGTGGGGGCGAACCTGCAGGACCATTTGGACCTTTATGCGATCTGCGAGGTCACGGGCCCGCACACCTATGACCGTTTCGCCAAGCTGCATCTGTCGGCCTTTGCTGGGCTGCAATACCTGCTCACACGCAAAGGCCCTGTCGCGTCCAGCCTGTTTGAGACGGGCGGGTTCTGGTATGCCGATGAAAACGCGCGCTCTCCTGATATTCAGATGCATCTGGGTCTTGGAACAGGGATCGAAGCGGGGGTTGCGGTGATGCCAAACGGCGGCGTCACCCTGAACGCCTGCCATCTGCGGCCACGCTCACGCGGCAGTGTCCGCCTGAAAAGCGATAACCCCGCCGATATGCCG
>CALILP010000177.1 GCA_938016515.1 uncultured Paracoccaceae bacterium
TGCTTGCCCACGGCCTCGAACACGTCTTGCACGGTCACGTCCTTGCCATTCAACCGGCCCGGCAGAATTGAGCCGCCGTAGATAAACACGGACGGCGTGTTCAGACGCACCATCGCCATCATCATCCCCGGCAGGGATTTGTCGCAGCCAGCCAGACCCACGATGGCGTCATAGCAATGACCGCGCATTGTCAGTTCCACAGTATCGGCAATCGCCTCACGGGACGCCAAGGAAGAGCGCATGCCTTCGTGGCCCATCGCAATCCCGTCGGTCACAGTGATCGTGGTAAACTCGCGCGGCGTGCCAAGACCTTTCTTCACACCCAGCTTCACGGATTGGGCCTGCCGATTCAAAGCGATGTTACAAGGTGCAGCCTCGTTCCAGCAGGTGGCGACACCGACCCACGGCTGGGCAATCGCCTCTTCGTCCAGACCCATTGCGTAAAAGTATGACCGGTGCGGGGCGCGGGACGGCCCTTCGGTCACGTGGCGGCTGGGCAGATTGGATTTATCGACTTTGGTCATGGGTGTCCCCTCGGATCATTCGTTGGGACGGGTCTAAATAAGGGGTCCGGGCGTGACAAGGGTTTTAGAGGAAAGGGCTGGGGTTTGCGGACAAAACGCACCGTCGATGTTGTTGTTCTTCAAAGGCCTACTTCCCAGCCCAGGACCACCATTGGCTGAGGGGTGCACAGCGACCGAAAGGACATTGCATCGAGACTAAACAGCGCGCTTGATCAAAATCCTTGGCGCGCTTCGCCATTCCAAATTTTCCGGTCCAAAGGTGATCGGAAACCAGCGTTCACACCTGCGTAGGTCGGACCAAATACAGATAGCCCCTTTTCCGACTTGAACGGTTCAGGCGCAGGCAAAATGACGACGGCAATTGATTGGCCCGACGTGACATCTGGATTGGCAATTGGCAATCCAGTCTCGGTATCAAATAGACAAATAAGATCGGGGACAGTCGCAAAAACTGCGTCGTCCAACCAGCAGGCCAAGTTCTCGTTTTTCACGCTAATTGCCATTTCTTGGTCGGATTTGTCGCCCCAGCCAGCAAGCGTAATCTGACCAACAGTGAAACCCTGATCGGTCTTGTAGGTGACGGATGAAACGATACCTTCAAAGACAACCGCACCATCACCTGCTTCAGCCACACAGCGCGCGACATCGTTGTGCGATGCAATCGCCTCACGACAGATCGCACCCAATTGCATCGCCTTAGAGATCGTCCCCGAAATCAATACATCACGTAGATCACGCATCGGAAGCGCGTGGTCGATGACTGCAATTGTATTACGGCTCACCTGTGTCAGTGCCCGCACAAGCGTCTCGGCGCGTTGATCGTCTTTCACCTTGTCGATGAGAAAAGACTCACCAAATGGATTAACCGCGTAGATAGGGGCGGCAGGTAACCCCGCAAGGTAATATGTGGAATGGGTGATCTCAGGGACGGCGCGGCCAGCAGGGTCCGCGTCAATAATCTTGTGTCCGTTCATGACCGCTGGAAAAAAGGCGGCAGCTGTGTTTGATCCGCCTAGTTCGCAGGCCGTCGTGCCAAAAAACTCCTGCCCCAGGTGCTCCTGAAATTCCGCGTAGGCCTGAAGCAAGGGATCTGTCTCGGAAGCGGTCATTCCAGCGTAAAGCCGGTCCTCTTCGGGCGACAGCGGCGTGACTGCGCCCAACAGGTAGGGGGTGCAGATGATTGCATCATCCGGCACCTCATCAATGCTGACCAAATCGAACGTCTTTCCCGCGGCGAATGCTGCATCTATCAGGGCGCGCCCTTCCGCAATGTCACCGCCGCCGCCCGCACCAAGGATGACGGCGCCGCATAAAATATCTTCAAGGTTTTGACGGGTCAGCTGCTTCATTTCAGGTGTCCTTGGATGTTCCGAAGAGGGCGACAAGATCGGTGATCCGCGACAGCACCAACAAGATTGTGACGGTAAGGGCCACGAACAGCATCGACGCGGCAGCCACGACAGGCGAATAGCCATAGCGCACGTTGTTGAAAATCTTGATCGGTAGCGTTTCGACCACAAAGCCCGAAATCATGTTCGCGATAAGGTATTCATTGACGCTTATGATCGCCACCAGCGCGAAGCCCGTGAAAACATAAGGCGCAACAAGCGGAAAAACGACAGTTTGGAAGACTTGCGCAGGTGTCGCCCCCATCATCTGTGCCGCTTCGATCACCTCATCGGTCAGCGCCGCAAATCCGCGTGCGATGATGACCAGCGGCAGGGTCATAAAGAACACGCCATGGGATATGATGGTTGCTTCCATCCGCCCATACCAGCCGACTTCTGCCCAAAACAGGCTCGCGCCCAGTGCAAGGATGATCGGCGGCAACAGGAACGGGCCAAGGCCCAACGCAAACGTCGCTTTGGCGAACCCGGACTTGGTGCGCCATAACACGTAGTTGATCGCCAGCGCCAACACGGTAGATATCATCGCCGCACAGACGGCAATCAACATCGAGCGGCCAATCGCGGCGAGCCATTCAGCCTCTGTCAACAATTCGCTATACCATGCGCTTGACAGGGCGTCGGGTGGAAAGGCGATGTTCTTGGATTCCCCCATCGACACACCCAGCACGACCACAAAGGGCGCAATCAGCATCGTCGCAATGAACCACAGGTAGAGGTTTCTCACGTCGCGCGCCTCCTTGTCAGAAGGGCCGAGACGATCAGCACCAGAACCGTCACGATCAACATAACCACGGCCAGTGCAGCCCCCAAAGGCAAGTTCGCGTCGCCCAGTGCTTTGTCGCTGATGATGACCGTCATGGTCCAGTCTTTGGGGCGGCCCAGCATCGTGGGCATGACGAAAACGCCAAGCAGATAGACGAACATCGTCAACGTGACAGACACAAGCGAGGTCCGAAATGTCGGGATCAAGATTTTGTAGAACACCAATGCCGGTGGCGTGCCCAGCGTTACGGCAGCCTCTTCAATGTTGCGATCACGGCGCGACACGGACGGGTAAAGGATCAGCGACACAATCGAAAACCCCAAGAAGACCAAGCCAATCATCATGGCCCCGAAACTTGGGCTCAGGGACCGCGGGTTCTTCCAAAGACCGACCCACTCTAACAAGCGTGGCAGTCCCGCACTTTCAGACATCAAGATCAGCCACGCAAAGCCGATGATCACTTCGCTGAGACACATCAGTGACAAAAGCAGGATGATCCAAAACAGCTGCATCCGGCGGCTCAGATCTGACACGAATAGGACCAACGGAAACGCCAGTGCGACGACCAGCACTGCGCCAAGGGCTGCGGAGTAAAGGGATCGGAAGGACACAGTGTAGTAGAAGCTGGAGAAGAACTTACCGTAGTTTTCCCACACGAAATCAACCTTGTAGAACCCCATCGGGTCGGGTTGATAAAAGCTGACCACGATCATGAAAATCAGCGGAATGACAAAGAACACCGCAAGAACGCCAAAGGCCAGACCACCGATCAAACGCGGGCCATATGTGCGTGGGCCTATCATGCGGGCAAAGCCCACGCCTTGTCGTCGCTCCATGACAACGTGACAGTCGCACCATCCTCAAAGCTGGGCCCGTTGCCCGCAATTTCGCTTTGATGCAGCGTTTGACCCCCGACTTTGATCTCACGTTCCAGCAATGCGCCAAGACGCCTTTGGCGCAAGATTTGACCCGTCAGACCGTCGCCTTTGGTATCCAGCGTGATCGCCTCGGGGCGCACAGCGATTGGCCTTTGACCATCGCGTTCAAGGATATTGTTGATCCCAATGAACGTGGCCACAAACCGTGTCGCGGGGCGGGAATAAAGCACGTCTGGTGCGCCAGCCTGTTCGATCATACCGCCATTCATCACGACGATGCGGTCGGCCAATGCCATGGCTTCACGTTGATCGTGGGTCACGAAAACGGTTGTCACGCCAAGGTTGCGTTGTATGCGCTTCACCTCTTCCTGCATCTGATCGCGCAGGGCGGCATCAAGCGCCGAGAACGGCTCGTCCATCAAGAAAATCTGTGGTTGCAGCGCCAGCGCACGCGCAATTGCAACGCGCTGCCGCTGACCGCCAGACAAAGCCGACGCCGCACGTTTACCCAGACCCGTCAGACCGACCATGTCCAATAGCCGCGCAACTTCGGTGTCGGCCTCTTTGGCGGGGGTCCCGCGAAGCCGCATTCCGTAAGCGATGTTGTCGCCAACGTTAAGATGCGGAAACAGCGCGAGCGATTGAAACACCATCCCAATGTTTCGCTTGTGACAAGGGATCTGGGTCAGGTCCTGACCACCCAGCAGAATATCCCCGCTGTTGTGTGTCTCCAGACCGGCAATCAGCCGCAAGAGGGTCGTCTTGCCGCAGCCAGACCCGCCCAGCAGACAGATGAACTCACCATCTTCAACAGCAATCGAAATGTCTTTGAGTGCCTCAAAGGTGCCGAAGGATTTTCGCAAGTTGGTGATGGTCAGTTCAGCCATTTTCGCCCCCTTGATGGCCGTGGCGAGGCGCAAGGCCCCGCCGCCGATCATTCTATTGTGCAATCATTTCCTGATACTTCGTCTCAAGCCAATCACCTTCGCGCAGGTGGATATGGGTCTGCACACGGATCGGTGCGATGTCGCTGCCCACGGCGTCAAATTCTTCATCCGTCAGGTCCATGCTGTCGCGCGGGACCACTGGGAAGGTGCCCATCATACGCGCCATCAACGCCTGCGTTTCAGGGCGACTCATGTAGTCGAGGAACTTCTCGGCGGCCGCAATGTTCTCGCTGTCGCGTGGGACAACCCAATAAGCATCCGATACGATCCCGCCCTCTGCCGGAAAAGTCGTGGCCACAGGCAGGCCGTCCCAGACAGACAACATCGTCACGTCGTGGTAGTATAGACCCGCGTTCAGCTCACCGCTTTCAAGCGATTGTTGAAACTGACCTTCGTCGCGATACCACAGGCTGACCTGCGGCTTGAGTTCAGCGATTTTGGCGATTACCTGTTCGATCCCGTCGCGGGTTTCGAGAATGTCGTAACCCCCAAAGAACGTTTGCGCGGTCACTTCCAAAAGACCAGAGTTCGGCGTGGTCACAATGCCAAGTTTGCCATCCCACTTAGGCTCCCAAAGCTCGGCCCAGCTAGAGGGGGCATCTGCGGCATAATTGGTGTTGGTGACGAATGTGGTGTAAAAAGCCAGCGCGCCGACTGCATAGGCTTTGCCTGCATCGTTCAGTTGCACATAGCCGTCTTTCAGATTTCCGGTGCCAGGCATCATCGCCGGGTCAAGTTCTGCCCAAAGACCAACTTCGTTGCCCCGGATCAGAACTTCATCCACGACCAGTGACAGATCGGCAGGGGCCTGGCCTGCGCGGGCCGCTGCCATCAACTGCGTCATCCACGTTGAATCCTCTGGCTGCGCGATAGAACGCACTGCGATACCTGTCTCAGCGGTAAAACCCGGATAGATTTCCGCGGCCAGTGTTTCCTCGAAAAATCCGCCCCAGGCGCTGACGGTCAGCTCTTGTGCCCAAGCGGCACTGGTCAGGCTGACGATAGCGCCGGTTGCTGCGGCAAGTTTGTATGCGATCCCCATTGGTGGACTCCCGTATGTTGCGTGCGACATCACGTAAAAGGCTATGCAGGAAGGCCAAATGAAACCATATCAAAGGTCTTATGACTGCATAACCTTCTCGACATGACCGGATCGCGCTGCTTTTCTAAACTGAGTGATTGAAGGATACGTTGGCGTGAAACTCTCTGACATTGATTTGCGCCTGCTGCGGGTGTTTCAGGCCGTAGCAACTGCCGGCGGGTTCGCAAAAGCCCAAAGCGCGCTTGGAATTTCGCAACCGGCGATCAGCGCGCAGATTGCAAAGCTGGAAGACAGGCTTTCGGTGCGGCTGTGTGATCGAGGTCCAAAGGGATTTGCCCTGACCGAGGGTGGCACAGCGGTCTTGCGCGAAACGACCGAACTCTTGAACCAAATCGATGCCGCCGCTGCGCGACTGAATTCCATAGGCGCACCTCCGGCAAAGCGGGCTCGGATTGGTGTTGTGGATTGCATGATCACCGACCCAAGCAACCCTCTTGTCTCGACGCTACGCGACCTGCGCCGTGATGTCCCAGACCTGCGCATACAGATTGGTATCTATGATTTCTTGGAATGCATCGAGGAGTTGCGGGCGAACCGGCTGGACATCGCGATCGTTGGTATTTCTGGCACAGAACGCATCCCGTCCGAGGCAGAAGCGTTGCCACTTTATGAAGAAACCAGCAGCCTCTATTGCGCGCCGGATCACCCTTGCGCTGCGATTTCCAATCCGGATGAATTGCGGGCAGCCTTGGCAAAGGCGGACATCTCAGCCCATAGTTTTGCGTTTAACCCCATCGATAAAGATCTTGATCCGATGTTGCTGGATCAATCGAATGGTGTCGCTGAAGATACCATCGAGCTGACCGCCTATCTTACGCTTTGCGGAAGCCACGTTGGCCTTTTGCCCGATCACTATGCGTCCATATGGCTTAAGGCAGGTGATCTTGTGCAAGTTGCAACGCAACACAACACAATCGTCTCTGAATTCCACGCGGTTCGCCTGCGGCCCAACGCATATGACGCCGCACTCAACGCCGTTTGGGCGTCTTTAAAATCCAACGCCTCTTCGAGCAGCGCTCGTTAATTTCTTTGGACGTAGTGCTTCATACCCCCACAGGCATACCCACCAGATCGGCCATTTTTAGCTGATCACTCCGGCAAAATGGCAAGATCGGGCTGATATTTCGGGTGTTGCGGAAGGGGTCGGGAACGTCCGGGGCATCCGTGCGTATACTGTACACGTTCTATCAGAAACCAAACGCAGGGCATCTGCGTCGGTCGTCAAAGCATGCGCTTTGCGAGCCGGAGAAGACTTGCCTGATGCAACCAAGGAGTACGACATGACATCTATCGATCAAGAAAACATCCGTCGCGCCCAAGCCGAGCGCCGCATCGCGATGCAAAACAGTGGCGAAGGCAGCAGCGCCACATGGTTTCTCGGGATTGTGGTGATCGTTGCGATCATCGGCGGCATTTTGTTGCTGGGCAGCGGTGGCGGTGAAGGCACCGCAGACGGCGCAGCACCTGTCGCAGCTGAAGAGGTCGCACCAGCCGTGACCGATGAAGCGGCACCAGCAACAACTGTGACAGAATAAACATGCCCGGCGCCTGCCCCTTCAAACGGGCGGGCGCCCCACTACATCATCGCCCCACCGATGGATTTGCGGGTGAACACCCGGATGTAATCCCCCGGCGATGACCCGGCCCAATAGACCCACAAACGGTGCGGGTCGTCCTCGTCGATCCAGACCTGATCCCCCTGTTCCAGTCCGCGCAACTCGGTGCTGATGTAGGTCACGTCGTTGTTCGCCAGAAAATCCGTCGCTCCCATTGTGTCCTGAAAGGCCGCGATCCCCAGAATAGGCGCGTCGAAAGTAACGTATCCGATGTGAATGCCAGACAGGCTGTCGAAAAAGACATAGTGGCTGGCCACAACCGTATCCGCAGGGATCACACCGTCCTCGCCCCCGATATCGACGCGGATCGGGGCATCCAGCAAGATGTTCTGGTCTTCATCGAAGGCATACAAATGATCCGTGTCGAAGTTGTCCGCGCCCACAGCAAAAGGCGTCGCTGTGTCGAGCTTGATGAATTCCCCGGTTCCGTTTTGCCGGATGATGGCCCCTTCGGTCACAAAAGCCATCGCCGGTGACACCGGCAGGCCGATTGTCAGCATACACAGGATAAGTCGCAGCAAGACGGTCCCTTTCAACGGCCGGTAAGTCACCCAACGCTATTCCAGGACCTGCGGCTTTGCCACGCGCCGTCTGACACCTCGCGCAAACGTGTCTTGCTGGCGTCTGACGCCACAATCGTTGCATTCCCCGAAGTCACCGCATATTTGACCGGTAAGACATGTAAGGGCACCGCCATGAACTGGATCACCAATTACGTCCGACCCACCATCAACTCGTTGTTTTCGCGACGCGAGGTGCCCGAGAACCTTTGGACCAAATGCGATGAATGCGGCACCATGCTGTTCCACCGCGAATTGTCCGAGAACCTGAATGTCTGCACAAACTGCGGCCACCACATGCCGATCAGCGCCCGCGACCGGCTGGCCTCTTTGTTTGATGGCGGGGTCTTCAGCGAAGTCGACATCCCAGAGCCGGTGGCCGATCCCCTGCATTTCAAGGACCAAAAGAAATACACAGACCGCATCAAGGACGCCCGCAAGAAAACGGCTGAAAAAGACGCCATGCTGGTGGCCGAAGGCGAGATGATCCGCACGCCTGTTGTGGTCGCGGTGCAGGATTTCTCGTTTATGGGCGGATCGATGTCGATGTACGTCGGCAACGCCATTATCGCCGCCGCAGAGCGTGCGATTGCCCTGCGCCGCCCCCTGATCTTGTTTTCTGCCGCCGGTGGTGCGCGCATGCAGGAGGGCATCTTGGGCCTGATGCAAATGCCCCGGACAACAATTGCTGTTCAGATGCTCAAAGAGGCCGGGTTGCCCTACATTGTGGTCCTGACCCATCCGACAACAGGTGGCGTCACCGCGTCTTATGCGATGCTGGGTGATGTCCAGATCGCGGAACCCAACGCCCTGATTGGCTTTGCCGGGGCCCGCGTGATTGAGCAAACCATCGGTGAAAAGCTTCCTGAAGGCTTTCAACGGGCCGAATACTTGCTGGATCACGGGATGCTGGACCGGGTCACAAAACGGACTGATCTGAAAGAGGAAATCGTCACGATTGTCCGCTTGCTGATGAAACAGACCCCGGCCATCCACGGCGACCTGCCCCCGCCTGACCCGTCCGCGCCCGCAGAGGCACCCGTCGAAATGGACGCCAAGACGTGATGATCCTTGCCGCGCTGGTCGGCGCGGCTGTCGGCGCCGGGCTGATGCTGGCGTTGTTCCACGCCCGCATGCTGACCGAACGATCGGGCAGTGCTGTGCTTTTGGCATCCATCGCCGTGTTTTACCCGGTCTTTGCGGCCACCGAAGGCGACATGGCCGGACTTATCCTGCACCTGGTGATCTTCGCAGCCTTCACATGGTTGGCCCTACGGGGCTTTCGCCACGGGATGCACCTGATCGCGGGTGGCCTGATCGCCCACGGTCTGTTCGATCTGGGCGTGATGGTCATCGACGGCCCCGGCCCCGACTGGTGGCCCCCCTTCTGCGCAGGCGTGGATATCGTTGCCGGTGCTGCCCTGATCCGCTTGTTGCAAACAGGTAAGGTCGCACAATGACGATGGGTTCTGATTTGATCCTGGACCGGATGATGGCCCTGCACCCCAAGGTCATCGACCTGACGCTCGACCGGGTCTGGCGTTTGCTGGATGCTGTGGACAACCCGCAAGACCGCCTGCCTCCCGTGATCCATATCGCGGGCACCAATGGCAAAGGATCAACCCAAGCCATGATCCGCGCGGGGCTAGAGACGGATGGCAAATCGGTGCACGCCTACACCTCGCCCCATCTTGCCCGCTTTCACGAACGCATCCGCCTTGCCGGAACGCTGATCACCGAAAAGGCTCTTACCGAAGTTCTCGACCGCTGCTACAGCGCCAATGGCACCGACCCGATCACGTACTTTGAGATCACAACCGTGGCGGCCCTGCTGGCCTTCGCAGAAACCCCTGCAGATTACACCCTGCTAGAGGTGGGCCTTGGTGGGCGACTGGACGCCACCAACGTGATCGACGCCCCCAAGATCACCGTGATCACCCCCGTTGATCTGGATCACCAGTCCTTTCTTGGGGACACGCTGACAGCCATCGCAGGCGAAAAAGCGGGGATCATCAAGCGGGGCATTCCGTGTGTGGTGGGCCCCCAGCATGACGACAGCATCGAGGTGATCGAAGAAGTTGCGCGCAAACGGGGCGCCCCATTGCTGGCTTACGGTCAACACTGGCATGTGTCCCAAGAACGAGGGCGTCTGATCTATCAAGACGAAACCGGGTTGCTGGATTTACCCCTGCCCGCGCTTCCGGGACCGCATCAAATCATGAATGCAGGGGCGGCGATTGCGACGTTGCGGGCGCTGGGCATGGATGAAGCAGCTTGCGAGGCCGCAGTCACTCAGGCCACCTGGCCTGCGCGGATGGAAAGGCTGACGACCGGAGCTTTGGTGGTGCGCGCCAAACCGGCAGAGTTATGGCTTGATGGTGGACATAACCCGGCCGCAGGAAAGGCCCTTGCTGCCACATTGCGCCAACAACCGCCCCGGCCCACGCATCTGATCTGCGGGATGCTGAACACCAAAGATATCTCGGGATATCTGTCACCCTTGGCAGCCGTTGCGGACACGCTCACCGGGGTCTCTATCCCCGGCGAGGCCAATACCATCCCAGCCGCCGAAACCGCCCAGATTGCCCAAACCATTGGCCTGACCAGCACAACAGCCGAAACCGTAGAGGCCGCCATTGATGCGATCACAGCACAGGATCCAAACGCGCGGATCCTGATCTGCGGCTCGCTTTATCTGGCCGGACACGTCATGCGAACGAATCACACCTGATTCGGTTTTGGCAACTTTTTGCGGATCCGATTCGTTTTTCTTTTGACCCGCGAATCACCTTCTGGTTATACCGGTCCCCAAGCAAGAATAACGCGCCGGGCCTGCCAGCCAGATCATATCAGACGGTGCTATGTATATCGGGGGATTTTCATGACTTTGCGCGCAGATTGCGCCGTTGCGATGGCTCATCGCATTTGCGTTCGCATACCTGCCGCACACAGTCATGCCCTTCGATCCGGAACAAACAACAGATGGGACTAACCCGTCGAGCAGTGTGCAGCATGCAGGTCGTTCTGGCCTGCATGTTCGCCTTTCCGGGCTTTGCGCATGCAGCCGTGCTCAACCTATGCTGGACCGGCGGCGATGGCTACACCATGACCGGTCGTATGACACTTTCAGACAAGGCGATGCGCAAATCGCTTGTAACCGAAGATGACATCACAGCCTTTCAAATCACGGGCTACCATGAAGGTACCAAAATCGGTGACTGGAACCTCAAGCAGCGGACCGAGACAACCACATGGTTCCTGCGGTTCGATCCCAAAACGCTCAGTTTTCCGGTCGGCGGCAACTTCGGCTCTTTGGTGTCGCAGGGGTGGAACGCCAATGGAAACGTGACCGACTGCGGCAATCCCGGCTTTGGCTTCAACTCTGGCAACTACGCGCAGGACGTCTGCATCAATGGCGTCTACATCCGCGAAAGCAGCATTGATCCGGCCACACCTTTGGTTGCAACATTTGATCCGGTAACACCTGATTGCAGGTCATCGGCAGCACTCAGCAAACGGCGCTAAGCGCCCCAATCCGCCGCCTGCATCTCGCGCAAGCGACTGGCGGTGCGTTCAAATTCAAACGTGCCCTCACCTTCGATATACAACATCTCGGGTGAAGCGGCGGCAGAGCAGATCAGCTTGACCTTCGCCTCATAAAGCGTGTCGATCAGGGTCACGAACCGCTTGGCCTCGTTAAAGTTGCTGCGGCCCAGTTGCGGGATATCCTGCAAGATCAGCACCCGCACCTTCTCGGCCAGTTCCAGATAATCCGCAGCCCCCAGCGGACGCCCGCAAAGTTCATAAAACGGGACACGGGCGACGCCGTTATGAAAATGCGGCAAGACCACCTCGCGGCCTTTCACATGCAGGGTGAACGTCTCATCCTGACCACCAGTTAACTCCTGCCAGACCTGTTTGATCTGGGCGCGCGCCTCTGCGGTCAGCGGCGTAAAGTAGGTGGGCGACCCCGCCAGCCTGCCTTGCCGATAGTCGGTTTCACTTACCAGCTCATGCACCACCATTTTCGTCTTGAGCAAGGCAATGAATGGCAAGAACAACTGCCGGTTCAGACCATCCTTATAGAGATCATCCGGAGGCCGGTTCGAGGTTGTGACCACCGTCACCCCAGCCGCGAACAGGGCCTCAAACAGCCGCCCGACAATCATCGCATCGGTGATGTCGCTGATCTGCATCTCGTCGAAGGCCAAAAACCGGACCTGACCGGCAAGTTCGGCGGCCACAGGTGCAATTGCGTCATCCACACCTTTCTTGCGAGCCTCAGCCATGCCCGCATGAACCCACTGCATGAAGGCGTGAAAGTGACGACGCTGTTTGGGGGCGTCAACGGCATCATACAGCAGATCCATCAGCATGGATTTGCCCCGGCCCACGCCGCCCCACATGTACAAGCCCGGTTCAGGCTCCGGGGCTTTGCGAAACAGGCCCTTCTTGGGCACAGGCACCGCCATTGCCGCGCGGACCCGTTCGAGTTCATCCAGAACCGCTTCTTGGGCGGGATCTGCGTGCAAGGTCCCGTCCAAGACCTTGCTGTCATAGATGTCGTGAATGCTCATGGCGTTCTGCTTAGCGCGCAGGGTCCTGTTTGCAAACAACATTGGGCTTCTTTGTTTCTTTCTATATCCTCCCCCGGAAGGGTCCG
Source organism: uncultured Paracoccaceae bacterium (assembly GCA_938016515.1). GTDB lineage: Bacteria > Pseudomonadota > Alphaproteobacteria > Rhodobacterales > Rhodobacteraceae > Yoonia. Next base: position 12,463 of record CALILP010000177.1, read on the forward strand.
CAGGTTCGGCTGGACACCTCCTTCGAAAGTAATCTCCATGACCCCACGCCTTGCCACCGCCGAAGACGTGCCCGACATCGCAGCCCTGCATGTGCAGGCATGGGTCGAGACATATACAGGTCTGCTGCCCCCCGAAGAATTCGCCAGACGAGACCTGAACCAGCGCCTGACAATCTGGGGCAGGATTATCGCAAACGGGATGCCCGTCAGCTATCTGTCCGGGGTCGGCTTTGCGCATATGGGGGATCACCGCAATGAAAAGACACGCGCCACTTATCCTCGCGAACTTTACAGCTTTTATACGCTGCAGCATGCCCACGGCAGTGGTGCAGGTCAGGCCTTACTGGATCATGCCCTCGGCGACACGTTCCAGCCTTTCACTGCAGAGGTCTTGCAAGGCAACGCCCGCGCCACCGCCTTTTATCAAAAGATAGGCGGCCAGCAGGTGACGCAAACCCATGAAACGCTGCATGGCTGGGAAATCACCAACATCATCTTTGGGTGGTCTGTACCGATACAATTGAAACGTTGACATCCACGCGTCCGGATTCTCAACGTGGCGCATGGAACACAAAAGCCCCCTCATCACCCCGGTTCTGATCGCGGGTTGCCTGATCATCATGACCGGGTTTGCGATCCGGGCCTCGTTTGGTGTTTTCCAGATCCCCATCGCCGACGAGTTCGGCTGGCTGCGTTCAGAGTTTTCGCTGGCGATCGCGATCCAGAACCTGGCCTGGGGCGTGGGCCAGCCGATCTTTGGGGCCATCGCCGACAAAATCGGTGATCGCAAAGCCATTATCCTTGGGGCCTTGTTTTATGCTGCAGGTCTGATCCTGTCTGCCGGGGCCACGACGCCGCTTGCGCACCAGTTCTATGAAATCCTTGTGGGTTTTGGCATCGCAGGCACCGGCTTTGGCGTTATTCTGGCTGTTGTGGGTCGTGCGGCATCGGATGAAAACCGGTCGATGGCCTTGGCAATTGCCACTGCCGCAGGCTCTGCCGGTCAAGTCGTCGGCCCGCCTTTGGCCGAATACCTGCTGACAATCATGACGTGGCAAATGACCTTTGTGACCTTTGCAGGGATGATCATCGGCATTCTTTTGGTCTTGCCGATGATGCGCACCGAAAGGGTCGCCACCAAGGCAGAGCTGGAAGAAAGCATCGGCACCGTTCTGGTCCGCGCCTTCAAAGACCCGTCTTACACCTTCATCTTTCTGGGCTTCTTTTCCTGCGGATATCAGCTTTCCTTTGTGACTGCCCACTTCCCCGCCTTCATCACCGAAGTTTGTGGCCCGATTGACCCCAACGGCATGCTGGCCGGTATCGGGATCACCACAACCAGCGCGCTGGGGGCCGTCGCCATCTCTCTTATCGGTCTCGCGAACATCGCCGGGACCCTCTATGCAGGCTATCTGGGCAAGCGGTATCCCAAAAAGTACCTGCTGGCAGGCATTTACACAGGCCGGACGATCATCGCAGCCATCTTCATCATGTTGCCGATGACGCCCACAACAGTGATCATCTTTTCGATTGCGATGGGGTCACTGTGGCTGGCGACAGTCCCGCTGACATCAGGTCTTGTCGCCCACATTTATGGGCTGCGGTATATGGGCACACTTTATGGGATCGTGTTCTTTTCCCACCAGCTGGGGTCATTCATGGGCGTCTGGCTGGGCGGTCGGATGTATGACGCCTTTGGCACCTACACCCACGTCTGGTGGGTCGGGGTCGCCGTGGGGGCCTTTAGCGCCATTGTGCATTTACCGATCAAGGAAGAACGGCGCGAGGCGGCAATCGCAGCCTAAGCGCTATTCGCCCCGCAGCATCCGCCGCAGAACTTCCACAACCTCATCGGTGTGACTGTAAGGCAGGGCATGGCCTGCCCCCTTGATGGTTTCGTGGTGGGCTTTGCGGTTCCACTGCGCCATCTTTCCAACCGCACCAATGGGGATAATGGCATCGTCTTCGCCCCAGATCGCGATTGTTGGGATACCGTCACGGGTAATGGCGCGGTGCTGCCGCTCTTGCACATCTTGCAGCACGCCACGGCGACAGGCCAAAACGGCGGGCAGGAATCCTTTCCGGTCCAACTCCATCGCTTGGGCTTTCAGGATATGCGGCTTGGCGGCGGCGGCCTCGTCCTCGTTGATCTGTCGGGTAAACCGTAGACCGCCCCATGCGCTGTGCAGCCAGTCTCCGATAATGGGCTTGGTCCTGCAGAAAACGGCGTAGTCGCTTTCATTCACCTCCACGCCCCCAGAGGCAATCAGGACAAGGCGGTGCATCCGGTGCGGCTCTGTCGCGGCGAACTCTGTGGCGATGATGCCGCCCATTGAGTAGCCCATCAAGGTGAGGCCTTCATCAAGGCCCTGATCTGCAAGCAAGTCATCAAGCTGGGTCAGATAAAGCTGGGTGTCATGAGGCCCTTTGACGGAATCCGAGAATCCACGGTTGTACAAATCATACACGAGAACACGGTAACCAACATCGGCCACGGCCTCTGCGATCTCGTCCCAAATAGGCGAACTGGTGGTCAGTCCGTGGATCATCACCGCCACCGGCCCACGCGTGGGCCCAATCCACCGGTAGTGGGTCACACCCTGCGACAATTGCGCGAATTTACCCGGTGCCGCAGCCCGGCGTGCGCGGTTCATCGGTTTGCGTCGGTTCTCCCGAAACATCGGGAAGGTATAGACGCCCCACAACAGGACGAACAAAAAGATCAACCACCACATCAGTGCTTTGCCTTCCAAATCACAGGGAACCAATCGTCCCGAAGTTTCTGCCCCGCCGTCATCCCATGCCCCGGAAAGGGTGGCGATGTCCGACCCGGCCTGTCGACAAAACGTGCGTCATCTCCGACCCATCGCAGCGACAATGCCCGCCTGCGGGTTTGCGACGAGTTCCCCCGCGCGCCATGCGCTGTCCGGTAGTCAAACAGCACGACGTCCCCCGGCTCCATCGCCCATTCCAGCACTTCCGCGTCGTCCGGATCAGGCACCGGCATCCAGTCGCCTTTATCATAGAAGTCACTGTCGTCGGCCCAAGACACCGGGCGCACCATGCGGTCCCACTTGTGGCTGCCCGCGATAAACCGCAAAGAGGCCTCGCGGACCGGATCAAGCGGAATCCATAAGCTGACCGTCTGCTGGCCTTCGACAAAGTAGTAGGGCGCATCCTGATGCCACGGCGTTGGCTTGGGCGTGCCGGGCTCTTTCACCAGTACATGGTCGTGGAAGAACTGGGCAGATTGGGATCGCATCGCTGTTGCAGCAAGCTCTGCCGCTGGACTATTGTGCACCACATCTTCAAACGCCGGAATACGCGTCCAATTGCAGTAATCGTCAAAGAACCGGCCTTCGCTGACCGCATTCTCAGAGGCGTATTCGCCGGGTGCCGCCATGTTCGCGGCCACACCCTCTGCCATGACATCGATCCAATCCGCAAACACGCCTCGAACCACAACAGCACCGTCACGTTGAAACGCGGATATCTGGTCGTCTGTCATCATGAACGTGCAGCCCACACTTGTTGAATATACTTACTCGTCATTAAATCGAGGTGCGCCCCCCCGCCGTTTTTAAACAGGGTAATGTCGGCGTCACTCTCACGACGGAACTTAGCAAGGTCGTAGTAATCCGCAATAATATCATTCGGTTGGATGGCTTTCGTGGCCAAAGGCGTCTTCAATTCACCGATGTGGCCCATCGTTGTATGCCGATTGTCAACAAAGATGCGGGCGCGTTGCAGGGCAGCATCATTCGCCTCACGCATATCGGGGCGGTAAGCGCCGATCAGATCGATATGCTGACCGGGCCGCAACCAAGCCCCGTCAATGATCGGATCGGTGGTCATCGTGGCGCTTGCAATGATGTCTGCGTCTTTCACAGCCGTTTCCAAGTCGGTCGCAATGGCGACATCCGGATGGTCCTTTTGAAACGCAGCGGCCCCCTCCGGCGAGCGGTTCCAGACGGTAAACGTGGCATCGGGGAATGCCACGCCATAAGCTTGGCGCAAAGACCGGCCCACTGTCCCCGCCCCCACGATCAATATCTTCCGGCTATCCGGGCGGGCCAGACGCATCGCACCCAGCAAGCTGTCACCAACGGTCTTCCACTTCGTCACCAGATGAAAATCGAGGATCGCCTCTAACGCACCATCGTCATCGGAATACAGCATCACACCGCCGCCTATCGCAGGTTTGCCAGCATCACGGTTCCCCGGAAAGATCGTGGCACATTTCACAGCAATCCCAAGGCCTTCGATCCACGCAGAGCGGTTCAGCAGGGTG
>CALILP010000178.1 GCA_938016515.1 uncultured Paracoccaceae bacterium
CGATGTCGCCCAGCGCAGTGTTGTAGCCGAGAACAAAAAAACCGTCTCGTAAACGCACGTTGTCTGTCCTACTTATGTTGTAAAGGTTGGGAACAGCAGAGAATGTACCCCGAGTAGAACTGTCGGTTTCTATCCGTAAGAATTCGTCCTCTGACAAATCCACCAACCCAAGCGCACCAGGAAATACGTTGGTTCCTAAATCAATTGCGATGAGACGATCATCCAACGAAAGTTCTAAACCGTACCCCTCACCGCCCTCTGAATTGGGGGTCAGCGTTATAGTCTCGGTCGTAGAAACGATCTGTGGGCCATCATCGATGTTCTCGTAACGCACATAACGGACCTTGAAAGTATCCCCGACAGAAAGGTCGCTGAAATCATCAGGCCCCCCCTCACCTGCGAATGGCAGACCAGACCCCTCCTCACCGGCGTTCAGGACAAATCCGTTTTCCACGAAACCAGATGAACCGCTACCGCCGCATGCGGCCAAGCAACCAAAACCTAGCCCTAAGAGAATGACTTTCGTTTGAGATTGAAAATTCATTGAACAGTCCAAAATACGCACCTCCGACATGTGCAGCCAGCCTATGGGTGGCGGCGGCGTTGAGAAGTGACAAAAGGTTATACAACGTGTAACCTCGCGGAAATTATTGTTCTTTTTCCAATTTGAGGTCTGCTCTTTTGCAAAGCGGCTCTGAAGAACTTTCAGATCTGGCGCAGTTTGGGGCGCTTGTGCGCGCGCGCCGAAAGGCACTTAAACTAAGCCAAGAAGCTGTCGCAGCTGCGGCATTCGACAACCCCGACCGGAAGAGCTTTGTTTCTGCCATCGAAAATGCGCGCCGGTCAGGCGTGTCCTTGGAAACCGCCCTAAAATTGGCGGCAACGCTGAACATCCCACTCCAAGACCTGCCAGCCTCATTGCGCCCAATCACCGGGCTTGGGACGGATCCAGCGCCTTTGGGGCTGTCAGAGCAAGCCTTTTCCACGGCCTTCAACGAGCGCCTTTTGACCGCCCTCCAATCCTCGGTCCTTGATGCCTATCTGGAACGGTTGTCAGGCGGCCTTGCCTCACTCCGAACATGGACCGGGGGGCCGTTTAGCTTGCGAAGCCTCCTCGTTAGCTTTTCACTCAGCTATCTGTATCTGGTGTATCTGGGATTGGCGGCCTACGCGGCAGGCGGCGGTCAAATTGGGGGTGTCGCACCTTTTCGCGCGCCGGATTGGGCAACCAGCGTTCCAAACTGGATTTTGGCGCTGACGATCGCCTTGGTGCTGTTAGGGACGGGTTTAGGTACTTACTTGTTGGTGCGTCCGCCAAAGCCGGGCACGTCGACGCGGCGCATGAATGCAGCAAAGGTCGCTCTGGGCGCCGTACTAAGCGGTCTTGGCTGCGCCATCGCAGGGGTTTTGGGGGCAGAGCCCATCGCCGTCGCGTTGTCTATTGCGCTTTTTGCTTTTGGGGCCGTTTCGATTTGGCCGCCAAAGGTCGCGGCGACGGCGACCGCCTGTGGTGCCTTAATCGCGGGGTTTGGCAATGCGCTGACCAATCAGGGCGGCTTTTCCTTTGATCTTCTCGACTTTGCCATCTTCGGCGGGCTTTTGGGGGGCCTCGCTGGTGGTTTGGCAAGCGTGGTCGCACAACGTATCACAGGACAGGGTCCAGCCTCATTGGCGGCTTCTGGTATCGCGTTGATGATCGGGGCATCAGGGGCGGCTTTTTCAATCCTCATGCTTCAGGGATCGCAATCAGCCCGGACCGAGGGGCAGGCAGTTCTGGTCTTGATGTGGTTCATCTTGCCACTCGCCAACGCGATGTCGGATTATGTTTCGCTTGGGATCAGCCATCGTCTGGGGGTCCAACTCCTTGGCAAAGGCAAGACATGGGCGGCCGTCGTTCTCGTGGGGGTCGCCGACCTCCTCGCCGCAATTGCGTGTATGGCCATCGCACTGGTGTTGATCCACGGTGGGCTATTACTAGGGCAGGAAGTCTTTGGGCTAAGTGTGGTCGCGCGGGAGTTCATAAATCAGGGTGCAGCCGATCCGTGGGGCCAAGGGCTGTGGCTAAGCATGATGCTGCTGACGACCTTTGCATGGACCTGCGCGCACCTGTTGCTCGTTGTTTTCCCTTTGATTGCCGCCAAGCTGGTCGGTGTGCTGATCGAAGTGCGCATGCAGAACACAGCCCGCTCGGCGATGGCGATGGGTCTGGCCGATCTGAACACGGCCTCTTCCCTTACGGTCCGAAAACTTGCCTTCGTTGTATTTTGGACTGTCCCTTCAATTGGGCTTGTCGTGCTCATCGGAAGATATTTCTCGTCTGTGTTGGGCCTTCTGGCATCAATCACGCCGATCTAAAATCCGGTTGGTGGATGACCTCCAATTCAAACAGCAGCCCTAATTCCGTGGCAATGAAAGGGTCAGAGACGGGTTTGCGGTCAAAGTCTTGGGTCGCCAGTTTTCGATGGTATTGTATCGTCGCTAATGTCGCTGTCGATTTTGCGCTGTTTGGCAAGAAACGCCGCGCCAATCTTGGCAGAGGTTTGCCCTTTTCTTTTCAACGTATGTGTTTGTCTTCTTGCTCGACGTCATTGGGATCATTCCCATCAGCAAGCTGCGCTTTCGCCACATCACGTGCCTTAGCCAAGCTCACAGCGGGAAAAACCTTATCGTAAGAGGTGCTTAGACCCCACCTGCCTAACCGAGCGCATCGACATCTAACGAACGCTGGCGAACGGTCCTGCCGTTCGCCATTTCGAAGCGGTTGTCCGTCCGTCATGCGGCGTAAGATCGTTCTGAGCCCAGACCTACTAAGTAGCTGCATGATAGTGAATGTCGGCTATAATTTGCCCCCCGCCACAGCGGCGGCGAGGAGCATGAGCTTCAAAGTGCCTTGCGGAAAATCACCTTGTCATCACCGTCGGCCCAGAAGTCGCGAATGCGTGCTTCTTCGTCATAGCCGTTCTGGGCGTAGAACTTGCGCGTCAAAGCAAAGTCGTCGGTGCCAGATGTGTCCACGATCAAGATGCGCTGCGCCTTGTCTTTGAGGTTTTGCTCGGCGGCTTTTACGAGCGCTGCCCCCAGCCGCTTGCCCTGCAAGTCTGGACGGACAGCAAGTGCGAGCATGTTCCAAGTGCCATCGGCTAAGTCTTCAGGAACCGTATAGCAGAGACCTACAGCCTCGCCGCCGCTGTGGCACGTGAGCCAAAAGGCCTCTGTCTCGCCCGCCAATGCCGGGGCCAGCATGTCTGGCAGCATCTCGCTCGGAAAAAGCTCGGTTCCGTCCAACACGGCTTGAAGGCACGCGATGTCGTCGGATGAAGTTGCTTTGATGATTGGGTTTGTCATTTTCTGTATGTCCTTATCGGTTGTCGTATTGTGGGTTAACGGAGCGAATGCCCAGCCTTGTGGCCCGGTAAGGTCGTCCGCTTTCGGATTTGATGAACCGCCGTTTCTTCAGACGGTCAAAGAGCTTCAGCGTGCAATTGGTCAGTACATGACCGTCGCGTGTGAAGCATGAAACGTCGCGCACCTTGCCGTTCGTCATGCGCTCAAAATGGATAGCTCCACCTTGCGCCAGAACGTGCAAAACACGCTGTTCGTGTTTTGAGATATTCAATGGATTGTCTCTTGATCTTATGTCAGCCGAAAAGGCTTCCTGCATTTCGCGCGGAAGTCTTTTGGTTCAGTTGGCCCAATCAGGTGGGCCTTAGCGGCGGGCCGCAATCGTAGACATAAAAACTCCATCGCCCTGCGTCCGTACAGCGCGTGGGAGGGAGGTAGTGCGATGAGTCGCCGTTGGCAAGCGAACATTGGGAAAATCGAAATGGAAGGCAGCTATGTCCCGCGCTGCAGTCATCAGTGGGGCTTGCAGCTAAGGCCAGGTGCGAGCCCATTTTGTCTGATGCTGCAGTCCGCATGAAGAACGGCTCATGCGAACAATCCTTTTGAAAGAAAACACCTTGTCGGCCACTCCTGTTTTATCAAATTGCACTCTGCTCTGTGTCACTAAAGTTTATTGGAGTTGTTACTCAGCCGTCGTGTTCCCTTCTTAATCATCGCCTTGTCAGGACCCGCTGCGGGTCCCAGCTAGAGGTGAGACATGTCCCAAATAAACTATGATGAACTATCATTTGACGACGAAGACGAACTAAAATTTCCGCGTGCAACAAAACAAGGCTTTGACGACGTTGTAGAACGCGCGGTATCGCGCCGCGGATTCCTTGGGGGCGCGCTGGCGTTTGGATCAGGCGCTGCCGTCATGGGCACGGGGGTGCTGTCCGGCACGTCTGCTCAGGCCCTGCAAACGTCACGTTTTGCTTTTGACCAACTCGCCCCGCAGACAGACGGGACAGTGCATGTCCCCGATGGTTATGATTGGAATGTGCTTGTACGTTGGGGTGATCCGCTCTTTTCCGATGCGCCGACTTTCGACCCGGCAACCGGCGTTCCGACGCAAGGCTCTGATCGCGTGTTCGGTGAAAACACCGATGGTATGGAATTGTTCCTGGTCGGGGACACCGAACTGTTGGTCGTAAATTCTGAATATGTAAACGCAGGCGTCAACCTTCCCGCTGAACAGGAGGGCCAGCCCGTTTCTGCAGCTGACGTGGTCCGCTTGCAGAATTTCCAAGGCGTGACCGTGATGGAAGTGGCCGAGGGCGATGCAGGCTGGGAGGTCGTTGTTGACAGCCCTTACAACCGCCGCATCCACCACCGCACCAAAATGTTGATTGACGGTCCAGCCGCTGGCCATGATTTGCTAAAAACAAGTGCTGATCCGACGGGCACGATGTCAATGGGCACATTCAACAACTGCGGCTCGGGCCGCACACCTTGGGGCACCTACCTGACCTGCGAGGAAAACTTTAACGGCTATTTCGGCACCACATCCGAGCTGTCCTTGGACGACACGACAGCTGCTGGTTTTGCTCGCTACGGGGTAAACACAGACGTCGATCCGGGCCGCTATAACTACCACGGCTTTGATGCGCGGTTTGATCTGTCCAAAGAACCGAACGAGCCGCATCGCGCAGGTTACATCGTCGAAATCGATCCTGCCGATCCGACATCCACACCGGTCAAACGCACAGCCCTGGGGCGTTTCAAACATGAAAACGCGGCCTCTGTTGTGGCACCGGACGGGCGGGTTGTTGTCTATATGGGCGATGACGAACGGGGCGAGTACATGTACAAATGGGTGAGCCGCGATGTTTACACGCCTGGCGGTGACACTTCGAATTTGTTGACAGAAGGCCAGTTGTTTGTGGCCAAATTCAACGACGACATGACCGGCACATGGATCGCACTCACCCCCGAAGACACCGGCATGTCAGAGGCAGAGATCGCGGTCTTCACACGAATGGCCGCAACGCAGGTCAGCGCAACGACCATGGACCGCCCCGAGTGGATCGCCGTCAATCCGACAGCCATCGAAGCCTACTGCTGCCTCACCAACAACTCCCGCCGTGGTGCCTTAAGTGACGACGGCTCAGTGCGCACAAATGCGGCCGGTGAGCCGATGGTCGTGAATGCACCCAACCCGCGCGAAGTGAACAACTTTGGCCAGATCGTGCGCTGGCGCCCCTTGGGCGGTAACCACGCGGCCTCAACGTTCGAGTGGGATCTGTACGTCATGGCGGGCAACCCGACAGTATACACGGACGGGCTCTATGCGGGGACGGCCAATATCAATGCTGGCAACTTGTTCAACTCGCCCGATGGGATGCAGATCGACAGCACGGGTTTGATCTGGATCCAGACGGATGGCAACGATGACAACGAGGGTGACTTCCTCGGCATGGGCAACAACCAGATGCTTGCCGGTGATCCGGTCACTGGTGAAATCCGGCGCTTTATGACGGGTCCGAACGGCTCCGAGGTCACAGGTCTGACATGGTCGGCGGATCGACGCACCATGTTCGTCGGCATCCAGCACCCCGCCGCCCCGTTCCCCGATGGAGAGGGCGCGCTGCCGCGCTCTTCGATTGTGACCGTAAAGCGCAGCGATAACGCGCTCGTAGGTTAATGTGCACTAGTCCCAGGCGCTTGCCCGCGCCTGGGGCTTTGCCGGTTTTACGGCGCAATTGACCAAACTGTGCTAACGTTTTACCTCTAGATAGCAGCCATTCAATCTCGAAGTCTCAACAACCGCTTCGCCCCCGCACTCCGGTCATTGCTGCGAGATCAAGCGGCGTTGCCTTTACCGCGGCAGCGGGTTGGTTCCCAACTTGTAAGGCTCCCAATCCGTGATCTCGGGATAATACCGCGCCCGCCACGCCTTGACCCGTGGATTCATGATACGCCGCCAGAGTGAGGGCACCATCGCTGCCATTGTCATCACCGGATAGCCGAAGGGCAGTTGCGGTGCCTCGTCGTCGTCATAAGTCTGCAGCAGCGGGAAGCGCCGGTCGGGTTTGTAGTGGTGATCAGAGTGCCGCTGCAAATTGATCAGCAACCAGTTCGACGCCTTGTGGGCCGCATTCCACGAATGGCGCGGCAAGACGTGTTCGTATTTGCCGTCTCCGAGATGTTTGCGCGTCAGACCGTAGTGTTCGACGTAGTTCACCAGTTCCAGCTGGAACACCGCCCAGAATGCCTGCACCCCGAACAAAAACACACCCCACCAGCCGCCAATCAAAGCTGCCAGAATGATGAAGCCCAGCTGCAGTCCCCAGTACCGGAAGAATGGGTTCGACAAGTCCGTCCATGGTTTCTTCTTACGCTCCAGCATCTTCTTTTCTGCTTTGAATGCAGAGACATAACATTCCCGCAAGACCCTTGGGAAATAGCGCCAGAAGTGTTCGTTGTACCGGGCCGTGACCGGATCTTTGGGTGTGGCCACGTAGCGGTGATGCACCAGCAAATGTTCTGACCGGAAGTGTGAATACAAGACCGAGGCCAGCAGGATATCCGCCATCCAGCGTTCGATCTTGGGCTTTTGATGCATGAGTTCGTGGGAATAGTTGATCCCAATCGTTCCCGACAGAATCCCCAGAAAGGCAAAAAGGGTCCACTCCTCGACCCAGCTGAGATGGTCTGTTTGCATCACGTAGATCATCAGACCAAAGATCGTGATCACCTGCACCGGTGCCCAGATCACTGTAATCAGCCGGTACCAGAACAGCTGGTTATCCCCTGTCTGCGGGTCGGCGTTTTCCAGATCGAGCCCCGCGAAGTAGTCCAGCAACGAGAACAGCCACCAGGTGCTTGCCGGCAAAAGCAGCAGGGCCCAACCGCCGTACGCCGCCGCAATCATCGCAAGAGGAACCAGTCCCAGCGATAGCCAGAACGGTGATGCTGCAGAAAAGCGCGCGAAAGGCGGGGTTTGGGGCAGTGCTGTCATGGCGGGAACGCTAACCGAGGATGGTCAGCCACTCAATTGTTGCGTTACGTCGCACCTACGAGATCAAAAACCTTACGCATTGCTGTTGGCAGGGCCGCCGGGCTGAAATCGTGGTGCGCGACAAAGTGGCCCCGATCTGGCAGCGCGTCGTTTGGCAGGGTTGCTGTCATGATGTGTAACCGGAGGTGGAAGTGCGTGAAGGTGTGTCGGGCTTCTGCCCCGGATGCCGTCCACTCTGCTTGCATGGGGGGTGCCGGTTGCGGATCATCTGACCAATCTGAGCATGGAAAGCCCAGCATCCCGCCCAAGAGGCCCTTCTCTGGCCGCGTTTCCAACAACCATGCCCCGTCCCGTCGCCGCCCCACATAAGCATAGCCGCGTCGGGTCGGTGTTTTCTTTTTCGGGGTCTTTTTTGGCAATTCCGTCGCTGTTCCCGCAATCCTTGCAGCACAAGGATCACGCCAGACGCAAATGCCACAGGCCGGATTGCGGGGCGTGCAGATCGTTGCGCCAAGGTCCATGACCGCTTGCGCATGATCGCCCGGTCGGTCGGCGGGTGTCAGTGCTGTTGCAAGTTCCATCAGACGGGGTTTCGCACCCGGCAAAGGGTCATGCACATCGTAAAGCCGGGCCATCACCCGTTCGACGTTCCCATCCAGAACCGTCGCTTGTTCGTTGAACGCGATTGAGGCGACCGCCGCTGCTGTATACGGCCCGACACCCGGCAAGGTCAGCAGATCGTCGTATGTCGATGGAAACACTCCACCATGTTCATCCACCACGACCCGCGCGCATTTCAGCAGGTTTCGCGCCCGTGCGTAGTATCCAAGCCCTGCCCAAGCCGCCATCACATCTGCATCATCCGCTGCGGCGAGATCACGCACTGTCGGCCAAAGGCCTGTAAATTTGCGGAAATATTCCGTCACCGCCGCCACGGTCGTCTGCTGTAACATGACCTCTGACATCCATATGAAATAGGGGTCTGGGCGCTTTCCCGCCTTGCTGTCTGCCGGGGCTATGCGCCATGGCATCACCCGTGCATGCTGGTCGTACCAAGACAGCAATTCGTCGCTGAGATCACGCAATGTTTATTCATCCTTTGCATCAAGGTCTGGCTTGGCGTCGTGTACAGCATAGATTAGATCGTAATGATGAAACGGCCATATCATAAAGGGACCACCTACGGCTTTTCCCGCGCATCAGGCTTGATGCAGGGCAAAATCCGCAAGGTCAGCGAGCAGCGCGGCTTTGCCGTGACCCGCCTGTTGACCCATTGGGCTGATATTGTGGGCGAGGCAACCGCTGACATCGCTACACCCGTGAACGTGTCTTATGGGCGTGGCGGTATGGGGGCGACCCTGTCAGTGCTGACCACCGGGTCACATGCCCCGATGCTGGAAATGCAGAAGGACCAAATCAGGGATAAGGTAAACGCCTGCTATGGCTACCGCGCCATATCGCGTGTGCGTGTCACCCAGACTGCTCCTGTCGGGTTCAAAGAAGGCCAGGTGCAGTTCAAGGCCAGCCCAAAACCCGATCTTTCACCGTCGCCAGAGGCCACTGCCGCTGCGACCCAAATGTCAGACGATGTGACCAGCCCCGAATTGCGGGCCGCATTGGCCCAGCTTGGCGCCAAGGTCCTGTCGAAAAAGAAATCTCCACTCAAAGGATAAACTATGAAACGCAGAGACCTTCTGAAAACAGGTGGTGCCGCATTGGCGCTGTCCGGCGGCTTTGGCAGCATTGCCCGCGCGCAGGACGCGACTGTTGAGATCCCCGACATGATCCTTGGCGACGCCAATGCGCCGCTGGAAATGATCGAGTATGCCTCTTTCACCTGCCCCCACTGCGCCAGCTTTCACGCCGATGTCTGGCCGCAGTTGAAGGCCGATTACATTGAAACCGGTAAGGTGAAGTTCATCTACCGCGAAGTTTACTTCGATCGCTTCGGTCTGTGGGCCTCTATGATTGCCCGGTGTGCCGGTGATCAAAGGTTCTTTGCATTCACCGATCTGTTGTACGCAGAGCAGCGCAATTGGGCGGGCAGCGGCGACCCTGCGGTGGTGATCGACAACCTGCGTGGCTTGGCCAAGACCGCTGGCATGAATGACGAAACACTGGATGCTTGCATGTCGGACGCCGCAAAAGCAGAAGCGCTGGTCGGCTGGTATCAGACCAATGCAGAGCGTGATGGCGTCAACTCGACCCCGTCTTTCCTGATCGGCGGCGAGAAATTTGCCAATATGGCCTATGCCGATTTGCAGGCTGTGCTGGACGAAAAGCTGGCCGATTCCTAAAGATCAATTTGACTGAGGGCCGTATCAAGCGGCCCCCAGTCGTCCACTGTCAGGCGCACTGGTAGTGTCAGCACTTTTGCCCGAAACGCAGCGGGCAAGCGCACTGCATCCTTTTCTGTTGTAACCAACTGGGCGTTCTTCAATTTTGCCTCGGCTTCTAGCCGCGCCATGAGGCCTGCTGTAAGGGGTTGATGATCTGACAACGCTTCGCCGTGGATCAGGTTGGCACCCAGCCCTTCAAGTGTCGCAAAGAACTTTTCAGGATGTCCGATACCCGCAAACGCAAGCACTGGCAGGTTTTCCCACGGCATGCCTGTGGGCAAGGGTGCAAGATGACCCATTAGGTGCGGAATTTTGACGGGCCAGCGTTGTGCAAAGGTGGTTTGGGCCGCTGCGTGACCAATAGACAGCACGATATCTGCGCGCAAAAGGCCTGCTTGAACAGGTTCCCGTAGCGGCCCCGCCGGTATGACACGTCCGTTGCCAAAACCTTTGTGCGCATCAACAACCACGATGGACAGATCCTTGACCACGGATGGGTTTTGAAACCCATCATCCATCAACACGACATCTGCCCCAGCAGTTTGCGCCGCCAAGACGCCAGCCGCCCTGTCCTTTGCCACCCAGGTTGGCGCAAATTCCGCCAGCAACAAGGGTTCGTCGCCGACCTGATCCGCTCCGTGATGTGCCGGGTCTACCTGAACCGGACCCTGAAGCGTGCCGCCGTAACCGCGAGAAACGATGTGGGGGGAATGGCCGCGTTCGATCAGGCGGCCTGAAAGTGCCATCGCTGTAGGGGTTTTCCCGGTTCCGCCAGCGTTGATATTGCCGATGCAGATCACTGGTATGTCCAGCCTTACACCAGGTTGCCGGACCCGGCGGGCGGTCACCGCTGCATAAAGACCGCCAAGTGGGGCCAATAGCCTTGCCTGCCATGCGGGCCGATTCGGCGCCGTGTACCAGAACAGGGGCGTCCGCATGCCCCTAACCGCCCACGTTGTCGAGACGGTCTATGATAACCTCAGCGATGCGACCTGTGATTTCTGCGCCCCGCGACGTGACCTCCCACGCGCCGTGGACCAACAACGCGGCCACATCCGGGGCGAGCAACCTTTCGATTTCGCCGCCCAACTCGTTCTTGTTTCTGACGGAAACGCAGGCGTCTGCCTCGGCAAGTCGCTTGATCTGCCCTTGGTAGGGCGCGATGTTAGGCCCGTGGATCACGGCAGAGCCCAGGGTTGCGGCCTCGAATGGGTTGCGCCGAGGACCATCGGAAAAGCTGTTTCCCAAATAGGTGATCGGCGAAATGCGGTACCATAAGCCCATTTCACCCTCAAAATCAGCAACGTAGATCTGGGTCGCCGCATCTGGGGTTTCATCCGCAGACCGCAGTGCCACCAGAAACCCTCTGTCGCGAAGGCGATCAGCAACGTCTGGCCCGTCATCCTCGTTTTGCAGCGACACGATCAACAACAAGCGATGCGAGCGTAGACTGGCATGGTGATGGGCGTCGGCCAACATATCGACCTCAGCCGGGCTTGTGTCAGCGGCAAGCCAGACGGGCCGCGAGCCAAGCACTTTGGCCATTTCCTGCCGTTCGTCTTCGAAGTGACTAAGGGCCGGGGGTGCTGTCTCCATGACCCCAAGGGGTTCAACCACGTTTGGATCAGCACCCGCCTTCAAAAGTGTGGTGCTAACAGATGCATCTACCGTCAGAATTTTGGTGAATTGCTGCAGCATAGCCCGCGACAATCCCGGCACCCAAGCCCCATGTTCAGGGCGTAAAGCATCAATAGTTGCCTCAAGTAAGATGCAAGGAATATCGCGATCCGAAATCTCGATCAGGGCCGATGGCTCTAGGCTATCGCGCATCCACAGCACCAGCGACGGTGACCAATGTGTCAGGAAAGTCTGCGTCTGCGACCGGTTGACCGGCGCCGTCATGACCTGCCCCGCAAAATCCGCAGGCACATTTGGCAAAGAGATCACAAACGAGATTTGATCTCCGTCTGCGGCCAGTTGCGCCGCGAGCCCTTGCAGCGTGATCACCTGATCGGGGTTGGTCGCCCAGACCCATATGACTGTGCCCTCTGGTCGTACTGGCATTTCGCCAAGGTACGGGCCCGAGATTTCACTGTGGCGACGCGCGAAATAGGTCGCGAGTGAGAATAAGGGCTTGCTGGAGGATGACATGGGTATTCAGGTGGCTTTAGTCGCCAAGCTCCTCGGTTGATGAGGCCTCTGCCTCTTCGTGACGTAGGCGGTGCAGGTGCGCGATGTAATAGCGCATGTGGGCGTTATCCACTGTCCGGTGCGCAGCGTCTTTCCATGCGTCGTAGGCCGTTGCGTAGTCTGGGAAGATACCGACGATATCAATCGCTTCGACATCTTTGAAAGCGCTTTTGGTGGGGTCGATCAGTTCGCCGCCAAAGACAAGGTGCAGGCGTTGCGTCATGGGAAACCTCTT
The DNA here is from genome assembly GCA_938016515.1 of uncultured Paracoccaceae bacterium. Taxonomy (GTDB): domain Bacteria; phylum Pseudomonadota; class Alphaproteobacteria; order Rhodobacterales; family Rhodobacteraceae; genus Yoonia. The sequence continues at coordinate 12,107 of CALILP010000178.1, forward strand.
TTCGTTCTATACGTTGCTGCACAGCCTACGCCCTTGCCCGGCATGCCTCAAGGTCTGTTGCAGGCCAGCGCATCTGTTATCAGCGGCACAATCGGTCCACCCGCGATCACACCGTTCACTTGAGGGTGCGGATTGTTGAACTGCAGGTCTAACCCGGTTTGGTCAGTGACGGTTCCCCCGGCCTCTGCCACGATAAGCGCGCCTGCGACGATGTCCCATTCCCACGACGGTCGCAGTGTCATCATTGCGTCGAACCGACCCTGCGCCACAAGGCATAACCGATAAGCAAGCGATGACCGAAAGTGGCGCTCGACCCCCTTGGGTGGAACGCCATCCGCCCATTTATCGTCCGCAAAGCTGGCTTTGTTTGACAGAACTGTCGCACCAAAAAGGTCCGCCTGCGTCGTCGGCCGGATTGGTTCCCCGTTGAGTGTTGCGCCATAGCCTTTGGATGCTGCAAACAGTAGGTCTTTGACCGGCAGATAAACGACCGCCGAAATCGGCTGTCCGTTTTCCACCACCGCCAGCGCGTGCGCCCAGTTCTTTGACCCTTCGATAAAGGCCCGTGTTCCGTCGATGGGGTCCACCACGAATTGACGGCTGGTGTTCAACCGCGATGTGTCATCCTCGGTTTCTTCAGACAACCACCCGTAATCGGGTTGTGCAGTGCCCAGCGCATGCGCCATGTGTTCGTTGACCGCGAGATCAGCTTCCGTCACCGGGCCTGCACCCCCGCCTTTGTCCCAGATTTGCGGGTCATCCTTGAAGAAGCCGCGCGCAATCTCGCCCGAGGCTTTGGCCGTGTCGATCAGAAGATCAAGATCAGTCCCCGGCAAGCGTGAGACCTTCAACCAGCAAGGATGGCACGACACTGGAAAGGTGGGGGCGCGCGTCATTCGCAGGCGTGATCCGCATCAGCATGTCCCGCAAGTTGCCCGCAACCGTGCATTCATTGACCGCATGGGTGATTTCCCCGTTTTCGACCCAAAAGCCCGAGGCCCCGCGGGAATAGTCGCCCGTGTTTGGGTTGATCGTGGAGCCGATCATCGAGGTGATCAGCAGGCCGGTTCCCATGTCCTTTAGCAGGTCATCGCGAGACTGCTTGCCTTGCGTCAACGCGATGTTGGACAGGCTGGGTGATGGCGGCGCGGATGTCCCGCGCGACGCACTTGCCGTGCTTTCAAGGCCAAGTTTGCGTGCGTTTGCGAGGTCGAGGGTCCAGCCTGTCAGCACACCGTCATCGATGATCGCCCGTCGCTTGGTGGCCAGCCCTTCAGCATCGAAAAGGCGCGATGCAAAGGCGCGCGGGCGGCGCGGGTCTTCGATGACCGACAGGCCCTTGGGCAGAATCTGTTCGCCCAGCGCGTCACGCAACCAGCTGGAGCCGCGCGCGATAGCCGCCCCGTTTGCCGCAGAGGTCAGGTGTCCGATCAGGCTGCTGGAGATACGTTCGTCAAAGACCACAGGGTAGCTGCCAGTCTTGGGTTTGCGCGCCCCTGCGATGGCCACAGCCCGTTCGCCAGCGGTGCGGCCGATGTCAGCGGCGTCGCGCAGGTCGGCTTGGAAAATGCGGCTGTCGTAGTCGTATTCGCGTTCCATGTCAGTGCCAGAGCCGCTGATCGCCTGACAGGACAGGCCGCGCGAATTACGGGTGTAGCCGCCAGAAAACCCATTGGACGCTGTTAAGTGAATGGTCCGGTGGCTGTAGCCAGCAGAGGCGGCTTGCACTTGCGTGACGCCATCAACGGCCAAGGCTGCTGCTTCTGCGCGGGCCGCATCGTCTTGCAGGTCTGCAGGGTCAGGTTCGGGGCTGTCATCGTAGAGTTCTAAGGCATTGCTATCGCGGTCTGTTGCCAATTGCGCTGGATCAGCAAGACCAGCGTATGGGTCTTCCGGCGCTTCGCGTGCCATTGCAACGGCCCGTTCGGCCATTTGTTCGAGTGTCGCTGTGCTTGCGTCAGACGATGAGACACAGGCTTGGCGTTGTCCCACGAAAACGCGCAATCCGATGTCGATGCCTTCAGACCGTTCTGCCTGCTCCAGCGCGCCGCCGCGCACGTCGATAGAAACGGATGTGCCGTCCACCGCCAAGGCATCAGCGGCATCGGCCCCTGCCCGCTTGGCAATCGAGATCATCTGTTCGGTGAGGCTGGCGAGGTCTTGGGTCATGCGTACTCCGGCGGTCGTGAGGCGTTGCACACAGGTAGGCGGCGGGTTGCCCCGCCGCAAGTGTTGTCTTCAGCGCATCCGCTGGCCGTTGACGAGGACATGGCCCTCGGCGTTCACCTCAACCACTGTTTCAAAGCTGTCGTCGCCAGTCGCCCGCGCGATAAAGCCCATGCCAAGCCGCGCCATGCCAGCCTCGTCCGGACCAATGAAGCCCAGTGTTGTCAGCCGGTCGATCAGGGTGTTGGCACCTGACACCTCGACGATCGCGTCACCTTCTGGACGTGGGAAACCGGGAATGGTTTCCATGTCGGTCATATCCAGCGTGAACGCACCCGACCCTTTGGCAGACGCACCGACGGCCGACACGGTCAGGTCGTTGATTGTCACAGTTTCAGGCGCAATTGGCGGCATTGGCTGGTCAAGTTGGGCTTCCAGCGTTGCGAAGTTCAGCCAGTCAATTTCGGACAAGACCGTCGCCGCAAGATCAATGTTAATGGTCGCGGGGTCACGCGGCAATTCTGCTGTCGGGTCCAACATGTCCCACACAGCGTCGCTGATCGCGATGTCTTCCAGACCAATCCGAAGCGCCACGTCCTGTGCTTCTTCGCCAGGCAGCAACGGGAATTTGTAGCCCATTGTTGTCTTGCCCAATGATGCTTCGATGGGGGCTGGGAACAGCTCTGGCATCAGGAATTTGAAGGATGATGTTGCGGCTTCGACGAACAGGTCCAGACCAGCCGCGTCGATTGAAAACCGCGCATCTGTCGCACCTGTCACGCTTGACTGCTCAGAGATGACCTCGTTGTCGAACGTCGTGATTGTCTCGCTTGTGCTGCCCTCTGCGACGGAGGTGCCGCGAATGAAAGCCCCAGCCTTAAGCGCTGCGGACATATCAAACAGATTGCTGCCACCCGCAGGCAAAGCCATTTCAGATTGGCTTTCGGTACGCCCGAATTGGCCGGTGTTGCTGATCACATCCCCATCCGGACCAGTGACAATGTAGGCCACGTCAGCCGCACCCAGTACGAAGTCAGAGGTTACGGTGATCAAGTCGCCGTCCGTGACCGTCGACGACCCGCTATACCCTTGCGAAAGGATTTGCATTGCAAAGTCGAGCTCTTCGCCCGGAATGATCAGCTCTTTCGCTTCGATCTTCATGCTGTCGGCAGATTGCGTGAAGGTCACATTGCCCGGATCCCCGCTGGCCACGCCCGAATAGCCGGTTTGAGAAACCGCAAAAGTGCCAGAGCCAGAGCCCTCATCAGGGACATCCACAGCGACCGTTAGATCGAATGCCTCTGGGAACCCAAGAATAACAGTTCCGTCGGACTGGTCGGTCATCCGCATTTCAGGCAGGTCGATACGAATCGTCGCAATGCCAAATGGCAGGCGATAGACCAAGGCAGGGTCGCTGACGACCATATCGCTGCCGTCTGCTACAGGTTCGCCGACGATCTGCGCGCCGGTCGCTTCATAATAGCTGACATAGCTGGCCCACACGTCTGCACTGGTGACATCGGCCATTGCCGAGGAGCCCGCAAAGGCGGCCATTGTCAAAGCTGTTGTTCCAAGAAGGGGATGACGTCGCATTCTAAAATCCTTGTTCGTGAATAAATGGAGGCGCACCAGTTCCCTGATGCGCCCCCCGACTTGACCTTAAGTTACTGGATGCGTTGGCCGTTGGCCAGAACGTGACCTTCCTCATTGATCTCAATTTTCGAGGTAAGCGCATCTTCGCCTGCTGGTTGCGTGAACATTCCCATCATCATACGACCCATTGTTGCTTGGTCTGCGGGCAATAGGCCCATGTCCACCAAGGTATCGATCAGGGCGTTGGCGCCCGTGATTCCAATGTTCAGCTCGCCAATCGGGCGTGGTAAGCCATCGAAGGTTTCCAGATCCGTGTTGTCGAAGGTGAAATCACCCGTCGCTTTGGCGTCGAGGCCCGCTGCCGTGACCTGCACGTTTTGCACAGCAAGCGAGATCAATTCGCCCGGCACATCTGCAAATTCCAGCGCTTCCTGCTGTTCTGGATCAAACAAGTCGAAGAACAGTTTCGCCATACCGGACACATCAAAGATAATTGTCGCCGGGTCACGCGGAATTGCACCACTTGGATCGCCCATAGCCCAGATTTCTTCGTTGATTGTAAAGTCGGTCAGGGCAAGGCGATATCCAAACGGGGCTGGTTCGTCGGTGGCTTCTGTCGGCATCGAAAAGATGTTTTCGAACAACGACATCGACATCGCAAAAGGGAACGGCATGTCAGGCGATTGCGCATTGATCGCCGCATCTGCAAGCGACACCGTGTAGTCAAGCGAGGATGGGTTCATGTCACCGCCAAGTGTAAAGGCACCAGCCTGAACCCCGCCGCTGGCCACATCGCCGTCCATGTCCACGTCAAAGATGAACGCGGTACTGGCTGCGGTGGTTTCGCCCCTGAAAGCAAAGTCGGTTGCGAACGTATCGGGATCGTCCATATCCGCACCTTCGGGAAGATCAATCTCGCCCGAGGTGGTGACGTCTGCCATCTGCCCGCTAAAGACAACGTAACCTGCGTCATCAGGCTCTTTTCCATCGACCAAGAAATCGATGCTGCCGGTTGCAAAGCCAAAGGTGGTGTTCATGCCGGAATTCGTGTCGGTCTGATAGCTGCCGGACAGGTTGTTGGCGCGCAAGAAAGCCTCGACCTCGATGTCTGCGTCTTCGCCGCGCACTTCGGCAAGCCGGATTTCGTAGCTGTCAGCTGTGACGTCGTAGTTCATCGCGTCAGGCACACCGCTTACCGTAATCGCGAGGCCTTGCTGCGCAACCAAAAGCTCTGCACCGTTGTCGGTTCCAACTTCTTCGATTGTGATCGGGTAGCTGTCTTGCATCGTGACCGAGACTGTCCCATCCCCATTTTCGGTGAACACAAGTGTTCCGACATTCGAGACGATCTTGCTTTCGGCATCATCCATCGTCAGCGCAAGATCAGATACGGTAACCTCGCCGTCACCTACCGTTTCGTCACCATAACTCACCCCGTCATCACCATAGAGCGCGAGATTGGCTTTCCAGTTGTCCCAAACCTGCGCCGCCGTCACATCCGCCATTGCGGCGGAGGCGGACATCAGGGCTGCGGCACAAACGGCTGTAGGAAGGGCAATTGGGGTTCTCATAAGAAGACCTTTCAGTGAAATTTGCGCAGACAGTCCATCGCCTTGCGTCTGGGGTCAAGGTCGGGAATTCTAGCCCTTGAACAGTCATTTCCCTGCACGAGGAGTAGGAATTCATGCAAAATCAAGATGTAACGGGGAAAACTGTGCTGATTACCGGGGCCAGTCGCGGCATTGGTGCGGCTGCTGCCCGTGCATTCGCTGCCGCCGGGGCCAATGTTGTGCTCACCGCACGCAGTTCTGATGCCTTGGCTGCCCTTGCTAAGGAAATCGGGGATCGCGCACTTGCCCTGCAGTGCGACGTGGCAGACGCTGCTGCCGTGAAAGACGTGGTTGAGAAGGCAATTGCCCATTTTGGTAGTCTGGATGTGCTGGTTGGGAATGCCGGTATGATCGCCCCAATCTCGCGGTTGTCAGACACAGACCCAGAGGCGTATTCCCGCACGATTGATGTGAACCTCAAAGGTGTCTTTTACGGCATGCAGGCTGTGTTGCCGCATATGCTGAACCGAGGCGCTGGCACGATCATCACCATTTCATCAGGAGCGGCCCATGGCCCGATCGAGGGGTGGCCCTCTTATTCATCATCCAAAGCGGGTGCCTATATGCTGACCCGCGTGGCTGATCTGGAAAATCGCCCCCACGGGATTCGTGTGCTTGGCCTATCGCCTGGGACTGTCGCCACTCAGATGCAGCATGAGATCAAAGCGTCCGGGATCAACCGGGTCAGTCAGTTGGATTGGTCCGACCACATACCACCGGAATGGCCTGCGAAAGCGTTACTATGGATGTGTACTGATGCGGCTGACAAATACCTTGGCGAGGACGTGTCATTGCGCGAAGAAGACATCCGCCGTCAGATAGGCTTAGGATGAGCTATATAGATGTCGCCCGTGAGGATGACTTGTGGGTCGTCACACTTAACCGGCCCGATAAGGCCAACGCGCTGACTTCCGATATGCTGAACGATCTTGCCGATGTTGCCGCCGATGCCCGCGCGGCAAAGGCATTGATCCTGACCGCAAAGGGCAAGGTTTTCAGTGCGGGCGCTGATTTAGCGGATGTCGGCAGCGGCCTTGCAACCGACCCGGCGTGGGAAAGACTGTCGGGTAATATTGCGCAGATCGCGGGATTGACGGTCGCAGCCTTGAACGGCACTGTTGCAGGTGGCGCCTTTGGGATGGTGCTGGCGTGTGATGTCCGGGTGGCCGTGCCGAATGCCCGTTTTTTCTATCCGGTCATGAAGATGGGGGTCGCGCCCCAGCCCTCTGATCCGGGACGGATGTCAGGCTTGATCGGGCCTGCCCGGACAAAGATGATCTTGCTGGCTGGGCAGAAGATTGATGCGGAAACAGCCTATGTCTGGGGCTTGGTTGATAAGGTTACTAATGTTGACAGTCTGATGGCCGATGCAAGGTCACTGACGACAGATGTGACCGGCGCAAACCCTACCCATGTCCAGATCATCAAGAACATAGGTTGATCTGAGCTGAATTCAGGTATTTAGACAACCTGTAGGACTTGCGGGGGCACCATGGATCCACAGGCGTTATTTGACACTGCAATGGGCTATGCCGAACAGGGCGTGGACATCGCAAAAGATTGGCTATTGTCCCCAGCGGCTTGGTCGCAGTTCGGACTGCTGATTGCGGCCTACCTGCTGGCCCGATTGCTGAACCGGATTTTGGGCCCGAAGATCACGCAACTTCTGACCCCAGCATCTGGTGCGAACAAGCTGCTTGCCACTGCACGCCTGTTCGTTCTTCAGTTCTTGCCGTTGATGCTGCCGCTTCTGGCTTATGCATTTACGGCGATGGGGGAAGCTGCGGTCACGGCCATGTTCGGCTCTGGCCCCGTGATCGGCTTTGGTAAGCGTGTCTTCCTGTTCCTCGCGATCCGTGCCTTTGCCCGCGATATTCTGACTGATCCGTTCCTTCTTTTGTTGGGTAAGTTCGTCCTGATACCAGCTGGTGCTCTGTATGCCCTGGGCATACTTGATCCGACGATTGCGGCATTGGGTGCGGCACAGGTCAACATCGGGAACATCGGCTTTAGCGCATTGGCGCTGATCCGGGGGATCATTGCAGGGTCTTTGCTGTTCTGGCTTGGCCAATGGTCGAACAGTCAGTCTTCGACCTTCATCGAAAAGCAGGAAATGCGGCCCGCCATTCGCCAGCTGACGATGAAAGTGGCCGAGTTTGCGATCTTTGGTGTCGCGTTCCTGTTGCTCATGAACATCATGGGGATCGATCTCAGCACGCTGGCTGTGCTGAGTGGTGCGATTGGTGTGGGTCTGGGTTTCGGTCTGCAAAAGATCGCATCCAATTTCATCTCTGGCGTTATCCTTCTGGTTGAGGGCCAAGCAACCGTCGGCGACTATGTCGAGCTTGATGGTGGTGAAGCCGGTACGATCATCAAGATGATGGCGCGCGCAACGATCCTAGAGACCTACGACGGCAAGTGGATCGTCGTTCCTAACGAAGACTTCATCACCACACGGGTCGTCAATTACTCTGACAGTGGATCGGCCAACCGGTTAGAAGCCGAATTCTCGGTCAGCTATGACACTGATATCAATAAGATACCCGATCTGATCCAGGCCGCCGTCCTGAAGCACCCTGGCGTCTTGTCCAAACCTGAGCTGCCAGATGTTGAATTGCGTGGGTTTGGCGACAGCGGCATCGACTTTGCTGTTGAGTTCTGGGTCGAAGGTATCGATGACGGGAAAAACAAGTACACTTCTGACGTGTTGTTCCTGATCTGGAACGCCCTGAAAGAAAACGACATCGAAATTCCCTATCCGCAGCGTGTCGTCGAGATCAAAGGCCAATTGCCTGCATGAGCACCGCGCTGATCATTGGCGCAGGCCCAGCGGGGCTGATGGCTGCTGATGTTCTTTCGGCGGCAGGCCATCAGGTAACGATTGCGGATCAAATGCCGTCAGTTGGCCGCAAGTTTCTAATGGCTGGCAAATCAGGGCTGAACCTGACCAAAGACGCACCAATTGACGCGTTTCTGTCTGCGTTCGGCGATGTGCCTGATGTGTTTCGTGATGTTATTCGCGGATTTGGCCCAGAAGACGTCCAACGCTGGGCACGCGATCTTGGTCAGAGCGTTTTTACGGGATCGACTGGCCGGGTTTTTCCCAAGGCGATGAAAGCCTCGCCATTGCTGCGGGCTTGGCTCGCGCGCCTGCGCGAAGCGGGCGTCGTCGTTCGGACGAGGCACAAGTGGGTCGGATGGGACGGGGCTGATGCCCGGTTCGAGACGCCGGACGGTCCTCAAACGATTGCTGCTGACGTGACCGTTTTGGCCTTGGGTGGGGCAAGTTGGGCCCGGCTGGGATCTGACGGTGAATGGGCAAAACAGCTATCGGGGACCACACCGTTTAAGCCGGCAAACTGTGGGTTTGCTGTAAATTGGACAGATCACATGGCCCCATTCTTTGGCCAGCCGGTGAAAGCCACCGCCTTGCAGGCGGGCGATCTGACCTCTCGTGGTGAATGGATCATCACGAAAGACGGGATCGAGGGGGGCGGCGTTTACAGCGTGTCCGCAGCTGTGCGCGATGGGGCCCGCCTGTCGATTGATCTGATGCCTGATGTGACCTTGGCGATAGTTAAGGCGCGTCTTTCGAAGAAGCCGAAAAAAACCTCGCGGCAGCAATACTTGTCGAAGGCATTGCGCCTGAATCCGATCAAAGTCGCCCTTTTTAACGAGTTGACGAAAGGTTTGGTCATGCAATTGCCTGATGGTCTTGGGCAGGCGGTCAAATCACTTCAGATGCCCTTGCTTGCACCGCTACCGATGGATGGTTCGATTTCGACCGCCGGTGGCCTGACATTTGAGGCGCTGGATCAACACCTGATGTTACCCGACCGGCCGGGTGTTTTTGCAGCCGGTGAAATGCTGGACTGGGAAGCGCCGACCGGAGGCTATCTGATCACAGGATGTCTCGCCTCAGGCCGCACAGCGGGACAAAACGCCGCCAGATGGTTATCCCAAACCCCCTGACCAATTCGGCCGATTTGGAGAATCGCGAGTCGATGATCCAGTTACCGCAAGGCGGGTCGATTGTTGTTCTTTAAGCGGTTTTTAGCCCAAATCTGTGGGAATGGCATGCCCTTCTTATGGGGGAACTGTTGCGTTGCCGCATCGGTTTTTAGGTTTCGCACATGATAAATCCGATGGATTTGGACGTTATGTTACGAGAATCGAAACAACCAAAAACTTGAAAAAACGCCAGAAACACCAATAAATTAGGCTCCTGTCGTTCTTTGGGCCCCTAAAATAGGCAGCTACAGGGGAATATCTGGTCCAGAATGGCAATTTCGTGCAGTGCAAGAAGTACTTGGGTCGCCTCGCCTTCTGATTTAACTACTTGTTTTACACGAGCACGGTCAGTAGAAATCCTGTGATCGTCCACACTAAGTGCATTAATTGGAGTACCGACATGCGCCTCACAACTACTCTCGCTGCCGCAGCTGCTATCGCAGTTTCCGGTGCTGCTGCAAACGCTGGTGGCCTGGCCCCAGTCATCCCAGAAGCTCCTGTCGTCGTCGTTGACACACCAGCACCTGCTGGTTCCATCAACTCCGGCTACATTGTTCTGGGCCTGCTGGCCGCGCTGGTCGCAGCTTCCGCTTCTTTCTAATCGAACGATTAGCTAAGCATTAAGGGCTAGCCTCGGCTGGCCCTTTTCATTTTTCCAAAGGAGATACCCCCATGCGTACACTTAAAGTTCTGGCTGCTGCTGCAGTTCTGTCCACAACAGCAATCACAGCGAACGCTGGCGGCCTGGCCCCAGTTATTCCTGAGGCACCAGTTGTTGTCGTTGACACACCAGCACCTGCTGGCTCCATCAACTCTGGCTACATCGTGCTGGGCCTGCTGGCCGCACTGGTTGCAGCTTCTGCTTCTTTCTAAGCCGTAAGGTCTAAGAATAGCGTAAAGGGCGTGCCATTGGGCGCGCCCTTTTGCGTTTAGCGCCGTGCCATCATCGCCAAACGGATCAGCGCCCGTTCCATCAAAGCCCGATCCGGCGTCGCACCCGCAGAGCGCATCTGCAAGTCCGTATCCGTTAACGCTGTCAGCGCCCGTTCAAGCCTATCGCGCCCCCAGTTTGAGGCCTGCCGCACGATCTTATCCCGGCGCGGCCCAAAGACAGGTGGCCGCAATCGCCCTGCCCCTGCTGCAGCACCACCCGGATCGGACGCGACGGTATGCAACTGCCGAAAGTGCCGCATCGCTCCGATACACAGCGTCACCGGGGCCACACCCTGCGCATAAAGGTCGCGCAACACCGGTCCCAGCTTTTCCGCCTGCCCGGTTGCTACAACCTCTAGCACATCATCGACATTCACTTCTGCCGACTGTGGGGCACAGGCAATTACATCAGCGACCGATAGCGGCTCTGTATCATCACGCTTGTAAAGCCCAACTTTTTCGATGGTTTGGCGAAAATCCCCGGGTTCTAACGAACTTGCAAGCGCAAAGAGTTGGTCCATCACATCCCGGCTTTGGGTCTGCAGCCCTGCGTCCCGCAAGGTCTGCTCGATCTCATCACGGCTGGGTGGATCATCGTAAATCCCGATCGACACCGCATTTCCATGCCCCTCAAAAATCTTGCGCAGCGCGGACTTCGCCGTGAGTTGACCGGCGGTCACAATAACCTGCGCATCCCCCGGCTGCCAATCTGTAAGGGCGGCATCGATCACCTTTGCCAGCCCATCAGTGGCGTCTTCGACAAACGCGACGCGATGGCCCGGAAAGAACCCCTGCGCTTTAATTGCGTCGTTCAGCATGGCCGAGTCCTTGCGCAGGTCAGCACCAGAAATGCGCGTTAGCCGCATTTCTTCGTCGCCGTTGGGGCCAACCAAAGCCGCGATGACCTCTTGGCGTTTGCCCGCAACGCGCATTGGATCGGCCCCGAAAATCAGCAGGCCAGTGTGGGATTTATCGGGGGTCTTGAAGTACCCGTTGGCGGCGGCACCCGTCAGCTTCATGGCGTGGTCAGAATTTGTTGCACGATCAAATCGGCCAACGCGACTGCCAACCTATCGCCCGCGTCGCTTTCAGCAGACTGCGTAGCCACCGTAGATCCGGTAGCCGAATAGCTGGTAAAGGTCTGCGCCAGCCCTGCATTGACCTGCCGCCCCTGCACATCCGTCAGTGTCCATTCCGCATTACCGGTCAGATTAAAGCGGGTGATGTCACCATCTTCTGTGATCGTGGCCGACACAGGGGCCGTTTTTGGCGAGACAGACAATGTATATTGCGGGGTCGTGGGGTGACCCAAAGTTTCGGTCAATTGTGCCCTCATCCGAAAGCCGAACACCGTATCCGGCGCATCAATTGACACGGCGTTCTGCCACTTTTCCGCCTCTCCGCTAGGACCATAGGCGGGCGCAAAGCCGCAGCCTGCCATGATCAACAACCCCAAAAGGGCTGCCCGGCGATGAGGCCGATCAGATAACAATGTTCACGATCCTGCCGGGGACCACGATCAACTTCTTCGGTGTGGCACCGCCCAATGCCTTTTGCACAGCAGGGTCCGCCAAGGCGAGGCCTTCGATGGTCGCTTTGTCGGTATCTGCTGCGACCGCGATCTCTGATTTGCGTTTCCCGTTGATCTGGATAGGCAACGTCACCGTGTCTTCGACCAACATGCTTTCGTCTGCGACCGGCCAAGGCGCGTTAGCGATCAGGCCCTCGCCGCCCAGCAACGCCCAGATGTCTTCGGACAGGTGGGGTGTCATGGGCGACATCAATTGCGCCAGTACCTTGGTCGCTTGCTGCTTGGCCCCTGCACTGGCTTTGGATTTTGCCAGGACGCCCGTAAATCCGTAAAGCTTTGCGATTGCTGCGTTAAATCCGAAACTTTCAACACCGTTTGTGACATCGATGATCGTCTTGTGCATCGCACGCAACAGGTCGGCGTCTTGATCCGCGTGTCCACCATCTGCGCTGGCCGCGTCATTTGCGATCCGCCAGACGCGGCTCAGGTGTTTGAACGCCGCTTCGGCACCCGACGCCGTCCATTCGACGTCCCGCTCCGGCGGACTATCGGACAGGACGAACCAGCGAGCGGTGTCGGCGCCAAACTTGGCGAGGATGTCATCCGGGTCGACGACATTTTTCTTGGACTTTGACATTTTGGCAGACGGGATGATGTCCACCGCGGTGCCATCGGCCAACTTGCCATCGGTGATATCAGAGGGGAAATGATAAACGGGACGCCCGTTGTCGCCAGTCGTCTGGTAGATTTCGTGCGTCACCATGCCTTGCGTAAACAAGGCGTTAAACGGCTCTTGCGTGCCCTGCGGCAGGTGACCCGTCATCCGCATGGCACGCGCGAAAAAGCGGGAATAAAGCAGGTGCAGGATCGCATGCTCGATACCACCGATGTACTGGTCGACGTTCATCCAATACGCAGCGTCATCGATGTCGGTCGGTGTGGCTGCATGAGGTGCGGTGAAGCGTGCGTAGTACCATGACGAGTCGACGAAAGTGTCCATCGTGTCCGTCTCACGCTGGGCCGCCGCCCCACATTTCGGGCAAGCACAATCGCGCCAAGTTGGGTGGCGGTCGAGAGGGTTGCCAGGGATGTCGAAGGACACATCGTCGGGTAATTGGACCGGCAGGTTCTCTTTCGCTTCTGGCACCACACCGCATTTTTCACAGTGAATAATCGGGATAGGGCAACCCCAATAGCGCTGTCGGGACAGCCCCCAATCGCGCAGGCGGAATTGGGTTTGGCCCTTGCCCAAGCCTTGCGCCTCGAAATAGTCGATGGTCGCGTCGATGGCGTTTTGGCTCGTTGAATCCGTAATACCGGCAAAATGGTCAATAAAGACAACGGGTTCTGTTTTGGCAGGCACCAGCGCCTCGGTCCCAACCTCGGTCTCGTCACCGGGCATGTAGAAGGCGTTTTGCACCGGCAGGTCATACTTGCGCGCGAAATCGAGATCGCGCTGGTCGTGCGCGGGGCAGCCAAAAACGGCGCCCGTGCCGTAGTCCATCAGGACGAAGTTACCGATCCAGACAGGCAACTCACGGTCGGGATAGACCGGATGCTGGACCCGGATGCCGGTGTCCATGCCCTTCTTGTCGGCCTTTTCCATGGCCGCTTCGGTGGTGTCCATCTTGCGGCATTCTTCAACGAAATCAGCAAGGTCTGGGTTCCCGTTCACCAGCTCTTTGGCGACAGGGTGGTCTGGGGCCACCGCAATGAAAGACGCGCCGCGCATCGTATCCGGGCGGGTGGAGTAGCAGACGATCGGGTCGCCACCGTCCTTGCGTTTGAAGCTGATGTCGATACCGCGTGACTTACCAATCCAGTTGGATTGCATCAGCTTGACCTTGGCAGGCCAGTCGTCGAGGCCGTCCAAAGCCGTCAGAAGTTCATCGGAATAGTCCGAGATTTTGAAGAACCACTGGACCAGCTCGCGCCGTTCCACCTCTGCGCCAGAGCGCCAACCTTTGCCATCAATGACCTGCTCATTGGCCAGCACAGTCATATCAACCGGATCCCAATTTACCGTCGCTTTTTTGCGGTAAATCAAGCCTTTAGCGAGGAAATCGATGAATAGCGCCTGCTGTTGACCATAGTATTCCGGGTCACAGGTCGCGAACTCACGAGACCAGTCCAGCGACAGGCCCAGCGGCTGCATCTGCGACTTCATGTGGGCGATGTTGCCGTAGGTGTATTCCTTGGGGTGAATGCCTGTCGCCATCGCTGCGTTCTCAGCGGGCATACCAAAAGCGTCCCAGCCCATTGGGTGCAAAACGTTGTGCCCCGTCGCCAGCTTATACCGCGCGATAACGTCACCCATCGTGTAGTTGCGGACGTGGCCCATATGCAGGTTGCCCGACGGATAGGGGAACATTTCCAGCACATAGTACTTGGGTTTGTCGCCCGAACGCACAGCCTTGAACGTCTCGGCGTCGGCCCATGCTGCCTGCCATTTGGCTTCGATTTCGGAGGGTGTGTAGGTCGACATTTGGTCTGGTCTTTCCCGTGGGGCGCGCACGCAGGTTTGTTGCGTGATTTCATAATGTGCTGCGGGGTGAAAGGCCAGTCATGGTGGGCCGTTGCCGTTGGCCCAAAAAAAGAAAGAGCCGCCCCGAAGGACGGCTCTGACTAATAAGATCTAAGAGGTACTTAGAATTCGAAGGATACTGCCACTGTCAGGCCTTCGTTGTACTCTGGATCACCAACTTCGTCGTCTGTGAGGTTGGCTGTTTCGTCGCCGTCGTCAGCGTATGAGAACAGAAGCTCTGCGCCGCCACCGAGGTCGTACTCAGCTGCTGCGTATACCAGATCGTTCTCAACTGCATCGTCAGTGATGTAACCAGCGAATACTGTCAGGCCGTTACCTACATCGTAGGAACCTTCGATACCGTACTCAGTTACGTCGTCTGCGCCAGCTTCGCCACCGTCAACGTCAACGAAGACGTTAACTGCAATACCGTTTGCTGCGTAGTCGAGGTCAAGACCGTAGTTGTCTTCAGCAACGTCGTTTACAGAGTAGTAAGCTGCGACTGTGACTGGACCGAATGGGTAAGCAACAGAGATACCTGTTGAAGACTCATCGTTGTCGTCGACGTAGGACACTGTGATGTCTGCGCCAGCAAAGGTTGCGGATGCCGCAACACCGAATACTGCGTCAAAGCCACCGAACTCTTGCTGGTATGCCAGCTCGAGGTCAACGATGGAAACAGTACCAGCAACGTGAAGCTGCATCGCGTCGATGTCGTCTGTTTCTGCCAACAGCAGGCCGTCGCCGGAGTCTACACCCCAAGAAGCGGCTGCAGTGAAGCCAGCTACAGTTGCTTCACCAACCAGCATGGATTCGAAGCCAACAACGTCAAAGTGTGCGTCTTGGTCGAAGAAGCCACGTGTTGTGCCGCCGTCGACGTCGCCAAAGCGATCTTCAGCAACCGGGTCCAGATCACCGAACGACAGGCTAGCGTTGTCGCCGGCCAAGGACAGAACGTAATCACCAGTTGTGACTGTGTCGCCGAGGCTGTTTTCAGCAACGTTGAAGCCGAAAGTCGCAGTCGCAACCAGACCGTTGTCCAGTGCTGCTGTCATGGTCACGTCAACAGACGCGTCCCAGAAGAAGCCTTCGTTCAGCGCTGGATCGTTGACGCCGTCGTCAGATGTGTAACCAAGCTCAGCTTCACCAGAGAAAGTGATGCCAGGTGTGGCGTGGCCGTCGGCTGCAGCGGCGCCAGCAAAGGCGACCAGGGCAGTCGAGGTAAGAAGGATGCTTTTCATGGATATTTCCCTCGTGTTTGCATTCCCAAGATGCCAGATCGTCTAGCATTGCCAGTGTGAATGCTCCCAAGCGGCTGCACACTCAAGTCAATTGGACGGGTTCCGAGGCAGACAGTCTTAAATGATGCATCTTAGACACACACAGTTTTCCGGCGATTGCGGCCTGACAATCCCTTGCAAACCCCCTATTTCATAGCCGATCGCGCTTACACCAATGATATTAAGGAAGTTTGTATGGGTCTTCAGGATATTCAGGATCGCATCGCAAAGGCCGCAAATAAGGCAAATCGATCAGAAGATGAGATTACCCTTATTGCAGTTTCCAAAGTCCAGCCGAACGACCGAGTCGCAGCGATTCTCGATCAAGGTCATCGCGTCTTTGGCGAGAACAAGGTGCAGGAGGCCGCAGGCAAATGGCCGGACTTTCGCCAAGACTATGGCGGGATCGATCTACATTTGATTGGGCCACTTCAGACGAACAAGGCCCGGCAGGCGATGCAATTGGCGCAATCGATCCATACGCTGGATCGGCCCAAGCTTGCGCAGACCATTGCCCGGCTTGCGCAGGAACTGGGCGCGTGCCCTGACCTGTTCATACAGATTAACACTGGCGAGGAAGATCAAAAGGCTGGCATTGCACCGCAAGACGCGGACGCCTTTATCGCGCAAGCCCGCGCGCTTGATCTGCCTGTCAAAGGTCTGATGTGCATTCCTCCGGTTGATGAAGAGCCATCCCTTCATTTTGCGTTGCTCGCAAAGATTGCTGCGCGCAACGATCTAAAAGGGCTGTCGATGGGCATGAGCAGCGATTTTGAAAGTGCCATCGCTTTGGGTGCGACCCACGTGCGCGTCGGATCCGCGATATTTGGCGACCGGGTTTATGAGTGACACCTACGCACCCCCACAAGATCCGCTGGTCATCTTGCACGACGATCATGAGGTATTGCTGGTTGATAAGCCGTCAGGCCTGTTGTCGGTGCCGGGCAAAGGCGAACACCTTGCCGATTGTCTGATCACGCGGGTTCAAGCGGTCTTCCCGCAGGCTTTGCTGGTGCATCGGCTGGACCGCGATACCTCTGGTGTGATGGTGTTTGCCCTGACCCCGCACGCCCAGCGCCATTTGGGACTGCAGTTCGAAAAGCGTCAGACAAAGAAGACGTATATTGCCCGCGTGTGGGGTCAGCTGGCGCCAAAAACCGGGACGGTTGATTTGCCGTTGATTGTCGATTGGCCGAACCGGCCAAAGCAAAAGGTAGATCATGAGACGGGTAAACCTGCGATGACGGATTGGCGGGTGGTGCGGTCGTCTGATGATGAAACACGGGTGCGCCTGATGCCCAAAACCGGCCGATCGCATCAATTGCGGGTACATATGTTGTCGATTGGTCACCCGATACTGGGCGATCCATTCTATGCGGACGGACCGGCCCGCGCCTTTCCGCGTCTAATGCTCCATTCGGAAACGCTGCAAATTCGACACCCCGATGGCGGGGCCAGTTTGCGGATCACGGCGAAGGCCCCGTTCTGAGGGGGCTTCACTCTGCTAATCGGCTGCCTATATTCAAGCCATCATGAATCAAAAGGGGGTATGGCCATGGGCCTGCGCATCAACGACACGATTCCCAACCTCACCGTTGAAACAGATCAGGGCAGCTTTGCCTTGCATGACTGGATCGGTGACAGCTGGGCCATTCTGTTCTCTCACCCAAAGGACTTTACCCCTGTGTGCACCACCGAATTCGGTGCCGTGGCACAGCTCGCCGACGAATGGGCCAAACGCGGAACAAAGGTTATAGGCGTTTCGGTCGACGGCGTCGAAGACCACAAGAAGTGGAAGTCAGATATCGAATTGGTCGGGGGGGCGCCTGCAGGGTTCCCGATTATTGCAGATGCAGGCCTGGAAGTCTCCAAGGCGTTCGACATGTTGCCAGCTGAAGCCTATTTGCCCGATGGCCGCACGCCTGCGGATAGCGCAACTGTCCGTTCTGTCTTTATTATAGGACCTGACAAGCAGTTGAAGCTGTCGATGACATATCCGATGACTGTTGGCCGCAACTTTGCCGAAGTTTTGCGTGCTTTGGACGGCTTGCAAACCTCGACTGGCCGCGGCGTTGCTACTCCGGCGAATTGGAACGTAGGAGATGATGTGATCATTCCTGCAACCGTCAGCGATGAAGACGCAAAGGCGAAGTTTGGCGATTTCGAAAAGGTGCTTCCGTACCTGCGGAAAACCAAGCTGAAAGACTAACGCGCCGTCTTAGACGTACAAAAGCCCCGCACCTTTCGGCTGCGGGGCTTTTTGTTTGTCTGCTTTGGACCGCTAAAAGATGAAGACTTGGGTGTTCACAGGGACTTTGGCGTAAAGTTCTTCGACGTGATCATTGATCAAACGAACGCAGCCCGAAGAAAAGTTCTGTCCGATTGTCCAAGGCTGCGGCGTGCCGTGGATCCGGTAGTAGGTATCACGGCCACCTTCATAGAGGTACAGCGCGCGCGCACCCATCGGATTTTGCGGATGACCACCCGGCAGGCCCCGACGATAGGGGCCGTACAACTCCGGCTCTAGCCGGATCATGTTCTGCGTCGGGATCCAGCTGGGCCATTCGGCTTTGCGCCGGATCGTCAGAACACCGGTATAGTTCCGACCCTGATCACCGAGGGCGATCCCGTAACGCCGCGCGCGGCCATTTCCAAGCGTCCAGTAGAGAAAGAAATCTTTCTTAACGACATGAATCTGTCCAGCAGGTAGTTCGGGGTTCACATTCACGTCTTGTGGCGAAAACTTTCGCGGCAGGCGCACAATAGTTGGAGCTGAAAGTGCTGGGCCCGCAACCATCGATGCAGCTGCGGCAGTAGCGAATTGGCGACGTGTGAACATGTATATTCCTGCTGCGCGTTTCTTTTTGTGTGATCGATTTCTACGTCAGAAAGGTTAGCAAGCCATTCACAAACAAAAGCCGGCCATTTGAAAGGCCGGCTGCTGTCGCAAGAATGCTGCAGTTTCCCTAAGGTTATACATCCCTTGGGTAGAGAAACACCTTCGCGCGCATCGGTGTGCGTGCATAGAGGTCTTTGACGAAGTCATTGGTCAGACGCGCGCAGCCGTTTGAAACAGCCGTTCCGATTGTCCGCGGCGCATTGGTACCGTGAATCCGAAGGAACGTATCACCGCGTCCGGGCTGGAACAGATACAGCGCCCGTGCACCCAGCGGATTGTTGGGGCCACCGGGAACGCCATCCTTGTATTGTTCATACTGGTCAGGGTCGCGTTCGATCATATCGGGGGTCGGCGTCCAGCTAGGCCATTCTTTCTTTGCCCCAACAAAGAAGCTACCCGGCTCATATAGGCCAGGACGACCAACGCCGACGGCGTAACGCATTGCCTGATCGCCACCAAGTGTAAGATACAAACGGAAAATGTTGGGATCCATGTGGATTTCGTTGGCGGCAACGGGCCCGGCAAGTGTAACCAAAGTTGGCGCAAGCGGGTCGGCCGGAACACCGGCAGAGACGGGTTCAGCAACCTCTTGGGCAAAAGCCGGGTGAGATGCGAGGGCCGAAATTGCCGCTCCGGTCGCAATAAAATGACGTCGTGTGAGCATGTTTAATCCTTAGAATCGCAGCGTGTTACTGGGATACTAAAGAGGACCTGGTCAAGGTACCGTTCAAAAAAGAGTGAGACTGATGCTGTGGTGCAAAGCGACCACAGGTGACAATGCGCCGCAGGAGGCCATATCAACGTCAAGAATCAAAAGCGAAAACTGACTGTCATGCTAACATAGGGCAGGAAATCGATGTCTTCCGCATCCGCCTGCGCATCTCGAAAATCTGGATCATCATCGACCGCGTCCTGCAGGGCGTCACTGTTGGCTGTGAACGATGTCTCGATACCACCAATGTAAATCGCGCCCACCTCGGCGCTTAGATACCAATCGTTGCCAAAATCATAATCGTAGCCCGCGGTGATCATCGGCGCGAGGTTATTTGCGAATTCCGCTTCCCCGGTCACAACACCGCCATCAAAGGTTTCTCCATTGATTTCAAAAGGCTCTGTTTCCGCGCCGCGCCCGGTTGCTGCAATATCTGACAGATTGACCAACAGACCCCCGGAGATACGCCAACCCGGCCCAGACGGATAATGATCGACCAGAAACGCGGCCGCCCCCACACTAAGATCAATGTCAAAGGCATTCCCGTCGTCATCCTCTTCGGTGTCAGAATAGTTGAGCCCGCCCATGACAACACCACGCATCCGCAGATCAGGTGCGACTTGATAGGTGGATTCCAACGTTGCACCAAGGATCGAAAGACCCCCGCCAATTGTGGTTTCACCGACGGTTTGTGCCGAAGCCAATCCTATGGACGCAACAAAAAGTACAAACGAACAAAAGGTGGCGCGCAGGACAAACATTAAGAACCCTTTCCATGAAACCGCATCCCCGCAACTTAAGCGTGACGGGTTAAGAAAGGGCGGACGTTACAAAGAAAAAGCCCCGGCCAATTGACCGGGGCTTTCAATTTCAAAAAAAGGAAACGCCTTAGTCGGCTGCTTCTTCTTTCTTCAGCTCTTCGCCAGTTTCCTGATCAACCATCTTCATGGCCAAACGGACCTTGCCGCGATCATCGAAGCCCAGCAGCTTGACCCAGACTTCCTGACCTTCTTTGAGAACGTCAGACGGATGGTTCAGGCGGCGGTTTTCGATCTGGCTGACGTGCACGAGGCCGTCGCGCTTGCCAAAGAAGTTCACAAACGCGCCGAAATCGACGAGCTTCACAACCTTACCTTTGTAGATCACGCCTTCTTCTGGCTCTGCCACGATGGAATGGATCATGTCGTAGGCCTTCTTGATGGCCTCTGCATCGTTGGACGCCAGCTTGATGATGCCGTCGTCGTTGATGTCCACTTTTGCGCCGGATGTTTCGACGATTTCGCGGATGACCTTACCACCGGACCCGATCACTTCACGGATCTTGTCGGTTGGGATCTGCATCGTCTCGATCTTCGGTGCGTGCACGCCCAGATCGTTGGCGCCTGTCAGGGCTTTGCCCATCTCGCCAAGGATGTGCAGACGACCAGCTTTGGCCTGCGCCAAGGCCTCTTTCATGATGGCGGGCGTAATGCCTGCGATCTTGATGTCCATCTGCAAGGACGTGATGCCGTTTTCGGTACCCGCGACCTTAAAGTCCATGTCGCCAAGGTGATCTTCGTCACCAAGGATGTCGGACAGGATCGCGTATTCGCCATCGTCTTCCATCACAAGGCCCATTGCCACACCAGCAACGGCTGATTTCAGCGGCACACCTGCGTCCATCATGGACAAGGAGCCACCGCAGACAGATGCCATGGAGCTTGAGCCGTTGGATTCGGTGATCTCTGACACCAGACGGATTGTGTATGGGAAGTCTGTCGCGGACGGCAGAACTGCCTGCAAGGCACGCCATGCCAGCTTGCCGTGACCGATTTCACGGCGGCCCGGGCCACCCACACGACCAACTTCACCAACAGAATACGGTGGGAAGTTATAATGAAGCATGAAGTTCGACTTATACATGCCGGTCAGCGCGTCGATCATCTGCTCATCATCGCCGGTACCCAGAGTGGTCACAACCAGACCCTGCGTTTCGCCACGAGTGAACAAGGCAGAACCGTGTGTCCGCGGCAGAATGCCAGTCTCGGAAACGATCGGGCGAATGGTATCAAGAGCACGGCCATCAATACGCTTGCCGTTTTTCACGACGTCGCCACGCAGAACAGCCGACTCAAGACCTTTCAGCGCGGGGCCAAGGTTTTTGTCTTCTTGCTGCTCTTGGGTCAGGGACGCGATGATCGCATCCTTGGCGGCGGAAACCGCACCAGTGCGTTCTTGCTTGTCTGTGATCGCGTAAGCGGCACGCATCTGATCTTCACCAGCGGCTTTCACTGCTGCGGACAGCTCCGAATAGTCTTCTGG
>CALILP010000179.1 GCA_938016515.1 uncultured Paracoccaceae bacterium
TTCGAGATCATCCCCCATACCGCCCTCGGCCGCCCCCGCGTTGATGTTACCCTGCGCATTTCGGGCTTTTTCCGGGACGCCTTCCCGCAACTCATCGCCCTCGTCGACTCAGCAGCCAAAGCCGTCCAAGCCCTTGACGAACCTGCAGACCTCAACCCAGCCGCGGCCCGTGCCAAACAAGGCGAAGACCAAACCCGCGTCTTCGGCTCCAAACCCGGCGCCTATGGTGCAGGCCTGCAAGCGGTGATCGACGAACGCCTCTGGGCCGACAAATCCGACCTCGGCGAGGCCTACCTGCAATGGGGTTCATACGCATACGGCGCAGGCCGCGACGGCCAAGAAGATCGCCCGTCTTTCACCCAACGCCTGTCCCAAACAGAAGCCATCGTGCAAAACCAGGACAACCGGGAACACGACATCCTCGACAGTGACGACTACTACCAGTTCGAAGGCGGTGCGGCGGCAGCAATCTCAACCATCCAAGGCCAGGACCGACCGATCTACCACAACGACCACTCGCGCCCCGAACGGCCCTTGATCCGCACACTGGACGACGAAATCGGACGGGTGGTGCGATCGCGCGTCGTGAACCCCAAATGGATCAACGGGGTCATGCGCCACGGCTATAAGGGTGCGTTTGAGATGGCAGCGACCGTCGACTACCTCTTCGCCTTTGCCGCAACCACGGGGGCGGTCAAAAACCATCACTTCGATCTGGTGGAAAGCGCGTTTCTGGAAGACGACACCGTGCGGGACTTCATCGACACCCACAACGCGCCAGCACTCAAGGAAATCGCCCAGCGCCTGCAAGAGGCCATCGACAGGAACCTCTGGACACCAAAATCAAACTCAGCCCGCGCGCGCATCGCGGGGCTGTTACAGCAAGATCAGACGCCGACGGCCAAAAACGCCACGCCAATATAACTTGCCAACATCACTAGTGAAAAAATACGCATTTGCCTGCCCTACCCGTCTTTCGGAACACCCTTACATTGCGCCTCACAGAACCGTGAGGGGAATTATCCTGAAAAGACGACGCGCCTTGCACATGTGACTCTGCCGCTACAAAATGCGCTCCAACCCGCCCTTGAAAGGACCACATCATGACCGACGCGCCGCAAAACACCGATGACCGCCACGCCATGAAGATGGCCAAGAAAAAGGCCGCGCGGGACAAGATCATGGCCACCAAGACCGACAAAAAAGGCCTCGTGATCGTGCATACCGGCAAGGGCAAGGGCAAATCCTCCGCCGCCTTCGGCATGATCTTCCGCTGCATCGCGCACGACATGAAATGCGCGGTCGTGCAATTCATTAAAGGCGGTATGTCGACCGGGGAACGTGACCTGATCCTGTCAAAATTCACCGACACCTGCGCGTTCCACACCATGGGCGAGGGTTTCACCTGGGAAACCCAAGACAAATCCCGCGACACCGAAATGGCGCAGGCGGCATGGGGCAAAGCCAAAGAGCTGATCCTCGATGAGAGTAATCACATGGTCCTATTGGACGAGATCAACATCGCAATCCGCTATGATTACGTGAGTGCAGCAGAAGTCGTGGCCTTCCTGCGCGACCATAAGCCAGAGATGACCCATGTCGTTCTGACCGGGCGGAATGCGCACGAGGATCTGATCGATCTGGCTGATCTGGTGACTGAGATGGAACTGGTCAAGCACCCCTTCCGGGCTGGGATCAAGGCGCAGATCGGGGTGGAATTCTAGGCCTGATGACCAATGCAATCCCTCTCTTGCATCTTTCGGATCAAACACCGATTGCAGAAGGATCCCAGCGTATCGTCTACCGCCACCCATATGATGACACCAAACTGATCAAAGTTCTGAAACCAATCCCAGATACGGCCAGACGTGCGCGATTGGCCGCCCTGACCGAGCAGCTTTTCCCCAGCGTTCGCACGCGGTGGGCGCGAAAGGAATATCAGGAATACCTGCGTCTGATGCTCAACAATCAGACAGCTTTCCGCCTGCCCATCACGCATATGTATGGCTTTGCGCAGACAGACATTGGACTGGGTTGCATCACGCAGGCGGTCGCCTCGGGCACCGCGCTTGGGACGCCCCTGAACAAAGACATCACGCCCACCGACTTGCCCCTTCTGAACGACACAATCACACGGCTGTACGACTACGATATCCGCGCCGGTGACATGACCCCGCGCAACGTCGTCTTCGGCCACAGGACGACACACGGTCTGCAAGGGCCGCGGGAATGTGTCCTCGTAGACGGTTTCGGCGATATCCATGCGATCCCTGTTCGGTCTCTGGGGCGGTGGTTCAACCACAAAGGCCTCGACGACAGCTGCAAGCGACTGGCGTCCAGAACCGGCTTGCGGTGGGACGCAAAACAGCGTCAATTCCACCTGACTTAACAGGAGCCCACCATGCCCAAACACCGCGTCCTCACCGAATTCGGGATGGGTACATCCTTGCGCCGCCAGGATTATACACAAGCCGCCAAGCGGGCGTTGCAAGACGCACTCTGGCACAATTCTATCAACATGGCAGAGCTTTTCGGGTTCGAGAAACAAGCCATGATCATCGACGTCGAAATCGGGGTGCAAAACCCCGACGCAGTCGATACCACTGCCCTTCTCGACATCTTTCCCTACGGCCAGCCCAGCGTCACAGTCAGCCACGGCGGCCTCGACGTCCCCCGCCCCGACGGCAACCCCACGGTCATTGCCAACGCTGCCATCAACGTCTCTTTCATGATGGAGCGCAACACATGACAGATCAGCGGATCATCATCGAAATGGGCATGGGCAACGACTTGCACGGCATGGATTACCAAAAAGCGGCCAAACGGGCGATCGAAGACGCCTTCCGCCACTCCACGCTCCCTATCTTCGGCAGCATCAACCTACCCACAGACACAATGCGGGTTCAGGTCAACGTTGGCGTGCAAGAGCCTGAAAAACTCGACACTGCAGCGCTCGCAAAGTTGCTCCCCCGCGGCCGCGCGACAGTCACCGCCACCAAAGGCGGGCAAAACGTGCATAACCCCGAAACCAATGAGACAGCAGTCATCGCCACAGCAGCGATAGAAGCCTTCCTCCCCAGCCAAGCAGAAAACTGGCAGCTGTCAAAGGACTAACCCAAAGACTTCTTTGTTTCTTTCTATATCCCCGCCGGAGGCAAAAAACTTTTGCCCGGATGGGCAAAAAATATGATCGCGCGCGCGCAGCGCCCATTCCGGTCAAACGCGGGCGGCCAAATCCGAAAGGGAGGCACCCGTGCTCAACACATCCCGGTCAAGCACCACCTCAATCACTGCCACCGTCCCGCTATCCTGCGCCCGCTGAAACGCGCCTGCGAACTGTTCTTGAGTCGTCACCACTTCGCCGTGCCCACCATACGCCCGCGCCAAGGCGGCATAATCCGGGTTCGCCAATTCGGTCCCCGCCACACGACGCGGATAGGTCTTTTCCTGATGCATCCGAATGGTCCCATAGCGGCCATTGTTCATTACAATCACAATCGGCTTAGCCCCATGCTGCACAGCGGTCGACATCTCGTTCAACGTCATCTGAAAGCACCCATCGCCAGCCAAACACACCACCGTCCGCCCGGGATACTCCAATGACGCGGACACTGCAGCGGGAAATCCATACCCCATCGACCCCGATGTTGGCGCCAACTGCGTCCCATACCCTTTGTAAACAAAATACCGATGCAACCACGCGGCATAATTCCCTGCCCCATTGGTCATTACAGCATCTTCCGGCAGATGATCGGACAACCACCGCACAACCTCTTCCTGCTTCACCGCACCGGGGCTCTCCTGCGGCGTCGCCCAGACCTCATAATCGGCCCGCGCCGCTGCCGCCCAAGCGCCAAACCGCTCCCAGGGTGCCTCATCCTTCACACATTGCCACAGGTTAAAGATGGCAGACCGACCGCCCACAGCAATCCCCACATCCGCCCCGTATACACGGCCAATCTCACCTGCATCGGCATGGCAATGCAGGATCACCTTGCCCGGATCGGCAGGGTCAACCAGCGTGTACCCTTGCGTCTCGATATCTCCGAACCGGGTGCCCAACAGCAGCAAACAATCCGCCTCTTTCACCCGCCGGGCCAACCGGGGGTTCACCCCAACGTTGAGGTCTCCGACATAAGACGCATGACGGTTGTCGATGTAATCCTGTCGCCGAAATCCGCCCACCACCGGCACGCCCGTCGTTTGCGCGAAAGACACCAAGAACCCTGCCGACTTTCGCGACCACTGCGATCCCCCAACAACAAACAGCGGCTTTTCCGCTTGCCGCAGCTTATCCACCATCATCCCAAACATCGCGTGGTCCCCGCGATCAATCACACCCACAGCCCCCGCAAAATCGGGCACATCTGCCGCGGCACTCAACATATTTTCCGGCAAAGCCAGCACCACAGGCCCCGGCCTCCCGGATGTCGCGACGCGAAACGCCCGCGCGATATATTCTGGCAAGCGGTCCGTATCGCCAACCTCAGCGACCCATTTGGCCAGCCCACCAAACATCGCCCGATAGTCAACCTCCTGAAACGTCTCACGGTCCCGGTGCCGCGTATCAATCTGGCCCACAAACAACACCATCGGGGTGCTGTCCTGCATCGCCACGTGCACGCCTGCACTGGCATTGCACGCCCCCGGCCCCCGCGTGACAAAGCAC
>CALILP010000180.1 GCA_938016515.1 uncultured Paracoccaceae bacterium
CCCGTGGGTACTAAGGACCGCTCAATGAAGCTAAGGCTCGACGACTTGGACTCCTTCGAGTTGCTTTCCAATGAATGGCTCTTTGAGATCGGCTGTATTCTGAGGAAGCGAATGCTGGATGTTGGTTTGTCCAAAGAGCAATCGCAGCAGGCTTGCGGTGAAATTTTGTTTGATATCGAGATGTTGCATGATCAACATGGCTTGAAGGGCGAATTGACTAATGCCATATCTGACCCCATCCTGCCCAGGCTCGGCCTTGCTTGACGATGTATCGACAAATCGGTTTCTTTTTGGAAAGTACTGTCTCAGCAGGCGGTTTGTGTTTTCGTTCGAACCCCTCTGCCACTGTGAGTGAGGCTCGCAGAGGAATACGTCAATGTCGGTCGCCAAGGTGAACGTGCGATGGCCAGCCATTTCGGTGCCCCGATCCCAAATCAATGAGCGGTAAAGTTCCTTTGGCAGCTTGCGGGGCTACTTGATGAGCGCCTGAATGATGCTGTGGCTGTCCTTGTTGCTGACCTTGGCCGGCATGACAAAACGGGTTTGTCTTTCAACCAAGGTCGCGATGACGCTGTTGCTTGAACCAGCAATCAGATCGCCCTCCGCCCTCTCGGCCCTGCCGGCAATGATGCCCCGGTACCGCTCGATCCTCGGCTTCTGCGGGTCGCTCGCGGATAAAAACCGCATCATTGAACTTGCCCAGGGCGTTGGTTCCTGATTCCGATGATCGCTTCACGATGATTGATCTTCATGTGATCCGTTGCAGATATCAGCCGAATTCTCGTATCGGGTGCCGCACTGCTAATTTGCCGGATGTGTTTTGAGAGCGCGTGCAGTGTCCAATGCCCGCCGGACAGTTTGACAAGCGTATTTTGCCGATCCCCGTCCCGGGCGAAGATGGGGCGGACACCCGGGCAAAAAGTGCCTCACCTTGTTCCGTCGGGTCATATCCACGGGCATGCCGCTCGAGAATCTCGATCCCGGTTGCTTGTTCCAGCGTCTGCATGCGCCGTCCCAATGTTGCGGCACTGATCCCCGCTCCCGCGCGGCCCCCGACAGCCCGAGGTTGCGGGCGACAGCAAGAAAGAACCTGAGGTCATTCCAATCCGAGCTCTTTTCATTCATGCAAAGAACATTGCATTTCTTTGCGTTTTATTACCAGCTTGTTTGCCGCACCCTGACGCAGTTTTCTGAAGGAGCGTCGAGATGAAACTACTTGGACAAGATATTTTACCGATGGGCATGGGGTGCTGGGCGATTGGCGGCCAGTTCTATGCAGGGTCTGTCCCCCACGGCTTCACGAATGTGAATGATGCGGAATCAAAGCTGGCCATCCGCGCAACGCTGGACGCGGGCTTACAGGTGTTTGACACGGCTGCCGTTTATGGTGCGGGTCATTCCGAACGCCACGGCAAGTCCAATTTTCGAACAGATGGAGGTCGCGCGCCAGATGGGCAAATTGCGCGCCTATGGTTGGAGTACTGATTTCCCCGACAGCGCCAAAACGATGATGGACCTTGAAGGGTTTATCGGGATCGAACACGCGATGAACCTGTTTGTGGATGTGCCGACTGTCCAGAAAACGGCCAATGACGGTGGTCTTGTCGCGTTTCTGCGCTCGCCTTTGGCCATGGGGCTTTTGACCGGCAAGTACGATGGGACAACCGTGATGCCGGAAGCGGATGTACGCTCGGTCAACAACGAAAAGCGGGACTATTTTCGCGATGCAAAGCCAGCAGAGGCGCATTTGCGGAACCTCGCTGCGATTAGGGAGCTATTGCAGACGGACGGACATTAGCGCAAGGGGCGCTGTGTTGGTTGTTGGCCAAATCGCCCCAGAACGTACCGGTGCCCGGTGCGCGCACCGAAAAGCAGGCCATAGAGAACGCGGGAGCCGTGGCCCATGGTCCTCTGCCGGATGCAGTAATGTCAGAGATTGAAACCTTGATGGATCGCGCCCCGGAAGGCCCCCCACGCGCACGTTGATCCATAGCATGAACGGTGATGCAGTCTTAGCCCGATAGAGCTGAGTTACCTTCGCCCGCTATGCCCATCCAGATTTTCCTTGCGTTGGAGTTACTCCGACCTGCTAGCCCTGTGTCCAAAGAACAGGAGATCACCATATGCGGATTGCAGAAGCAGCAGCCCTCTGCGGGCTGAGCCCCGATACCATACGGTATTATGAGAAATCGGACATGCTTCCCCCGATTGCACGCGGGCCGGACGGCTACCGCCGCTATAGTCAGGAAAACGTCAATTGGCTCACTATTCTGTATTGGTTGCGGCAGACCGGCATGTCGATGAAGGTCATGCAGCGCTATGCGATCTTGGTTCACGCGGGCGACCACACGGTCACAGAGCGCATCGATATCCTGATGCAGCATGGCACCGTTTTAAAAAACAAGCGCGAAGATCTGGATCGGTGCGAAGAGTTGCTGGCACGCAAGCTCAATGCCTATTCAGCCATAGAATCTAAGACAAAAAGCTGATGACTGCGCAGATTGCGTGCCTTTGGGCAAAGGGAGAACATGATGGATGGCATTAACGTAAAATCACGGAAAATAGGACCTTGGGAGGTCGCGCCCATCGGTTTTGGCGCGATGCCCATTTCGTGGGCGGGCATGGTCGATCACCGGGATCGGGCTATTGCGACTGTTCATGCGGCGCTTGATGCAGGAGCAACGCATTTAGACAGCTCCGATATCTACGCGCCGCGATGGGACCAGACCGGATACGGTGAACGTCTGCTTGCCGAGGCCCTAGAAAGCTGGACTGGATCAGTCGCCCAAAAGGCAAAAATCCTGATCGCAACAAAGGGTGGTATTATTGTGACCGCCGAAGGCGGACGCAGGGATGCCAGTTACGATCATCTGCGCAAAGCTTGCACAGCGAGCGCCAAGGCACTTGGGACCAGCCAGATCGACCTCTACTACCTGCATTGGCCTGCGTCAGAGCCCAGTTTCGAAGAGCAGGTCGAAAACATGATGCGGCTACAACAAGATGGATTTGTCAAAGCGGTGGGGTTCTCGAATATCTCATCAGAGCAGTTGCAGGTCGCATTGGATGTCGGTGGCACTGTTGCGCAGGGCGGTCTTGTCGCGGTGCAGAACGAGTATTCACCACGGTATCGCGAGCATGAGACGGTTATCACGCAAACACGGAATGCAGGTATCGCCTTTGTCCCGTGGAGCCCGTTTGGTGGCGCTGACCGGGCGCATCAAATGGGGTCGCAATATGTGGCATTCTCGGACATTGGTCGGAAACGCGGTGTAAGTGCCTATCAAATCGCGCTTGCCTGGCTGCTTCACAAGTCACCCAATATCATCCCGGTACCTGGAGCGACGCGCCCGGAAACTATTCAGGATTCACTTGCGGCAACCTCGCTCTCGTTGACCCAAGAAGAGCGCATCTTGTTGGACGCCACCGTTCCCGAAGGCACGTCGCAATATCCCAACAGTAAGCCGGCCCCAGTGTTGCGGCGCCAGTAAGTGAAGGATACAGATCTGTGAAGACGAGAAAAATCAATGCTCAGAATGGCGCTGATGCGCTTGGTCCGTATACCCAAGCCCTTGAGGTCAGTGGGACGACGCGCCGACTATATATCAGTGGTCAAGCTCCTGTGACACAGGACGGCAACGTGCCAGCGTCATTCAAAGCGCAGGCTGAAACGGTTTGGGATAACATTCTTGCGCAGCTTCATGCGGCGGACATGACGGCTGAAAACATTGTCAAAGCCACCACGTATTTGGTCGACAGAAAACATCGCACTGAAAACCAAGAGGTGCGGGACGCCAAACTGGGTGGTCACACTTTTGCGCTTACAGTTATACTTGCCGGTATGTTTGAAGACGGGTGGATGCTGGAGATTGACGCAATTGCCGAGGCATAAAATGCGTCTCGGGTAAGCCCCACGTCGCGCAAGGCCATTGTTCGTGCCGACACGCCTACTAAGAATGTCTAGATGGGATAGGGTTTGTGCTGGGTTGAGGAAAATTGTCGATGAAGCTCGCTGAGATTGAGGCGGAAACGCATACCGTTCAAGACGCGGTCGGGATGATAGCGGCGCACTATCAAGTTGATTTCGTGACACTTCATCTTTTTCGATCCGGCGAGGATGCCCAGAACAAACCTTATGTCCGCACCACCTATCCCCACACTTGGGTGAGCCACTATCTGCTGAACGATTACGTGCGGATCGATCCGGTTCTACAGATGGCAGAGCGCGTTGCAGGACCGTTTTGCTGGTCCACCATTGTTCCCGAAGGTCCGCAGATTGCGATGATGGAGCAGGCTCGCAATCATGGCCTAGGCATGACCGGTTTCAGCGTGCGCCATGTTGATCCGATCGGGCGCCGCAGTGTGCTGTCGTTCAACGCGCGCGACGCAAGAGGTGGCGATACCTGGGCCCCTTATTTAGAGGACCTCCGAGAGGAGTTGATCCAACTGGCGCACCAGATTCATCGCAAGGCATTGGCTGAGATCTATGCCGATCAGGAGGCGCCACCGCAACTCTCACCGCGCGAGATCGAATGCTTGAAATGGACGGCTCAGGGCAAGGCGCATACCGACATCGCGATCATCCTTGAATTGTCTGAGCACACGGTGCGCGGATATCTGAAGGACGCACGCAAGAAACTTGACTGCGTCACGCTGGCACAAGCCGTATCCAAAGCCGCTACTCTTGGACTCATTTAGCACGGCTTTTCCAAAATCAGGCCCGCTGCGACATCCCCTACAATTGCGGGGATTTCTGATCACTGCTTTGCTGCATAGCTTTTGACCTATTCCGCAGAGGCGGAAGATTTGAAACGAAAGGGAAAGTTATGACACAGATGAATGCAGTGGGATGGTTTGACATCTACGTTGACCAGATGGCGCGCGCCGAAAACTTCTACAAAGCCGTTCTGGGGGCCCAGATGGAAGATATGAGCGATCCGACAGGCGAAACGGAAATGAAGAGCTTTGTCGCGAACATGGAAGCCTATGGCGCCGCGGGTGCCTTGGTCAAAGCGCCTTATGCCAAGCCGGGACCGGGCGGCACGCAGATTTACTTTTCGGTCGAAGACTGTGCGACCCAGCAATCCCGCATCGAGGCGGCGGGTGGGCAGGTCGTCCGCCCGAAATTCTCTATCGGTGAGTTTGGATATGTTGCGCTGGCGACGGACACCGAAGGCAACATGATCGGTTTCAATTCGTTGAAATGATGACAAAAGCACCCTTGAAGGGGGAGAAGCAGATGGCGCAACTGGACGGGCTGACAACAGCTATCGAAACCTATTTCGCGGCAATGCATGAATGTGATGTGGCGAAGCTGGATACTGTTTTTCACCCGCAATCCAGCTTGTTTGATGCAGACAACGGAGAGGTGTTTGTCGAACCGATTGAGAGTTTCCGCGCTGATGTGGCAGGACGAACGTCGCCGCATAGCGCGGGGCAAGCTCTTGAGGCGGAAATCCTGATGATCGATTTTTTATCCCCGCTCAGCGCGACAGTGAAAATCCGTATTCGGGCTCATCAGAATGTTTTTTTGGATCATCTTGGTTTCGTGAAGGGAAGTACGGGCTGGAAGATCGTCTCAAAGACTTGGCATCTGGAGCGTATCCTGCAGTGAACCATGGATGTGTTGCAGCCAGCATGTGAAAGCAGTTGCTGTGCTCAAACCCACAAAACATGTAAAATTGATGTCGGCGGCCACTGTGGCGGCCGACATCCCACACTCCCGCTTTCCAAGAGTTGAGGATTATTCAGTTTTGTACTGCACCATGCGTGGACGGCCTGACGAAACTTGCGACAGCATTCTCGATTTCAATCGGCATTTGGCGATAAGATGTTTTTCTTAATTGGAATGTCAGCAAACCTTACTCTCACGGCCATTCCTGTATGCCGCAGCATCAAGCACTCTGAGCTCAAAGTGGACATTTCAACTAAAAAAAGGCGCCGCAACCCGCGACGCCTTCTCTTCATCCTACCGGGTGATTTTACCCAAACACCCGCGTGATCGCCTGATCCACCGCATCCGTCACGTGATCAATATCATCCGGCGTCGCCACCAGCGCAGGGGCGAACAGCAGTGTGTTGTTGAACCCTGGCAGCGACTTGTTCGTGCAGCCGATGATGATCCCCTGCTGCATGCAGTCTGCCACAACGGCAGCGACCATCTTCTCATCCGCAGGCTCTTTGGTATCACGGTCGACAACCAGCTCGGCACCCGCAAACAGGCCCATGCCGCGCACGTCGCCGATCCATTTATGCTTGTCCATCAACCCGTGCAGGTTCTCTTTCAGGTGGGCACCGGTGGATACGGAATTGCCGCGCAGGTCTTCCTCTTCGATGATCAGCATGTTCTCGATGGCCGCAGCCGGCCCACCAGTGCAGCCCCCAAAGGTCGAGATATCGCGGAACATCGATAGCTTGTCGTCCTCGTCCTTGAACATGTCAAAGACGGCATTCGTGGTCACACAGCACGAAATCGCGGCATAGCCGGATGCAACACCCTTGGCCATCGTCACGATGTCGGGCTGGACGCCGAACTGCTGATAGCCAAACCAAGTGCCGGTCCGGCCCACACCACAAACGACTTCGTCGATGTGCAGCAGGATTTCATACTTCTTGCAAAGCTCTTGCACACCTTCCCAATACCCTTGCGGTGGAACGATGATCCCGCCGCCTGCGGTAATCGGCTCTAGGCAGATCGACCCGATGGTGTCAGCCCCTTCGCGCAGAATTACGTCTTCGATGGCTTTCAGGGAAGCCGCTGTATAGGCTTCACCGGTTGACCCATCCTGCGAGCGATACTCAAGACAATGCGGCACCGACACAAAGCCTGGCGTGTAGGGACCATACTGCGCGCCACGCTCTTCCTGACCACCCGCAGACAGGGCAGCGATGGTCGTACCGTGGTAATCCCGCTCGCGGAAAAGGATCTTCGATTTCTTTCCGTCGTGGTGCTTGTGGCTGATCTGGCGGACCATCTTGAAGCCCTTCTCGTTCGCCTCGGAACCAGAGTTGGCGTAATAGACGCGGTCCAGACCCGGCATCTTATCAATCAGCATTTCGGCAAAGTTGGCACCCGGAATGGTGCCGGCGGTGCCGCCAAAGAAGCACATCTTCGTCACTTGCTCGGCGATAGCCTTGCCAATCCGCTCGCGGCCGTAGCCGACGTTCACGGTCCAGACACCGCCGGACACGGCGTCAATGTGTTCTTTTCCCTTGATGTCCCAGACCTT
>CALILP010000181.1 GCA_938016515.1 uncultured Paracoccaceae bacterium
CTGTCCGACGTATCGCGCACCTCGGCATCCTGCACGTCCAATTCGGCGACGAGCCGATCAATCGAGGCGCGTTCGGCAGGGTTCTGCAACGCTTCAATAAACGAGGTGGCCATCACAGCGCCCACGCCATCAACGCCCAACAAGTCGTCCCAAGCAGGCCCCGTGCCAATTTCGGCAGCATCCACGGCTTCGGTCAAAGCGGCCCAACTGCCATAGTGATTGGCCATAAGCGACGACGCAGAATCGCCGACATGGCGAATACCCAACCCAAAGATCAGCTTAGCGAGCGGTATTTGGCGCTTTTCATCAATCGCATCAAACAGATTGCCCGCACTGGTTTTCCCAAACCCATCACGGTTTTCCAACTTCGCCAAAGCCGCGTCATCGCGTTTGCGCAGGGTGAAAATGTCAGCAGGCTCGCGGATCGGCAGGGTGTCATCGTGATAAAACATCTCGATCTGTTTGGCACCAAGGCCCTCAATATCAAACGCGCCCCGGCTCACGAAATGCTTCAGCTTCTCAACGGCTTGCGCGGGGCAAATCAACCCGCCGGTACAGCGGCGCACGGCGTCCCCCTCTTCGCGGACAGCATGAGACCCGCATTCAGGACAGACATCCGGAAACACAAAAGGCACCGCACCATCAAGCCGCTTCGACAGGTCCACATCCTTGATCTTGGGGATCACATCACCCGCACGGTACACCTGCACCAGATCACCGACGCGCAAATCACGCCCCTCGCGGATCGGCTGGCCATCGCCACCAATCCCCGCAATATAATCCTCGTTATGCAACGTGGCATTCGACACCACGACGCCACCCACGGTCACAGGTGCCAGACGGGCCACCGGAGACAGCGCCCCGGTGCGCCCAACCTGAATGTCGATCCCTTCCAGCGTGGTCCAGGCCAGTTCGGCAGGAAACTTATGGGCAATGGCCCACCGCGGGGTCGTTGACCGAAACCCCAATCGCCGTTGCAACTCTAGGCTGTCGACCTTGTAGACGACGCCATCAATATCATAACCCAAGTCAGCGCGTTGCAGCATGATATCCGTGTAATGAGCGATCATCTTTGCAGATGAGGCACAGGTTTTTGTCAAAGGATTGGTGCTGAACCCCAAAGCGTTCAACCGGGCGATGGCACCGGACTGGCTATCGGCCAGCGGCGCGCTCAGATCACCCCACGCGTAGGCGAAGAACTTTAACGGACGCGCTTGGGTAATGGCAGAGTCCAATTGCCGCAAAGATCCCGCAGCGGCGTTTCGCGGATTGGCAAACGTTTTCGCGCCACTGTCCGCCTGCCGTGTGTTCAGGGCAGCGAAGTCCGCATGGCTCATGTAAACTTCACCGCGCACTTCCAAAACATCTGGCGCGCCTGAAATTGTCTCGGGGACATCTGCGATTGTGCGCGCGTTTGCAGTCACGTTTTCCCCGACAGAGCCGTCCCCGCGCGTCGCAGCTTGCACCAGTTTCCCGTTTTCATACCGCAAAGATAGTGAAAGCCCGTCGATCTTGGGCTCTGCCGTAAATCCAAGGTTTGCGTCGTCTGCGAGGTTTAAGAATTTGCGCACGCTTTTCTCGAAATCTGCCACGTCTTCGTCGCTGAAGGCGTTGCCAAGGGACAGCATGCGCACCGCATGCGTGACCTTTCCGAACTTTTCCGCGATCGGAGCACCGACCTGATCAGTGGGGCTGTCCTCGCGTTTAAGATCAGGAAATGCGGTTTCCAGCGCTGCATTCAACCGTTTCAGGTGATCATAGGTCGCGTCGTCAATGTCCGGTGCATCTTCAGTATGATAGGCTGTATTGGCCGCACCAAGGACGGTCGCAAGTTCTGCAAGCGCTGCTTGCGCTTGGTCCGGTGTCAGTTTGTCCGGATCAATCTGACCAAGTTGTTCAAGATCAATCCCTGCACGCACCTGCGCCATCGCCACCCCCAATTCACCCGACAGGCAAGATCGGGCATATGTCGTGTTTTAAGGGGCGGTCTGCAAAGGGTCCAGCCACATCGGGCGCATCACCGCCGGAATGATGGTTTTATCCGGCCGGCGTCGGTATCACCTTCGAAGGGATGGCCATCCTGCCATGCAAATGACCACCAATCTTAAGCGAAAGTCGCCTCACTGTGCACCCATCACTCTCATGCGCACATTGCACTTTCATGCGCTCCCACCGCTCTCATGTGCACACAACCCTTGGAAACGTCGCACTTCATGCCACTGACACTGCCTGTGACACGTGCATAGAACCACAACCTGTGCGCCGCTCACCATCCCAGACACCATTCAAAAGAAACGCCCCATCCATCGGATGAGGCGCTTCAAGCAAGTTTAGCGAAAAAGCTTACCGCAATCAGGTCCCGAATTACGCGCCAATCGCCATGCGTTCCGCATTCTGGCCGGGCTCCGGGTCCCGCAGGACATAGCCCCGGCCCCAAACCGTTTCGATATGATTTTCACCGTCCGTCGCCGTGCTGAGCTTTTTGCGCAGCTTGCAGATAAATACGTCGATGATCTTCAACTCTGGCTCATCCATGCCACCATAAAGATGGTTCAAGAACATCTCTTTGGTCAGCGTGGTCCCCTTACGCAAGCTCAGCAATTCCAGCATTTGGTATTCTTTACCTGTCAGGTGGACGGCCTGGCCACCCACATCAACCGTCTTGGCGTCAAGGTTCACCGCAATCCGGCCGGTCTTGATAATCGACTGGGCATGTCCTTTTGAACGGCGAATGATCGCATGAATACGTGCAATCAATTCTTCACGGTGGAAAGGTTTCGTCAGGTAATCATCTGCGCCAAATCCAAACCCTTTGATCTTGCCTTCGGTGCTGTCATCGCCCGTCAGGATCAAAATGGGCGTTTCGATGCGACTAAGCCGCAATTGGCGCAGCACATCATGGCCATTCATGTCAGGTAAGTTCAGGTCCAAAAGGATGAGATCGTAGTCATACAATTTTGCAAGATCGATCCCCTCCTCACCCAGGTCTGTCGCATACACGTTCAGATTCGCATGGGTCAGCATCAATTCGATACTTTTGGATGTCGTGGGATCGTCTTCGACTAGTAGTACGCGCATCCGGATTCTCCGATAAGGATCATTTGATCTTTAATAACTCTAAATAGATTAACACTGCGTTACTTTTGAGGTTTATTAGTGTCGCACACCCTAAGGTTGACGAAATCGTTGCAACGCGGTCGCCTTCAACGCAACCTCACCATGCACCGATACGGCTGTTTCCCATTCCGAGAATTCCTCGTCCGACAGCGCATATCGCTCCAGCGCCTCTTCGCGTGACATCAACTGTGCATTCACCGCACGCACCACAGCAGCTTTGCGCGATGCCACCCAGCGCCGTGTTTCCGCCGGTGGCAGATCGGCGCGGGTCATAATTGTACCGTCGGGTAAGCTTACCGATCGGGGGCCTTCGATTTTTCGCAAATACATTGCGCCATCCTTTGACTTGAAACGGGCGTGCCTACATATGAATGACATCGCTTAAGTTTCGGTAAGCTTGCCGCAGAAAGGCGGCTTGCAATTCGTTCAATTTTCAGGGAATTCCCTGCAAAACCCTTAATGTACAGGTGCGCTATGGCCCTTGATCATCCTTTGAACTCGCTTGGTTTTGCCAAGACACCAGCCCAAACACGGGTTGTTGTGGCGATGTCGGGGGGCGTCGACAGCTCTGTGGTAGCGGCGCAATTAGCAGAAGAAGGCTATGACGTCGTGGGCGTCACCCTGCAGCTTTACGATCACGGCGCGGCCCTTGCGAAAAAGGGCGCTTGTTGCGCCGGGCGCGATATTCACGACGCCCGTCGGGTAGCCGAAGAGATGGGTTTTCCGCACTACGTGCTGGACTATGAGAACACCTTCAAAGAGGCGGTGATCGACGAATTCGCCGACAGCTATCTGGCGGGGGCGACACCGGTGCCCTGCATCCGGTGCAACGAACGTGTCAAATTCAAAGATTTATTGGAAACGGCCCGCGATTTAGAGGCTGATTGCATGGCAACCGGTCATTACATCCAACGCAAGACAGGTGATTCGGGTGCAGAACTGCACACGGCGGGCGACCCAAATCGGGACCAATCCTACTTTTTGTTCTCCACCACAGCCGAACAATTGGACTATCTGCGCTTCCCCCTTGGCCATTTGAAAAGCAAAGCTGAAACACGGGAACTGGCATCCAAATACGGTCTCAGCGTCGCCGACAAGCCCGACAGCCAAGACATCTGTTTTGTGCCCAACGGCAATTACGCAGCTGTCATCGAAAAGCTACGACCCGGTGCGGCAGAGCCGGGGGACATCGTTGATGTCAACGGACAGGTTCTGGGGAGCCATAACGGCGTGATCCACTATACCATCGGCCAGCGCCGGGGTCTGGGCATCGGCGGGTTGGCGGATCCACTGTATGTCGTGAAGCTGGATGTAGACGCCCGACATGTCATCGTCGGCCCCAAAGACATGCTTGCGACCCGCCGGGTTCCGTTGCGAGAGATTAACTGGCTTGGGGATGACGGCTTTCTGGCAGGCGGAGAAAGGCAGATCGCGGTCAAAGTGCGATCAACCCGACCGCCGACTGACGCGATACTGCGCCCGATCTCGGATACGGAAGCCGAGGTAGAGCTGATGGTGGCAGAAGAAGGTGTGTCACCGGGACAGGCCTGTGTATTCTATGATCCCAACGGAACGCGGGTGCTGGGTGGCGGCTGGATCTGGCGGGGCCATACATAACCCCAAGCCGGGACAAACACAGAGCACTAAGCGCTAACCAGATGCGGCAGCTCTGTCCGGAACATCGGCTTCGGCAGGTATGACGTCAACCGGGGCGGCGCCAGAACAGGCGGCAAGAATGGTTTCCGACAGGCTGAACGGATTGATCGGCGTTGGAATGACGACAGTTGCACCAAGGGCCTTATACCTTCGGATTTGATGCACGCCCCTGCGGTCGCTGGCCAGGACCACGGGAATGTCGCGGCAGCCGTCCAGCATCCGCAGTTCTTTCAGAAAGTAAGAGGCAAGACCGTTCACATGTGCTGCGTCCACCAGAATAGCATCTGGCTGGATCACGACAGCGCCTTCCAGCGCCTCATCAGCATTCCCAAAACCATAGGTCTCGAACCCGCCCATCTTGATCAGGGCCAGTTCGATCACCTCGCTTAGGTTTTCGTGGCCTTCAACATAAATTATCCGCAGCGACTTACCCAACATAACAACCCTTACCAAAACGGCCCCCGGACACATTAGGTAGGGTGCAATCCTTAACAGGACCTTGCCAAAACAAGGCGATAGCCGGGCGTGTTCGTGGTCTTATTCGGTAGCTGCTGAGGCAGTCTGGGCACGCGACCTTGTAACAAACGCCCTGCGCCAAATCCGGTGAGGAACCCAAAAAAACCGGTCGGTCTGCAACATCGCGATGATCGTGGCTACCAGTGTCAGACCAGACGCAACCTGATCCACAACATCTTCCACAAAAAAATACAGACCCACCGCATGACCTACGAATGTGGCAAAGGAGAAACCCTCATCAACCCTCAGCGGGCCCCCTATTCTACGACAAAGCCGGCAAAAGCGATCCATCCGTTGCGGCAACGTGAAATGGACCTCTGACAGGTCACCACCTTCAAACGCGGCGTAGATATCGGCAAGCTCAGCCAGCTCTACGGGTATGAACTGAGCAAGATAAACAGCAACAAGCCGTTCGTGAAGCCCCGTGACAAAGGGATCAAACACATCGCCTATTCTAAGGCCCCGGTCTTTTTGCAACACGACCAGACGATGACAGGCACCCTCTGGACCCCGCCAGCGCATGCCCTTAACCACAAGGCATGATCTATTCGTCCTCTCAAGACTGGCGCAACGCCCCGCAAAAACGCGTGCTTTTGTTCGCGATGTCGGGGCTTGGCAAAACCTACCTGTCCACGATGCTACGGGACGGGGGGCAATGGTTTCACTATTCCATCGATTACCGGATCGGGACGCGGTACATGGGCGAGGCGATTGCAGACAACGCCAAGCGCGAGGCAATGAAAGTGCCCTTCCTGCGGGATCTGCTGCGGTCGAATTCGATCTACATCGGGTCCAACATCTCGTTTGATGACCTCAAGCCGATGTCGTCCTATCTGGGCAAACCAGGAAACCCGGAACAAGGCGGGCTGAACTGGGCAGAATACACCCGGAGACAGGACCAGTTCCAAGCCTCCGAA
Organism: uncultured Paracoccaceae bacterium; assembly: GCA_938016515.1. GTDB lineage: Bacteria > Pseudomonadota > Alphaproteobacteria > Rhodobacterales > Rhodobacteraceae > Yoonia. Next base: position 6,207 of record CALILP010000181.1, read on the forward strand.
GTGGCAGCCCTGCACGACACCGGGCATTTTATCGATCGGGCGACGGATCTGTACCAATATCCCCACTTTATCTGCGACACGGGCGGGTCGATCTGCGAATGGGTGGATGCAAACGACCCGCACGATCCGATCATGACCGATCTGGCGTCCAAAACGCTGATGGTCTGGATCAAGGGCACTGAGGAACACACAGCAGAGCTGATCCGCCGTTTCGACAAAGAGCCCAAGCCAATGTCCTATGACCCGGTGTTCTTGCTGAAGACGTGGAAGGTCTATCTGGCAGAATTTTCTGTGGCACCCGACAAGGTTGACCCGGACGATTTCATCCGCTGGGCCTTTGCCAAGGCGCTGGCGCACAGGCAACCGCGCTATCAGGCAATGGCGGATAATTGGGGTCTGACAGTGCACATGAACGACGTGGCACAGGTGCGGGATGAAGCGGGATTTGTAGAGCTGATCGCAGCGGCGCTGCCGTAGGGTGCGCATTCATGGCGCACCACTTTGATAAATGACCGCATGGTGCGCAATAAATGCGCACCCTACACCATTCAGCGATCTTTCCCCGCATCCCTGACTGTGACAAAGTGCGTGCATGAAACAGACATGGACATGCGGATGCGGCGCGGTCGGCTTCACAGTGGCACCCAAGGGCGGCACACGGGCGGTGTGTTATTGCGACAGCTGCCGCGGCTTTGTGCGCAGTCTGGGCGCGGGCGAAATCCTTGACAAAGCTGGCGGCAATGACCTCTTTCAGGTCGCACCCGAAGCGGTGCAATGTACGCACGGCGCGGATAAACTGGCCTGGACCAAAATGACGGCCAAAGGCCCTGCGCGCTGGTTCACCACCTGCTGCAAAACACCGCTGGCCAACACGCTTGAGACCAACCGCATACCGTTTCTGACCCTACAAACGGCCTATATCAGCGGCGAAGACCGCCTAGCCCCCGTTGAAATCAGGGTCAACACCGACGCGGCCGAGGGCACGGCGCCTGCGGCCAAGTCAGGCATGGGCCGCCTCATCCGCGAGTTTGCTCTGCGCGCACTCAAGTCCCGCATTTCGGGTGGTTGGCGCCGCAATCCCCTTTTTGATACATCCGGTTCACCCATCGGCGCCAAAGTGATCCCTTCAGACCTCTAGGCTGGCATCTGCTTCCCCCACATCCTCGTGACCAACCGCACCCTTGAGCCTTCCCCTTATTCACCCTATCTCTGCCGTCCAACGTCCAGAGGTCACCTGATGCCCATCAAACTCCCCTCCGCCCTGCCCGCCTTTGATGTTCTCAAGGACGAAGGCGTCATGGTGCTTGACGAAGACACAGCATCCCGCCAAGATATACGGCCTTTACGGATCGGCCTGCTGAACCTGATGCCCAAGAAGATCCAGACGGAAAACCAGTTTGCACGTCTCATCGGGGCGACACCCTTGCAGATCGAACTGACGTTGATCCGGATGTCTGAACACCAGACCAAGAACACGGCAGCAGAACACATGGAAGAATTCTATGTGACCTTTCAGGACGTGAAGGACCAAAAGTTCGACGGCCTCATCATCACCGGGGCCCCCATCGAACACATGCCCTTCACAGACGTCACTTACTGGGAGGAACTGACGGAAGTCATGAACTGGACCCAGACCAATGTGCATTCCACCTTCGGGGTCTGTTGGGGCGGCATGGCAATGATCAACCACTTCCACGGCGTGAAAAAGCACATCCTTGATCACAAGGCCTTCGGCTGCTTCCGGCACGAGGTCACAGACCCCGCATCACCCTATTTGCGTGGGTTCTCGGACGAATGCTTGATCCCCGTGTCGCGCTGGACAGAGATGCGTCAGGACGAGATCGATCAGGCGACCGGATTAAAAACGCTGATCACCAGCAACTTTTCCGGCCCTGCGCTCGTGGAAGACAGTAAGCATCGGGCGCTCTATATCTTCAACCACTTCGAATACGACAGTGGGACGCTGAAACAAGAGTACGATCGCGACATCGCAGAGGGCACACCGATCAACGTGCCCACCAACTACTATCCGGAGGATGATCCGTCCCAGCCCCCGCAAAACAGATGGCGCAGCCACGCGCACCTGCTGTACGGCAACTGGATCAACGAGATCTATCAGACAACACACTATGACCTGGCGCGCATTGGCACTTAAAGCACTGACATTCACCACCCTCGCAATTGGGGCGGCAGCGGTCTTGACGGGCTGCGTGTCCTCCAGCCGGGTTGCAAAGACAGAAGCAGACCACCCGCCCATTGGTCAATTCGTCGACGTTGAAGGGCGCAAGGTCCACTACGTTCAAGACGGCACCGGCCCGCACGTGGTGCTTTTGCACGGCGCAGGGGGAAACCTCAAAGACTTTACCTTCGACCTGATGGGCCGTCTAACGGAAGACTACACCGTCACCGTCTTTGATCGGCCCGGTCACGGCTACACCGACCACGTCCCACAACTTGATCCGGGGTTCTTCACCACCGAAGGCGACAGCCCTCAAGACCAAGCTGCCATGCTACGGGCAGCAGCCGCACAAATCGGTATCGAAAGCCCGGTGGTCGCAGGCCACAGCTTTGGCGGCATCGTGGCGATGGCATGGGCCAATCACGGTCTGGACGTCGATGCCCCCGAAAACGCAGCAGCCGTGGTCTCTTTCGCAGGTGTCTCAATGCCTTGGCCCGGCGACCTCGACACCTATTATACCTTCAACAGCGGTGTCTTTGGTGGCCGGGTGGTGATCCCTGTCTTGACCTCGCTCGCGACCGACAAAGGCGTCGCAGAGACTGTGACCGGCATCTTCGCGCCCGACCCTATGCCCGCGGGCTATGTCGCACACATCTCTGCCGACCTCATCCTGCGCCCGGCCTCCTTCCGGGCCAACGTGCGCCAAGTGAACAGCTCGCGACCGCACGTTGTGGAAATGGCGAAACGCTACCCCGAGCTCACCTTGCCCATCGAGGTGATCCACGGCACTGCCGACACCACGGTCCCGATCACGGTCCACCCGATGGAATTGCGCAAGATCGTCCCATCCGTGAACCTGGTTCCCCTCGAAGGGACCGGCCACATGCCCCACCTTGTTGTCCCGGAAGCCGCAGTTGACGCGATAAACCGGGCAGCAAGCCGCGCCGGATTGCGTTAAGCCCCCGCAATCTCCATATAAATGGAAGCATCGGGAGAGCACGCATGGCAAAATCGGACGAAAAGCCCTTGGATGGGGGGATCAGCCGCTTCTACAAAGAAGAGGCGCCCGATGACGTGGTCAAAGCCATCAAAGGTGCCAAGAAAGGCAAAATCCTCGAACCCAGCTACCCCTATGACACCCGCTGGGACAAGGACGCCTATGAAGAGGCGCTCGCGCATCT
>CALILP010000182.1 GCA_938016515.1 uncultured Paracoccaceae bacterium
CTGACGTGTGCGCCTTTCACTTTGCCAAGAACCCCCGCACAAATAGGTCATGATCACGTGGACAGATGATGCGGCTTTGCTTGCCGCCCGACCTTTCGGGGAGACGGGCGCCATCATCGAGGTGTTTTCCGCAGCCCACGGCCGCCACGCAGGCGTCGTCCGTGGCGGGGCCAGCCGCAAGATCGCCCCGATTTTGCAGCCGGGTGCGCAGCTGTCGGTGACGTGGAAAGCCCGTTTGGATGCGCATCTGGGGTCCTTCACGGTTGAGCCTGTGCGCAGTCGTGCTGCCGCTGCCATGGGGGATCGGCTGTCGCTTGCGGGGCTCAATGCTGTCTGTGCATTGCTTGCGATGGTGCTGCCCGAACGCGAGGCCCATCGTCCGCTATATGAGCGCACGATCAATTTGCTGGACCTGCTTGGTCAGACAGATGTGTGGCCGCTGGCGTATCTGCGGTGGGAACAGGCATTGCTGGAAGAAATGGGGTTCGCGATGGATTTGTCCGCATGTGCTGTGCACGGGGTGAACGAAGACCTGGCCTTTGTTTCCCCAAAGACAGGACGCGCCGTCAGCCGGGACGCCGCGGGCGAATGGGCGGATCGCCTGCTGCCGCTGCCGCCAGTGCTTGCGGGGAAGGGGGATGCCTCTGGCGCCGAGATCGCGAAGGCGCTTGGCACCACTGGTTACTTCATCGAGCACCGCCTGATCCGGGGCCTGGGCGACAAGCCTCTGCCACCGGCCCGGATGCGTCTTATTGATGCGATCGCCCGCTATTCGGCCTGAAACACCATTTGCTGGTTGTTCCCATTTGACAGGATCAAGACGTCGCCGGTGACTTCTGCAAATTCCATTGTTGCGAGGGCCTCAAAGAATGTACCTTCGTCGCCCAACGCGGGGCAGGCTTTGCGGGTTGCTGCAATTGGTCCAAGTGCAAACCAGGGGTAGGGGACGGATTGGCTGGCCGTATATCCATTGCATGGCCCGGACCCTGCGACTTGGCCCTCTTGGGGGAAACGAATTGTGGCAATTGACGCGAATGGCGCACCATCGATTTCGCGCAGCACATAGGTCGCCTTTGGATCAGCGTAACCAGAGATTGTTTCATCCGGGCCGCAAGCCGCAAGCAGCCACACAATACCGGTGAACACTTTGATATTATTGTGCAAATTTTTTGTCTCCTATTGGGTCTTGCAAGTTCAGGCAGGGCACACAACGTCGCGAGTATTTCCGTCAGACTGACATTGTCCCGAGAAAAGTAGAATTGTCACCATATTGGTGACGAATTCTGACCCTATCCGTGCCTGCAACCAGATTCTAAATAGCGAGAGCCTCATGCGCCGTTTCCCTTTGCCTGCAGTCACTGCTGGACTTGTCCTGACAGCGACGTCCGCCCTTTCGCTCCCCACCGATATGGGGCGCAGTGCTGATGTGTATACAAATGCAGTGCGTTATTTTGCAGCGCGGTCCCAAGATCCTGCTTTCTGGCCTTCGCCTAAATTGCGCCCAACCTATCTTGCCAGTGCCGTCTCCCCTGATGCACAGCAGGATGTCGTGGCCGAGGCGATTGCCGCTGATCCGGTTCCTTTGACAGCCCCACAAGACCGCATTGCAGGTGCCCCGGCACAGGTGATTGCAAGTGCTGCGGCTGCACAGTTGCAGGCTGGCCCCGTGATCGCAGAAGTTGCTCCGGCCTTGGATTTGCCTGAAGTGCAGGATGTTGTCGCTGAAAGCACCATTGTAGATCAGGTCGCGGCGGTCGCTAACGCAGCACCCGAGCTGATCGCGCCATCCGAAGGTGGAACTGTCGAAGCTGATGTGATCGATGCGGCCAACGACCTTGCCGTCGAAACGGTTGCCGCAGTTGCTGATTTGCCGGCCGAGCCAGACGTTGTCGCAGCACTGCCAACGCCTGACCCACACCCAGAGATCGTCGCAGCGGCGCCTGTTGTGGCCGACACCGAAGCCGCAACCGTCGAGGTCCAGCCAGCAGCCCTTGCTGTCGCAGAGGCTGTCGTGACCGCAGGGTCCAGCCGCCTGACAGGGTCACCACACCCAGAAGTAACTTTTGTGGCGGACGTACCCTTGCCCGCAGATGACGCCGCTGACGTTGATTTGATGTCTCAGATGGCCGATGCCGATGATAACCTCGTGATCCGCGATGGTGGCGAAGACGGCCCGGATACGATGATGATGTCATCAGACGTCTTGTTTTCTTTTGGGAAAGCAGCGCTTGCCGATGATGCCCTTGCGACACTTGCCGGGATCGGTGACATGGCTGACAGCGTTGCTATCATCGAGGTCTTTGGACACACCGATGCAATCGGGAATGAGGCGAACAACCTCGCACTTGGCCAACGCCGTGCCGAGGCCGTGCGCCAGTGGTTGCTTCAAAACACCGACTTTACCGAAGACCGCATCATTGCGACGGGCATCGGTGAAGTTGACCCCGTGGCACCCAACCTTGCCGCGAACGGTGACGATAATCCCGAAGGTCGCGCCCAGAACCGTCGCGTTGAATTTGCCTTCCACGACGCAGGTTATGTGCCTGAATAACAAAAGAAGGGCGCCCTTGAACGGGACGCCCTTTTCCCAAAACCTGCGGCTGTCTTAGCCGATCAAACGGCGTGCGATGACCTGGGCCTGAATTTCGGCGGCCCCTTCAAAGATATTCAGGATCCGCGCGTCACACAGGATGCGGCTGACTTTGTATTCAAGCGCGAAACCATTTCCGCCGTGGATTTGCAGCGCGTTGTCCGCGCATGCCCAAGCGACGCGCGCACCGAGCAACTTTGCCATCCCCGCTTCAAGATCGCAGCGCCGGTCTGCGTCCTTTTCAGCCGCTGAAAAGTAAGTCAACTGACGCGCGATCATGATTTCGACCGCCATCATTGCCAGCTTGCCGGACACGCGGGGGAAGTTGATCAGGGCTTTGCCGAACTGCTTGCGGTCTGTCGCGTATTGCATGCCGACGTCCATTGCAGACTGTGCGACACCGATGGCGCGCGCTGCTGTCTGGATACGGGCAGACTCGAAGGTTTGCATCAGCTGCTTGAACCCTTTGCCGGTCTCGCCACCCAAAAGGTTTTCCCCTTTGATTTCAAAGCCGTCGAAAGCCAGTTCGTATTCCTTCATGCCGCGATAGCCGAGAACCTCGATCTCGCCGCCGGTCATGCCGGGGGTCGGGAAGGGGTCTTCGTCGGTGCCAGGGGTCTTTTCAGCCAGGAACATCGACAGGCCTTTGTAGTCGGAGGTTTCTGGATCGGTGCGGGCCAACAGGGTCATCACCTGAGTGCGGGTCGCATGGGTGATCCATGTTTTGTTGCCCGTGACCTCCCAGTCGTCGCCTTCTTTCACAGCGCGGGTGCGCAGGCTGCCCAGATCTGACCCGGTGTTAGGTTCGGTGAAGACCGCAGTTGGTAGCGTTTCGGCGCTGGCAAGCTGTGGCAACCACTTTTGCTTTTGCTCTTCGGTGCCGCCGCACAGGATCAGTTCAGCTGCGATCTCGGACCGTGTCCCAAGAGAGCCGACACCAATGTACCCGCGTGACAATTCCTCCGAAACCACACACATCGCCGATTTGGACATGCCGAAACCGCCGTATTCTTCAGGGATCGTCAGGCCGAAAACGCCCATCTCGGCCAGCTCGTCGATGGTTTCCATCGGGATCAGCTCGTCTTTCAGGTGCCAGTCGTGGGCATATGGTTCAACCTTTTCCACGGCATAACGCCGGAACTGGTCGCGGATCATTTCGAGTTCTTCATCAAGGCCAGAGGCACCGACGGTGGCGCGTGCAGATTGTTCTTGCATCAACTCAACCAGACGGGTGCGGGCGGCTTGCGTATTTCCCTGTTGGGTCAGCGTCATAACAGCAGGTGCCATCAGTGCGCCCATGTCTTCTTGACTAAGTCCCATGTCCTGCAGGCGCACCATTTCGCCCTGGTTCATCTGGATGCCACCGTAGATCTGCCAAAGGTATTCGCCAAAAGCAATCTGGTGGATCAGCTGCTCTGTCTCGCCGAATGTGCCTTCTGCCTGCAGTCGGTCTGCCCAGTTTTGCATCTGGTGCAACGACTGCGCATAGGTCGCGAGCCACGCAAGGCCATGGGCGGCAGTCTGGTTTTCCTCGATGAGCGCGTTTGATACCCGGTCACCAGATGTCGTCATGGCGCGCACGGCGTCTTTGGCTGCAGTAAGGACCGTGTCCACGGGTGGTAGGGCCGCTGAGGTGAGCGACAGCAAGTCGGGCAGGATGGGTGTGCCGGTCAGTGTCATGTCTTGTCCATCATGGGCCATGGAACGCGTCTCCTTATTATGCAGGTGCAGAGATAACCTCTTCGCACTTGCAGCGCAATAATCATTCGATTGAATGTCCATTTAGGACAAAATATGTCGCGGTCGATTAAATTGTGCATGATCTGGCAGGACCGGGTAAGCAGGGTGAATGGACGCATTTGTACATGTTTTTCTGACCTTACCGGCTTGGGTCTGGGCCTTTGCCCTGACTGTCGGGTTCGTTGGAGGTTTGGTCAAGGGCGTGATCGGGTTTGCGATGCCCATTGTCATCATGTCCTTACTGTCCAGTCTGCTTGATCCAGAGACGGCATTGGCTGCACTGATTCTGCCGACTTTGGTGACAAACGGTGTGCAGGCGATGCGTCAGGGATGGCGGGCGGCCTGGGCCTCGGTCAAGGCGGTGCGTCTGTTTCTGGCGGTCGGTGCTGTGACGCTTGTGATTGCCGCGCAGTTTGTCCGCGTTTTACCGCAAGGCATTTTGTTTCTGGCGATTGGTGTGCCTGTCGCAGTGTTTGCGCTGTTCCAGCTATCGGGGCGACCCATGCGCCTGCCGGGAGCATCACCGTTGATAGAGGGGGTCATGGGCGGCATCGCTGGCGTGATGAGTGGGCTGTCGGGGATCTGGGGCCCGCCAACCGTCGCCTTTCTGACCGCAACGGATACCCCTAAAGTCGATCAGGTCCGTATTTTGGGCGTTGTCTTTGGTCTTGGGTCAGTGCTGCTTGCACTTGCGCACATTCAATCGGGCGTGCTGCGGTGGGAGACATTGCCCCTGTCGATCGCGTTGGTTCCGCCGGCCCTGCTGGGTTTGGCGATTGGGTTTCGCGTTCAGGACCGGATTGATCAGGCGATGTTTCGCAAGGTGACGTTATGGGTGTTGCTGTTGCTAAGCCTGAACCTTGTGCGGCGCGGGATATTCTAGGACAGCAGTTCTTCGAACCCGCAGATTTGTGCAAGTTCAGCAACCTGTTCGGGCGGCAGAACTTCGAAGGTCGTCCGATACAGCGTTTCCCCATCTGCCGATGCTTCCAGTTGCCAGATGCCCGGCAGCAGTTCGTAGTCGAAATCGAATTGATAGAACGTAAGCGAAGGATCGGTCCCTCTGATCACCGTTTCAAAGGTCTGCACCTTTGTCGACTCCGCCCCCATTGGTGGGTGTGTTACTGTCATCATGACATCGTTGATGCCGTCGATATCTTTGGTCTTGGCCTTCACCCCAAACCCAATCCCCAAGACGGCCGGGACCCGTCGCGTTACAGCGACGAAAGGTGGTTCTTCAGCGATTAAATGAGTGGTGCCTGCGATGGTGCCGGGCGCCTCTAACACCCCCGTCGTTTCGGGGGCACAGATAACGCCCGCCTCGACGGTGGCCATAAGGTTTGATTTCATGTCGGGTGCCTGCGCGAAAGCAACGGCGGGCAGGCAGCAAAGAGCGAAGATCGTGTGTTTCATGGCGTAGAGATAGGCGGACGCGCGCTGTAGTTCCAGTCAACAGGCGGCATGTCGGCCAAGGTTCGCCATGATCTGCGGTTTCAGGGTGGCAAAATCGGTATGGGCCCGTGCCCAGTGGTCGAAATGGCCGCCTGCGATCAGACGGTCTGCTGCGTCTTGCCCGATCATGGCTTTGGCTGCGTCCGGGTTGCGCATGTGGTGAAGAACCTCAGACACCATGTCGATCAGCGCTACATCAGCTGGATGATCGTAGGCCGCGCAGAGCTTTTGCAGGCGCTTGTTGCCTGCTGCAATATCCTGATCCGTCATCCTTGCCATATTCGGATCTTGCCGGCCAAAGGGCACCATCCACCACGCCAGATAAGCCAGGTCGCGCAGACGCGGCCCCGGACCTGCCAAATCAAAGTCGAAGATGCCCGCGACTGCGCCGTTCGTGTCAAACGCCATATTGTAAGGCGCAAAGTCGTTGTGACAGATCACCTGATGTTGGGACCGGTCCGGGTAGCTATAGGCCCAAGGCCGTGTCGCCCCCACCAGCGGCACAGACGCGTCGTGCACCGCACGTAAACGCTTTGCCGCACTGGTCATGGCGATATCTACGGACCAAAGGTTGTCGGGGAAGGCGGTGTCGCCGGGAACCCAAGACAAGATGCGTCGCCCCTGACCGTCGATCCCCAAGGCTCTTGGCACGCCCATGACACCTGCCTCGGTCAGGCAATCCAGCAAGGCTGTTGTGGCCGTATCGTATGGCGTGGCTGGTTTGCGCACTGTGTCGCCGCGGCGCACCACGCTTGCCGCACTATTACCGCCAGAAAGGGGAACGTCCTCTGCCATGGACGCACCGTGACAGAGGACGCTATGTCGTACAATCGTACAGTTTTAGCCGATGGCGACTGCTTTCACGTCCGCATCAATGAAAGGCACGTACTTTTCAAAGTTGTCGCTGAACATGCCGACCAGTTTGGTGGCTTGGGCGTCGTATGCAGCTTTGTCGGCCCATGTTGCGCGTGGGTCGAGTAGGACAGCATCAACGCCTTCACAGGTCATCGGTACGTCGAACCCAAAGTTCTCGTCCTTGCGGAACTGGTTTTCAACAAGTGAGCCGTCCAACGCAGCGGTCAACAATGCCCGCGTTGCTTTGATCGGCATGCGTGATCCCGTGCCGTAAGCGCCGCCAGTCCAGCCGGTGTTCACCAACCAGCAGGTAGCCCCGTGCGATGCGATTTTCTGGCGCAGCAGGTTGCCGTAAACTTCGGGACGGCGCGGCATGAAGGGGGCACCAAAACAGGTCGAGAATGTGGGTTCCGGCTCTGTCACGCCCCGCTCTGTGCCAGCAACCTTGGAGGTGAAGCCAGACAGGAAGTGATACATCGCTTGCGCCGGTGTCAGGCGGCTGATCGGAGGTAGGACGCCAAACGCATCACATGTCAGCATGATGATGTTCTTGGGGTGACCACCCAGCGCACTTTCCGATGCGTTCCCGATGTAGTTCAGCGGGTAGGCGCAGCGCATGTTGGCCGTCAGACTATCATCGTCAAAGTCGAGTTCTTTGGTCTCTTCGTCGAAGATCATGTTCTCGATAACCGTGTGCGGCATGGAACAGGTCGCGTAGATCTCTGGCTCTGCTTCGGGGTCCAGACCGATGGTCTTGGCGTAACAACCGCCTTCGAAGTTAAAGGTGCCGCGATCAGACCAGCCATGCTCGTCATCGCCGATCAACACGCGGGTTGGGTCAGCGGACAGGGTTGTTTTGCCGGTCCCGGACAGACCAAAGAAGATCGCCGTATCAACCGGATTGTTCAGCGCGTGGTTGGCAGAACAATGCATCGGCATGATGCCTTTCTCGGGCAGCAGGTAGTTCAGAAGGGTGAAGACGGATTTCTTGTTCTCGCCTGCATATTCGGTGCCGCCGATCAAGATCAGTTTGGCGTCGAGGTTCAGGGCGATCACTGTATCGGACCGACAGCCGTGCTTTTCTGGGTCGGCCTTGAAGGTGGGGCAGTTGATGATTGTGAAATCTGGCGTAAAGCTTTCCAACTCGGCCAGTTCAGGGCGGCGCAGCAAATGGCGAATAAACAGGCCATGCCAGCTAAGCTCTGTGATGACCCGCACATCCAAACGGTGGGCTGGATCAGCACCGCCGAACAAATCTTGGACGTCGTAAGAGCCGCCCTTCATATGCTCCAGCATGTCAGCATAAAGGACGTCGAATTTGTCGCTATCCATCGGCGGGTTGTTTTCCCACCAGATCGTGTCTTCAACAGAAGGGGTGCGGACGACGAATTTATCTTTGGGGGACCGACCAGTGTGTTTGCCGGTGGTCACCAAAAATGTGCCACCCTGGCCTTCCACACCCTCGCCAGCGGCGATGGCGGCTGCCTGTAATTCGGCTTCCGAGCGATTGTAATACACAAAACCCACCCCGTTGATGCCTTGATCTTCAAGCTTCATCTTTGGGTTGACCGTACCTTGGTCCATTGGATCGCTCCTTTAACGGTTGGGGCCTAAAAATAGCCATCTTTCAGACATAGCAACTAAGGCGAACTCGACTAGACCCGTTGCGCTAACGTTAGCGCAACCAAGGTTTTGTTAGCGCAACCAGACTGAATGAAGGGCGTCAATACAGCGCATTTTCGCAGATTGTTAACAAGTTATGAGGCAAATAAGGCACGCACCATGTACGATTCGTTAGAGTGCCTTGATTCGCTAAATGAAACCGGCGAATGCTGTCGGCAACAATGTAGGTAGTCCGAAAGACGCCTCTCATCAGAGCAGTAAGGGACCAATCCCAATGTCAAAAATCGCCTTGGTCGATGATGATCGCAATATTCTGACCTCCGTTTCGATGACCCTCGAAGCGGAAGGTTTTGATGTTGAAACGTATAACGATGGTCAATCGGCCCTCGACGCCTTCAACAAACGCATGCCCGACATGGCCGTGCTGGATATCAAGATGCCCCGGATGGACGGGATGGATCTTTTGCAGCGCCTGCGCCAAAAGACCTCGATGCCGGTGATCTTCCTGACGTCCAAAGACGACGAGATCGACGAGGTTCTTGGCCTGCGCATGGGCGCGGACGACTACGTCAAAAAGCCTTTCTCGCAGCGCCTTTTGGTTGAACGTATCCGCGCATTGCTGCGCCGTCAGGACGCGATTGCAGGCGAAGAGATCGAAGAAACCGAAGAAACCAAGATCATGATCCGCGGTGAGTTGACAATGGACCCACTGCGCCACGCTGTGAAATGGAAGGGCATGGATGTGTCCCTGACCGTCACAGAGTTTTTGCTGCTGCAAGCATTGGCACAGCGTCCGGGTTTCGTGAAATCGCGGGACCAGCTGATGGACGTGGCATATGACGACCAAGTCTATGTTGATGACCGTACAATCGACAGCCACATCAAACGCTTGCGGAAGAAAATGCGCAACACGGATGATGAATTTTCGGCAATCGAAACGCTTTATGGTATCGGGTACCGGTACAACGAAGAGTAAGCGAACGGTGCGATGAAATCTTCATCGGGAATTGACGTCAGGGACTTGAAGTCCGTGCGCAGTGCCGCGCGGGTTCCTAGTCTGGTGATTGGTGACGATTGGGTCGCCCCGCAAGCGCTTGGCGAGAACGAACTCGCCGAGACGCGCCGTAAACGTGGTATTCTATCGCTGCGCAGCTCTCCGATTGCGCGAAAGATCGTCACGTTTAACCTGATCGCGATGATGCTGTTGATTGCAGGCATCCTGTTCCTGAATCCATCCCGCGATAACCTGAAATTCCAAAGACTTAGCGGTCTCGTCAAAGAGGCAGAGCTGATAACAGACGTTATTCAGGCGAACCTGCCAGACACAGCCCAGGTTGATTTGACGACGACGGCTGGCATGGACGCCATTTCTGGCGTGTCCGAAATTTCACTGCGGGACCGGATTCAGGTTCTTGTGTTTGATCCGAACCAGAATTTCATCGGTGCTGCCGTTGGCACCGGGCGTATGTCAGAGGTGCGCGGCCTTGCGCCCGTCGAGGGCAGCACGGCTATAAACGACGCCATTTCCTCGCTTTGGTCGTCCGTTGCCAGCGGCGCGGGCCTTGGGCAATCCGATGCAATGACAAACCGTGAACTGCTGACAGTCGCAAAAAGCTTTGTCCCGAACACGCTCGAAGAACAGAATACGCGCGTCTACACGTTAGGCGATAGTGGATTGACCACTTACATGGTCACGACCCCGATCATGCACAATGGACAGGTCGTTGGCGTTGCTGCCGTCGCCACTGAGGCCGGTGAGTTGGACGGGTTGATCGCATTGGAACGTGAGCAGGTTCTGCGCCTTTTCTTTGTAGGGATTGCGATATCAATCGGGCTTAGTCTGGTGCTTGCGTCAACAATCGCGAACCCGTTGGCTGACCTAGCGGCCGCTGCAGAATTGGGGCGCGACAAGAATGCGCGCAAGATGTCCCCCAATAAGATCCGTATTCCCGATTTGACGGCACGACCCGACGAGATCGGTCGCCTGTCTGGCGCTTTGCGCGGCATGGTTCGGGCCTTGTACGAACGGATCGAGGGTAACGAGCAATTCGCCGCAGACGTGGCCCATGAGATCAAGAATCCGCTGGCGTCGTTGCGCTCTGCTGTGGGGACGTTGCGCATCACCAAGCGTGATGACCACCGCGAGAAGATGCTTGATCTGATCGATCATGACGTCCAGCGCCTTGACCGTCTTGTCAGCGATATCTCCAGCGCGTCCCGGCTTGATAGTGAGTTGGTCCGCGAGGAAGAAGAATCCTTTGACCTGTTGAAAATGCTTGGCAATCTAAACGAGTTTCTGGGGAAGGAAGCGATTGACAAGGGCATCGATTACATCACTGACTTGCCCGAAGATCCGATTGTTGTTGTGGGTCTTGAAGGCCGGTTGGCGCAGGTTTTCGTGAACTTAATCACGAATGCCACGTCCTTTTGCGAAGACGGCGACGCCATTCGGGTTTGGGCGCGAAAGCGCCAAAACAGAATCCTTGTGGTTGTTGAAGACACCGGGCCGGGCATTCCCAATGAGGCGCTCAACAAGATTTTCCAACGGTTCTATTCGGAACGTCCAGAGGGTCAGTTTGGCAATAACTCCGGACTTGGTCTGGCGATTTCCAAGCAGATCATCGAAGCCCACGGCGGCGTCATCTGGGCTGAAAATATCCGCCCGACCGAAGCTGATCTGACGTCAGAGCCGTTGGGGGCACGCTTTGTTGTGGGTCTGCCGGTTTAAGCAACCCCTGTTGGGACGGACGTATGTCTTGCGACCCTGAAATCGTACATGGAACAGCGCTGCGCCACGCCGGCAAAGGCCTGCTTTTGTTGGGGCCCTCGGGAAGCGGTAAATCTACGTTAGCTTTGCAACTGATGGGGCTGGGCGCGGGTTTGATTGCAGACGACCGGGTTATTCTGACCCAAAAGGATGAAGGCGTCGAAGCGTCCTGCCCATCGACGATCAGCGGCCTGATTGAGGCGCATGGCGTGGGGCTGTTGAACGCGGCGCCCGCAGGCCCGGCCGTCCTCGCACTGGTGGTTGATCTGTCGCAGATCGAGGGCGCGCGCATGCCTCCTCAACGAGACGTTACGTTAGTGGGACACAATCTCCCCTTGCTTTGGCGCGTAGAGTCGCCACATTTTCCTGCAACACTTTTGCAAATCCTGACGCATGGGCGCAGTAGCCGATGACACAAAACAGCGATGATACGCTTCATCAACCGGGCCATCCGGTTGTTCTGGTCACGGGTCCTTCCGGGGCCGGACGGTCGACGGCTGTGCGCGCGCTAGAGGATCTGGGCTATGAGGTGATCGACAATTTGCCACTGTCCTTGCTGCCGCGCTTGCTAGAGGGGCCGCAAAGCGGGCAGCCCTTGGCGCTGGGCGTCGATATCCGAAACAGGGACTTTGGTCCGGGATTGCTGTTGGATTTGCTGGACGATTTGCAGGCCCGCGGCGATGTTGATGCACAGATGCTTTACCTTGATGCGTCCGAAGACACGTTGGTGCAGCGCTATTCCGAAACACGCAGACGGCACCCGCTTTCGCCAGACGAGCGGCCGATCACTGGAATTTCCAACGAAATCGCCATGCTGACAACGTTGCGCGACCGCGCAGATATTTTAATCACCACGTCTGACCTGTCCCCGCATACCCTCAAAGCAGAAATTGAACGCTTGTTTGGGCGCAAGGGTGGGGCGTTGATGGGGGTGACGGTGCAGTCGTTCTCGTACAAAAGGGGTCTGCCAAGAGGGTTGGATGTGGTGTTCGACTGCCGGTTCCTACGCAATCCGCATTGGGATCCAGCGCTACGGAAACTGGACGGCCGGGATGATGCAGTGGCGACATACGTCGCCGATGATGAAAAATATCAGCCGTTTTTTGATAAAGTTCATGATTTGGTGATGTTTTTGCTGCCAGCATATAAGGCAGAGGGAAAATCGCATCTCTCGATTGGATTTGGGTGTACCGGGGGCCAGCACAGGTCTGTTGCCGTCACGGAAAAGCTATCTTCTGCCCTTGAAAAGGCCGGCTGGCCTGTATCTATACGTCATAGAGAAATGGATCGTCGCGCTGGCCAAATTGCTGCGACGCCGCCACCAGTATCAAGGCATACCGCGTGATTGGAATTGTGATTGTTGCCCATGGTCGTTTGGCCGAGGAATACCGCGCCGCAATGGAACATGTGGTCGGGCCGCAGATCGGGGTGCGAACCATTGAGATTGCAGCAGAAGACAACCGCAGCGCAAAACAGACCGAGATATGCGAGGCTGCGGATGCCGTTGATGATGGCAATGGTGTGGTGATTGTCGTGGATATGTTTGGGGGATCCCCTTCGAACCTGTCGATTAAGGCCTGTAATCCCCAAAACCGCCGGATCATGTATGGTGCCAACCTGCCCATGCTGATTAAGCTGGCCAAGTCGCGGCACAGGGCCGTTCCGGATGCTGTAGAGGCCGCCTTGAAGGCTGCGCACAAGTACATTGATGCAATGAGTGTTGGTGCCTCCTGATCATGCCGACACAATCTATGGATATTACCAATATCAAAGGCTTGCACGCCCGCGCCTCTGCTAAATTTGCTGAAGTCGCGGAAGGGTTTGATGGCTATGCCATTGTCCGAAAGGACGGGATCAACGCGGATGGCGACAGCATCATGGGCCTTTTAATGTTGGCAGCTACAGTAGGAACCTCTATTGAGGTTGAAACCTTTGGGCCGGACGCGGACGATCTGATGGCGGCTTTGGCGGCACTCGTCGCAGATAAGTTCGGCGAAGGCGACTAGACCCTATTGTGGGTGTAATAAGGAACCTGCGTTGACAGAAGATGCTACGCAAAAATCTGTGACACCGCGCAGCAGTGCTGACGAAATTCCGCATTACGACCGCAAAGCGCTGAGTTACGCCGGGTCGTTCGACAACCCGGTCAAGCGTGGCATCATCCGCACCATCGAGTTCATGACGGGCAAGATCACGATCCTGCGTTTGGCCCGGCAGTTCGAACGTGAAGGAATCCCAAAAGGTCAGGAAGTGTTTACCCGGATCCTGCGGACAATGGGGATCGATCTGCAGACCCCACAAATCGAGCTTGATCAAATTCCCAAGACAGGCCCGGTGATCCTTGTGGCAAACCATCCGCACGGTTTGGTCGACGGTGTGGTGCTGGCTGAGCTGATTGGGCGGATCCGTCCCGACTACCGTATTCTGACGCGCGCTTTGCTGACTGGTCTGGATGAGGAAGCCACCAGTTTCATGATCCCTGTCCCGTTTCCCCATCAGCCTGATGCACAGGAACGCATGGTCGAAATGCGCAGCCGGGCTATGGCCTTTCTGGAAGAGGGCGGCCTCGTCGCGCTATTCCCGTCTGGCACGGTCGCGGCCTCAAACTCGATGTTCGGGCCCGCGGTTGAGGCGCCCTGGAACGCCTTTACCGCCAAGATGATCCGCAAATCTGGCGCGACGGTTGTCCCGATGTTCTTTGAGGGCAGCAACTCGCGTGCTTATCTGATGGCGAACCAAGTGTCTGCGACGCTAAGACAAGGCCTGCTGATCCACGAGATCGCCCGTGCAGTGAACAAGCCGATGGCCCCAATTGTGGGTGGGGCGTTTGATCCTGATGAGATGAAGGAACGGATGGTGGACACCCGCGCCTTCATGGCGTGGCTGCGTGAGACGACCTTGAACCTCAAGCGCTGAGCCACAGACTTTGTTTCAAAGTCTGACGTCAAATTCTCCAAGAGAATTTGCCCCAATTTCTGTTTCAGAAATTGTGCGCTACCGCGTCGGCACAGGTGTTTCGCCAGAATAGTCGTAGAACCCACGCTTGGACTTGCGACCCAACCAGCCTGCTTCCACGTATTTCGTCAGCAGGGGGCAGGGGCGGTACTTGGTGTCTGCAAGGCCGTCGTGCAGGACGTTCATGATCGCAAGACACGTATCCAGACCAATGAAATCTGCCAGCTCCAGCGGCCCCATCGGGTGATTGGCCCCTAGCTTAAGCGAAGTGTCGATCGATTTGACCGACCCGACACCTTCGTACAGCGTGTAGATCGCCTCGTTGATCATCGGCATCAGGATGCGGTTCACGATAAAGGCGGGAAAGTCCTCTGACGCGGTAGAAGTCTTGCCTAAGCGTGCCACGACGCCCTCGCAGGCCTTGAACGTGGCCTCATCGGTGGCGATGCCGCGGATCAGCTCGACCAGCTGCATGATCGGAACGGGGTTCATAAAGTGGAAGCCCATGAACCGTTCCGGTCTGTCGGTGCGGGCAGCAAGACGGGTGATTGAGATGGAGGACGTGTTCGACGTCAGAATCGTGTTCGCTTTGAGGTGGGGGACGAGGTCCTCGAAAATCGCGGTCTTGATCGTCTCACGCTCTGTTGCGGCCTCGATCACAAGGTCGGTATCTCCCAAATTGGTTAATGTGGTTGTGGTCTGGATGCGCCGCAGCGCCGCGGTCTTGTCGTCTGCGCTGATGAGATCGCGGCTGACCTGACGTTCCATGTTCTTGTCGATGCGTTGAACCGCCGCCGTCAGGGCATCAGCGTTGATGTCGTTGACCAACACATCATAGCCCGCCAGCGCAAAAACATGGGCAATTCCGTTGCCCATTTGGCCTGCGCCGATGATGCCTACCCGCTCGATTGTCATGATGGTGCCCTTTGCATAATTGCCAGCACCTTATGCTGCACCTGCACCGGGCATCAAGCGCTGTAGCATGCGAAAGTGGTCCTGCCGTCATCACGACAGATCATCTCAAATTGCAACCTTAGCGGTTTGCAAAGGAATTTCGCTGATTCTGTGTTTCGAAATTGGAAACAAGGGTGTGGGAACCATGAAACAAGATGTACTCGACAGTGGTGGCCTGTCTTATGAGCCGTGCCGCTATGGGCTATCCCGGATTTTCTTTCGGGGGCCGAAACATGATTTGAATCAGCCGTATTTGGCTTGCCTTGGTGGGACCGAAACTTTCGGCAAATTCATTGAGAATCCGTTTCCGACGCTGTTGGAAAAAGACCTGCGGATGTCCTGTGTCAATTTTGGCTGTGTGAACGGCGGGGTTGATGCCTTTGTAAATGACCCGACCATTATGGGCGCCTGCCACGATGCAGAGTTGACGGTCGTGCAGGTGATGGGGGCGCATAATCTGTCAAACCGGTTTTATTCGGTGCATCCGCGCCGCAACGATCGTTTTCTGCGGGCCTCGACCGTGTTGCAGGCCATTTACGGTGAGGTGGATTTTTCGGATTTCACGTTCACACGGCATATGCTTGGTACGCTTTATGGGCTGTCGCGCGAGCGATTTGACATCGTCGTCACCGAATTGCGAGAGGCCTGGGTCGCCCGGATGCGCAATATGCTGGATCAGATCGGTCCGCGTGCCGTTTTACTTTGGTTTTCACGAGACGAATTGTCCAATGTCCTTTGGCACGATCGGGCCAATCCAATTGGGGCTGAACCCTTGTTTGTCACAGAGAACATGATCGACGTTCTGCGGGATCATGTGATGGATGTCATCGTTGTACGGCCATCATCTGTTGCACTGGCCAGTGGCACCCAGGGCATGGTCTACCCACCGATCCAGGCGCGGGCTGCTGCGGATATCCTTGGGGTGAAGCCACATGAGGAAGCCGCAACAGTGCTGGGGCCGCGTATCCGGCAGGCCCTTCATCACGCGGGCAGGTCATAACGCAAAAGGCCCACCGGATGCGGTGGGCCTTTGTCTGATTTGAAGTGGGGACTTAGCCCAGCTTTGAGGTCAGTTCCGGCACTGCGTCGAACAGATCGGCCACCAAGCCGTAGTCTGCGACCTGAAAGATCGGCGCTTCTTCGTCTTTGTTGATTGCCACGATGATCTTGGAGTCCTTCATCCCAGCCAAGTGCTGGATGGCGCCTGAAATCCCGACAGCGACATACAGATCAGGTGCAACCACCTTACCCGTTTGACCAACCTGCCAGTCGTTTGGTGCATAGCCAGAGTCGACAGCTGCACGAGACGCACCCACTGCGGCACCCAACTTATCAGCCAGTGTTTCGATCAATTTGAAATCGTCTTCTGACCCAACACCACGGCCACCGGACACAACCACACCCGCAGATGTCAGTTCCGGACGGTCAGAGGCGGCAACCTTGTCTTCAACCCAAGAAGACAGGCCGGGATTTGCAGCAGCCGCGATCTTCTCAACCGAAGCAGACCCACCTTCGCCAGCCGCATCAAACCCGGCAGTTCGGATCGTCATGACCTTCTTGGCGTCTGCAGACTTCACCGTTTGGATCGCGTTACCTGCATAGATCGGACGCTCGAACGTGTCGGCGTCAACCACGGCAGTCACTTCGGAAATCACCATCGCATCCAGCAGGGCCGCAACGCGGGGCAGGATGTTCTTGGAGGCAGCCGTCGAGGGGGCCGCGATGTGGTCATAATCGCCAGCAAGGCCGACAACCAGATCGGCGACAGGCTCTGCTAGATCGTGGCCATAGGCCTCGTCCGAGCAGCACAGCACTTTGGATACACCTGCCAGCTTCGCGGCTTCCTCAGCAGCGCCTTCACATCCAGAAGACGCGCAAAGGACAGTAACGTCACCCAGACCAGCAACAGCCGTCAGGGCCTTGCCGGTTGCGTCGGCGTTCAATGCGCCGCCATTGACTTCAGCAATCAGAAGAACAGCCATTATACAGCTCCCGCTTCTTTGAGTTTCTCGACCAGTTCATCAACAGACCCTACCATGATGCCAGCTTTCCGGGCCTCAGGCTCTGATGTGCCGACGACGGTCAAACGCGGCGCAACATCGACGCCGTAATCCGCCGGTGTCTTCTCATCCAAAGGCTTTTTCTTGGCCTTCATAATGTTGGGCAGGGAGGCATACCGCGGCTCGTTCAAACGCAGATCGACTGTCACGATGGTCGGCAGGTTCACTTTGATTGTCTGCAAACCGCCATCGACTTCGCGGGTTACGGTGGCGCTGTCGCCGTCAACGTCCAGTTCAGACGCGAAGGTTGCTTGCGACCAACCAAGCAGGGCAGACAACATCTGGCCTGTGGCGTTCATGTCGTTATCAATCGCCTGTTTGCCAGCAAGAACCAGACCCGGTTCTTCTTCTTTCACGACAGCGGCGAGCAATTTGGCGACGGCCAGTGGCTCGATGTCTGTGTGCACATCATCGGCTGCATTGATCAGGATCGCGCGATCCGCACCCATCGCAAGGGCGGTGCGTAGCGTTTCCTGAGATTGCTTCACGCCGATGGATACAGCCACAACTTCAGTCGCTTTGCCAGCTTCGCGCAGACGGATCGCTTCTTCGACAGCGATCTCATCAAACGGGTTCATGGACATTTTGACGTTGGCGAGATCAACACCGGAACCATCCGCTTTGACGCGAACCTTCACGTTGTAGTCGATCACGCGTTTGACGGGTACGAGGACCTTCATCGGCGGTGTTCTCCCATTAAGAATCGAGGCGCACATACGTGCTTAGATGCGTGGTTACCGCGAAGGCACCTCTGAAAACAGTGCAAAATCGACGCGGCACGGCTATGTGACGTCATGTTTCTCTGGTTCTGCCAAAGTCATGCGATGAAAGCAGACTTTCAAAGAAAGTCTGTCCCCAAATCCTCGTAGAGGATTTGTCTTCAATTTCTCGTAGAGAAATTGCCTTTGCCGCTAACGGTTCGCACCTGGCACCCACAACACGTCATCTGCACCGTTGTTGTTGGCGATGCGCCCAGCCTGAAAGAACCAGTCTGACAAACGGTTCAGGTATTTTACCGCGGCTGGATTGACGGATTCCATCGTGGCCAGTTCGACAGTCAGACGTTCCGCCCTCCGCGAGACCGTCCGGCACAGGTGCAGATGGGCTGCCAGTGGCGACCCACCCGGCAGAATAAAGCTTTTCAAGGGCTGCACATTCTGGGTCATCGCATCGATTTGTGCTTCCAGCCGTTCGACCTGCGCCGTGCTGATCCGCAAAGGGGGGTACTCTGCCTCAGCGTCCTTTTCCATGTCCGGACGGCACAGGTCAGCGCCAAGATCAAAGAGGTCGTTCTGAATCATCATCAATTGCTGATCCATGTCGCCTGACGCATGCAACCGCGCCATACCAACAGTCGCATTTGCTTCGTCCACGGTGCCATAAGACGTCACCCGTATCGCATGTTTTGCCACACGGCTGCCGTTCCCAAGGGCGGTTTCACCCGCATCACCCGTTTTCGTGTATATTTTGTTGAGCGTGACCAATGTATTATCCCCCTTGGCGGCGTAAGTAGACGTAAAGCAAGATCAGCAGAACAGCCACGAACTGCGCCCCGATCCGCCAGCGCATGATTTTGTTCGCGTTTTTGCGATTAAACTCGCCGCCCTTACCAAATGCGCCGATGCCGAGCAGTAAGATGCCAAGCACAATCAGTACCGCTACGGCAACCAGCCAGAAAAGAGGGTCATTCGCCATGTTCTGTCCTTTGTTCTTTGGTCGCGACCTAGCAGAGGAGAGACGGAAGGAAAGGCGTGGGCATAGATTTTCCGCCGTATTTTGTGAAACTGCAGCGCCGTATGAGTTGTTTTGGCGAAATGAAGACGGGGTCTCGGTTTACCCAACCTTGCGGATCACCCAGTCGAGGCCACGGGTGGGCAGGATACGTCGCAGAAAACCCATCAGATAAGTTGGTTTGGTGACATAATAACGCGGTTTGGGGCGTTTGCTTTCCAAGGCGTGTACCAGCTTTTTCGTCGTTGCCGAGGCGGGGAGTTCGAATTGGTCTCGTCCTGTGTCGACATACAGGCGTTCGCGCAGCTTTTCATATTGATTGGCCCGCGCAGAGTTTTTGATATCGATCCACCGCTCAAAATGCGGGATCGAGTTTTCCCGGATCTTTGAGGTAATCGGCCCCGGTTCCAACAGGATAATGTCAATGGGTGTGTGGGTCATTTCGACCCGCAGAACGTCCGTCAGCCCTTCCATTGCAAACTTCGTTGCAACATAGGCCCCGCGCCATTTCATCCCCACAAGCCCCAGAACAGAAGAGCAATTGATAATCCGCCCGTATCCTTGCTTGCGCATCACGGGGATCACGGCCTGCGTCAGTTCATGAACGCCAAAAAGGTTCGTCTCAAAGATCTCGCGTAATGCACCGCGGGGCAGATCTTCGACCGCGCCCGGACAGGCGAAAGCGCCGTTGTTGTAGACCGCGTTTAACGTCCCGCCCGTCTTTTCAAGGACTTCCGCTAAGCCATTAAAGATCGTGTCGCTGTCTGCATAGTCAATCAGCGGACTTTCAAAGCCCTCGCTGTTGAGGCGCGCGCAATCCTCTGCCTTGCGACAGGACGCAAAAACACGCCAGCCCCGCGCCCGAAGACCCACGGCTGCGTCATACCCAAGGCCGCTGGAACAGCCGGTGATCAAAATGGATTTTTCAGTCATATGGCTCTATTGCGCGGCCTTTGGGCCAGACGCAAGGGTGGTCCGCCATCAGATGTCGGATAAGAGCCGTTCCGCCATCCAGCCTTCTTGACCCGTGTTTGTGACACGAATCCGCGCCCAACCTTCTGCATCAACCTCGATGACCTCGGCTTGGGTGCCGCGCGGCAACGTATCCAGAACGTCGTAGCTGGTACTCGGACCAGAGCGCATGTTGACCCAATCACCGGCAACGGCGCGCAGATCAAGTGTCGCTACGGCCGCTGATACCTCTTCTACATTCTGCACTGGCGCACTTGGGGCAGGGGTGATGATCACCTCACCCGCTGGCAGCGGTGCATTAAACGCAACAGGCTGGGCCACAATTGGTGTCTGTTCTGTCGTCACGATGTCAGACGGGGCTGCAATCTGGATCAGCGAACCTGTGTTGGCGCGTGTCACCTCGGGTTCATCCGCTGGCGTTGCTGTTGGCGCCAAATCAGTTTGCGCGACGTCAATCGGCGCACGGAATTCCGGTTCGAATTCAGCACCACCTGACATCTCATAAAACACAGCACCCAAAGCCAAAAATGACAGGATAATGAACTTTCCCATAGCAACCTCGCAGAATCGTTTGCGTTCCCCGCTGTCTTCCTAGCACACAGGCTTTCGATTTTCAGAGGGGAAATGTTCGGTTTGCGAAACCCAAAGGCCGCTTTACGGCAATAGGTCCGAGAGGTACACAACATCTATGACCAACGACACCGAAACCCCCGACATCGACCCGCCATTGGCAGATATGACAGAGCCGTTACGCCGCGCTCTGGGTGATAGATATCTCACATATGCCTTGTCGACGATCATGAACCGGGCCTTGCCAGACGCTCGCGATGGGCTGAAACCCGTGCACCGGCGAATCCTTTATGCGATGTCGCGGCTGCGGTTGGCCCCGACCGGCGGCTTCCTGAAATCCGCCAAGATTAGTGGCGACACGATGGGTGATTTCCACCCCCACGGCGATGCTGCGATTTACGATGCGATGGCGCGCCTCGCGCAGGACTTCAACATCCGCTATCCGCTGGTCGACGGGCAGGGGAACTTTGGCAATATCGACGGGGATAACCCTGCTGCCTCACGTTATACTGAGGCGCGGATGACGGCGGCAGCTGAGGCGCTGTTGATCGGCCTGAACGAAGACGCCGTAGATTTCCGTCCAAGTTACGATGGCCGCCTTGAAGAACCCAGCGTGCTGCCCGCGACCTTCCCGAACCTGCTTGCCAATGGCTCTTCCGGCATTGCGGTTGGTATGGCGACCAACATTGCGCCCCATAACCTACACGAACTCATAGACGCTTGCTTGCACCTGATCAAAACGCCGGATGCACGTGACGATACCCTGCTCAACTATATCCCCGGCCCGGATTTCCCGACTGGCGGTGTCATCGTTGAACCTGCTGAGAATATCGCGGAAGCCTACCGCACAGGTCGCGGCTCTTTCCGTTTGCGGTCCAAATGGGAGGTCGAGGATCTTGGTCGGGGTCA
>CALILP010000183.1 GCA_938016515.1 uncultured Paracoccaceae bacterium
ACGCGGCCCGGACAGATGATGCGGCACGGGGCGCCGTGGGCCTCCATGTGCCGGATTTGTACGGGGGACGTATGGGTGCGCAAGACGTGGGGCGGACGGTTATCGCCTTCCTTGCGATGCGTGTAGAACGTGTCCATTTCCGCCCGTGCCGGGTGGTGGCCGGGAATGTTCAATGCGTCGAAGTTGTACCAATCGCTTTCGATCTGGGGACCTTCGGCGACGGAAAAGCCAAGGTCGGCGAAGATGGCTGTCACCTCATCGGTGACTTGGGAAATCGGGTGGATCGTGCCCATAGGGCGCTGGCGGGCGGGCAATGTCACATCCAGCCATTCGTCCCGCAAACGCGCGTCAAGCGCCGCATCGCCCAACGCGTCTTTCTTGGCAGCCAAGGCGGAATTGATCTCGTTCTTGAGTGCGTTCAGTGCGGGGCCCGCCGTTTGACGCTCTTCCGGGGTCATCTTGCCCAGCTCACGCATCTGCAACGAAATCTCGCCCTTTTTGCCAAGGGCTTGTACCCGCAGCTCTTCAAGGCTGTTTTCGTCCACCGCGTCAGCGATGAGGGTCAGGTATTTGGATTTCAGATCGTCCATTGCGGGCCTCTTGTCTGGTCAGGGCTGAGTAGCGCGGGGACGTGAGGGTTGCAAGGAAAGCAACATATCGCCGCGGCCCTACTTCTTCATGTGACCCCAACTTTTTTCAATTCGCCAAGAATAAGGTCTGGGCGCTGTGCGTAAGTCTTGCAGGGGCATTAACCAATTGAGGACACGCACACATGAAATATCTTATTCTTGCCAGCTTAGCAGCCTTTTCACTTGCAGCCTGTGGCGGCAGTGGATCAGCCGTTGTTGAAGAAGCGGTACTGCCAGATGTCGGTGATGACGTTGAAGAGGTCACACCGCCGGAAGATGATGGCGGTGTTGAGAATGAAGATCCACCCGCACCAATTGATGTCGTTCTGGCGCCTGCCAACGGAAGTCTTGGGCCGAATAACATCTCGTTTGCGACATCAGCGTCCGGTCTGGAGGTTTTCGTCACAGTCGACGGGACCACGCAATCCCTGTCTGGGATCTCTCCCGTACTGCAAGAGTTGGGTATCAAGGGACAGCTTGAGTCAGGCTTCAACATTGTCGGAGGCACAGATCTGGCCGCATTGGCATCTGCGTTGAGAGGCGGCGAAGATGGTCCGGATGTGCAGTTAGCATTGGCATTTGTCGGCGGTACGGACGCCGTCACATCCAGCGTCGGCGTTTTGCTAAGCCTAGATCCGCAAGAGATCAGCGGCCCTGAAGACATCACCTTTACTGCCGGCGCTGCATTTGCCCGTCTGACAGAAACCACCATGCCGCTAACTGGCAGCGCCACCTATGAAGGTGACTACGCGTCGATCCTGCTTGCGAACGATCCTGCCAATCCCAATGTTAACCCAGAAAGACTTGCGATCGAGGGCATCGCGACGCTGAATGCGGACTTTGCGAATTCCGTGATTTCTGGCGACATCACCGACCGCCGCTTTGTCGATTTTGAAATTGAAGAAGAGGAGCAGAACGGTGTGATTGTGGAAGTGGCAGTCGCGGACAATGAAGACTTCATTTCAGATATCGTGCTTGGCGAGACCGCGATCGATGAGGCAGGCGCGTTTGCCGGCGTTGCATCGGCCGATCCATCCATCGTTGACGGCCTTGATGTGACGACTGCAAATGGTGTCTTCTCGGGTCTGATCGGAGGTGACACCGGGAACGAAGCAGTTGGCGCAGTCGCAGTGACGCATACATTTGACGAGGAAACGTTTACCGAAGTGGGTACGTTCATCGCGCAATAAGTAAGGCCTCGACATTTCATAAGGCGTGTCTTATTATAAGATATGCCTTATGAAAATATATTCACAGCCCTTGGTCATCCCTTACGTCAGGATATCCTGAAAGCGTTAGGGGTGGCCCCCGCATCTGTAAGGGAACTTACAGATCAGATGCCTGTCTCTCAGCCCGTCATGTCTCAGCACCTGAAGGTTCTGCGCGAGGCTGGCTTGGTGTCGCTGACACCCCAAGGCAAGAAGAATATCTACCAGATTGATACAGAGGCGCTGGCAAAGCTGCGCGCCTACCTTGATCAGCATTGGCTGAATGCCCTGAAAAATCTCGACACATCGGAGACCTCGCATGATTGACCCTGTCGAAGTGGTGGTCGTTTTGAATACCAGCAAGGAGGCCGCCTTTGATGCGTTCGTCGACCAGATCAATGACTGGTGGCCCATCGAAAGCTTTTCGATTGCCAATGGAACCGTCTCGATCGACCCGCAGTATGGCGGCAAAATTATCGAGACCGCCGAGGATGGGACAACGCATGTCTGGGGCCATATCACGATCTGGGACAAACCCAATGACCTTGCGATCTCTTGGTACGTGGGTGACGACAAAACGCCGACGTCGATCACGGTCGCCTTTGCCACCACCGACGATGGCCGAACCGGCGTGACCTTGGTGCATACCGGCTGGGATGCTTTGGGCGCCGAGGGTGTGAAAAAACGCGAGAACTATGAGATGGGTTGGGCCCGCATATTGGTCCAAGGCTATGCCAAATTTGCCCGCGCCACCTGCCCACCCCTTTCAAAAGGTCCTGTCGATGTCTGATGTTACTCTTTTTGGCCTGCCACCCAGTTCCTATGTCCGCACCGCACGTATGATCTGCGCCAACAAGGGCGTGCCCCATGTTTTGCAGCCCGTTGACTTTCGCAGTGCGGACTACCGGGCCGATCACCATCCATTCGCCCGGATGCCCGCTTTGCAACACGGCGATGTGAAACTGTATGAGGCCCTGGCGATCGGCGTCTACGTGGACGAGGCCTTTGACGGCCCTGCCCTGCAACCCGGTGATCCGATGGGTCGGGCCCAGATGATGCAATGGATCTCGGTTGTGAACGACTACATCTATGGAACGGTCGTCGGTAACTGCGTGTCGGAACGGTTTGTGAAACCGATGCGGGGGCTGGAACCGGATGAAGCGAAGATCGCAGAAGCCGTGCCGGTGATGGCCGCGCAGTTGGATGTGATCGAGGCTGGGTTGACCGGTTCCTACCTATGTGGCGAAGCCCTGACGCTGGCCGATCTGTTCCTGGCGCCAGTGCTGCATTATCTGGCTGCGACGCCAGAGGGGGGGCAGTTGATCCCACCGCGAAAACACCTTGAGACGTGGTTGAACAGGATGCGGCAGACGGCAGATTTTGACGAAATCAATGCGATGGGTCCGGGTTGATTTCCGGTAGTATGCTGTAAAATATGCATTTTCTCTTGAAACGTCATGGGTATGGGAAACCTGCAATGACCAATGGTTAACCGAAGCTTAGCCTCTTCTCATTTCAACAAGGAGATTTGTTATGAGAGAACTTTTGTTAGCGTCGGTTGCTTTGGGCACACTTGCTGCTTGCGGTGGATCCGGATCGAGCTCGCCTGACCCTGTCGTTTTCGCACCCGCAGTCGGTAATCTGGGCGGCGAAGCCGACGGTCAAATTGAAGAATCTAACGATGGGACCAAGATCGTCATCGACGTCGGCACGGTCGCAGAAGCTCTCGATATCGAAGCATCCCGAGCTGTTGGAAGTTTCTCGGGGGCCTACACAAGTTCAGGCGATGTGCTGGCTTCAGCATTTGTCAGCGAAACCAGCACGTCCCGCGTCGGCATCATTGCCACGCATGACAATAGTCCGGGTGCGTTTGCGGCCCAGTTTGCCCGCTTAGAGGAAACAACCCTGCCGACGAGCGGCACCGCGACATTCCTTGGCGACTATGTTGGATATCAGGCACGCGGCACCAATAATGTTTGGCGCGCAACGGGGGCGGCAGAAATGAATGTCGATTTTGAGAATTCCTCAATTGACGGCGAAATTAACAATCGCGTCATTTCGCGATTGGATAACGGAACGCCCTATGCAGGGTATACGACGGAAGACATTCTTCTCGAAGAAACCGAATTTGACGACAACGGGTTATTCGACGGCACTATTTCTGGCGGAACCATCTCGAACGGCAGTGCTGGTGAGACTGTGGGCGAAAGCTCTGGTACCTATAACGGGCTAATCGCTGGCGACATTGGGCAAGAGATCGTCGGTGGGGTCTCATTTGCATTCGACAGAAATGGCGAGGAACTGCGCGAAGCGGGTGTCTTTGCCACCGGTCACTAGCGCAAACGCAAAAGGGCCGCCCAACATGGGACGGCCCTTTCCTATTCGAACAAGACGCAGGCGCTTATGCGGCCAATGCGTCCTTCGCTTTGCCAACAACGGCAGCAAATGCTTCAGGCTCGTTTACGGCCAGATCGGCGAAAACCTGAACATCGCGGCCGATCTTAGTCTTCGTAACCGATAAACGCGCCGTTGATGCCAGAGTCGCTGCCGTAGGTGATCGTGCTTTCGGGTCCTACGACTGAACCGAGAATATCAGCGTCGGCCAGACGTGCATCGCTTGTAGCGGAATCCCGAATACCACCAAAAAAGTGGGCTTCCACTTCAAAGTCTCCAGCTGCACCGCGCAATGTGCCGCTCAAGGTCCCTTCGAGAGACTGAAAGCTGCCGCTTGCCGTCGTGACAGGCACCGTTTGACCATTTGTGACAGGAAGGGTTCCAGTCAGGTCTGACTTTTTGTCAAACGCATCACCGAAAGTTTCCGCTTCTGAAAAGTCAATATCATACAGTGCAAATTGGTCAGCAGACCCGTTCAGGCTCTGGTCGTCGAAATTTGCATCCAGGTGCAGGCGCCCTGCTAAAGCATCGGTGCTATCAACTGCAGTCGGTAAAAGGATAACGCCATAGAATGTCGCATTGCCCGAAAGGGTTGCGGGGTCAGCAATAGTGGCGCGATAGTCTGTCACCGATGCGCCGGCAGCGGATGCAAAATCTTCTTCGAAGGCCGCGATGCTAAAGCTCGAAGACGACCCGCCGCCACAGGCTGCCAAGGTCAGAATGGCCACAGATGCGGCACAGACGGGAATTGATTTCATACTAGGCACCCTTGCAAATGGAACGCTTAAATCCATTGCAACCGCAAGTTGGCGACAGTGAGGTCCAATCCTGTTACAAAAAAGGCCGCCCAACCCGGAGCGGCCCTTTGAAATTCTAAAACAACGCAGGCGCTTAAGCGGCCAATGCGTCTTTCGCTTTGCCAACAACCGCAGCAAATGCTTCGGGCTCGTTCACGGCCAGATCGGCGAGGACCTTACGGTCAACCTCGATACCGGCAAGAACCAGACCGTTGATGAACTTGGAGTAGTTCAGTGTTTCATCAACCGAACGCACACCTGCGTTGATCCGCTGGATCCACAAAGCGCGGAAGTTGCGCTTGCGGTTGTGACGGTCGCGGGTTGCATATTGGTTGGCTTTGTCGACGGCCTGCTTGGCGACCTTGAAGGTCTTGGAGCGACGATCGTAATAACCTTTGGCAGCGTCGAGAACTTTTTTGTGACGACGATGAGTGACTGTTCCGCCTTTAACGCGCATATCTCAAATCCCTCTAATAAATTAACGTGAGTAAGGCATCATCGGTTTGATGATACCTTCGTCAGCTTTGCAAAGCGTGGTTGTGCCACGGGCGTTGCGGAGGAACTTATTCGAGCGTTTGATCATGCCGTGCTGCTTGCCCGCTTGGGCGGCAACAACGCGACCAGAGGCCGTCACCTTAAAGCGCTTCTTCACGCTTGATTTAGTCTTCATCTTTGGCATTTCCGTCTCCATCTTTTAGATCGGTCGAGCGCGCGACTCGGCATGCCTAACTGGCCGGACGCGCGGGTGAAGCCGCCTTTTAGGAGGGGGCCACGTTGATGGCAAGGGTTAAATGCGGTGCGCCGCTACTTGAGAACCTGGCTGATCACACGCGCAAAGACGTCCGGCATCGTCTCCAGGCTGTAGTTGCCTGGCCGCTCGATGATGGCATAGGTGATCATCCCCCCAGCAATCAGAATAATCAGTGCAGGCGCACGCGGTGCGCGCCCGTCGGCAAAGGCTGAGATCACTGCCGGGACAGCTAAGACACAAATGATGCAACCAAGTACAAAAAGGACGTCTGGATCCATGGAAACACCTGAATAACGGTTGTTTCCGGTGACGTTACTCTGGATCGGCCGCGAAAATCAATCGTTCCGCACAGGGGGCCACACGCAGAATGTTGGTAGACCCCGGTGTGTTAAACGGAACACCCGCAGTAATCACGACCATATCCTCTTCGTCCGCCAGACCTTCTGCTTTTGCAGCGCGCACGCCCGCAAGGACAGCATCCTTAAACCGGTCCACGACCCCCACGATCACACAGTTGGTGCCCCAAGACAGGCACAACCGGCGCGCCGTGGACTCGTAGCTGGTCAGGGCCACAATCGGGACCCGTGGCCGTTCACGCGACACTAGCGACGCTGTCGTGCCCGACTGCGAGAAACAGCAGATCGCTTTGACGTTCGTGGTCTCTGCGATTTCGCGGGCCGCAGAGACGATCCCGTCAGCAACAGACTTACCGCTTGTCTTGCGCGAGGCCTCGATGATGTCTGTGTAGGTCGGATCGGCCTCGACCTCGGCTGCGACATTGTTCATCGTGGTCACGGCTTCGATCGGATAAGAGCCCGCTGCAGATTCCGCAGACAACATAATGGCGTCCGTGCCTTCGTAGATCGCGGTTGCCACGTCAGAGACCTCTGCCCGTGTTGGCATCGGGCTTTCGATCATGGATTCCAACATCTGCGTGGCCACGATAACCGGCTTGGCCGCGGCCCGGCATTTGCGGATCAGGCGCTTTTGGATCGGCGGCACCGCCTGTACGGGCAGTTCAACGCCCAAATCGCCACGAGCGACCATGATCCCGTCGGACACCGCAAGGATGTCGTCAAAGGCTTTCACGCCCGCAGGCTTTTCGATCTTGGACAGGATTGCAGCACGACCCTTACACAGCACGCGCGCTTCTTCGACGTCAGCTGGTCGCTGGACAAAGGACAGTGCCAGCCAATCGACACCCAGTTCACAGACGAATTCCAGATCCTTGCGGTCTTTTTCCGACAAAGCAGCCAGCGGCAACACCACATCAGGGACGTTCACGCCTTTCCGGTTCGAGATCACGCCGCCCACGATCACTTCGCAACTGGCAAAGGTCGCACCACAGTCTTTGACCCGCAGTTTGATCTTGCCGTCATTGACCAGCAGATGGGCACCGGGTTCCAGCGCGTCGAAAATCTCTTTGTGCGGCAGTTGCACGCGGTTCACGTCACCGGGGGCATCATCAAGATCCAGCCGGAATGTGGCGCCGGGGATCAGCTCTTCGCCATCATCATTGGCGAAAACGCCAACACGCAGTTTTGGGCCCTGCAAATCTGCCAGAATACCAATGGGTGTGTTCAGGTCTTTTTCGACCTGACGAATGATTCCGTGACGGACGTCTATTTCGCTATGATCGCCGTGGGACATGTTCAGACGGAAGACGTCGGCACCCGCCTCAACCAATTTGCGGATCATCTCATAGTCGTTAGACGCAGGGCCCAAAGTTGCTACGATTTTCACATTGCGATGGCGTCTCATACGGGCGATCCTTATGGTCTTGAACAGGCGGCGAAACGTCAGTGCAAACAAAGCTTCGTTAGCGGTAACGCCTTTGAACGTCCTTATACGCAATTCCCGGCCCGTCACAACTGCACAGTGGCAGCCGATCTTGAAAGTCTGATGACAACACCTGCCTTTGACCTGATTGTGCCCAAAAATCCATCACGGTGGCTGATCACCTGTGATCATGCGACCAATGTTGTTCCTGACTGGATCAATGGGGGTGATCTGGGATTGCCACCTGCCCAAATGGCCCGCCACATTGCGTATGACATCGGGGCAGCCGGTGTGACGCGGGGCCTTGCTGCACACCTGAACGCCAGCGCTGTTCTATCCAACTTTTCCCGGCTTGTGATTGATCCCAATCGCGGCGAGCATGACCCAACACTTGTGATGCGGATCTCTGACGGGGCGATCATCCCGGCGAACCGCCATATGGATGCCGTTGAAAAAGAGCAGCGACTGACACGTCTGTATCGCCCATACCACAACGCGCTGGCTGATCTTGCGGCCCATCGCAGCGACACCGTGATCTGTGCCGTGCATTCGTTCACCCCGCAAATGCAGGGCCGTGACCCGCGCCCGTGGGACATCGGCATCTTGTATGCGGAGGATGATACCTTGGCGCGTCTGGTGATAACTGCCTGCGAGGCACAGGGCTGGTGCGTCGGGGATAACGCGCCCTACATCGGCTACTTTCCGGGCGACGCCATCGACACCCACGCAACCCCGCATGCCCGGCCCAATGTGTTGATCGAAATCAGGCAAGACCTGATTGCAGATACAACCGGCCAAGCCTTGTGGGCTGACCGTCTTGCCCCAATATTAGAAAAGACGCTGGCCGAAAGCGGCCTTTGAAGGAGACGCACATGGACGATCAAATACGTATCGAATTGGAAGCCGCCGCTTTTCGCCGCTTGCAGAAGCACCTGATGGAAGACAGGACAGACGCCCAGAACATCGACATGATGAACCTGGCCGGGTTCTGCAGAAACTGTCTAAGCCGTTGGTATCAAGAGGCCGCAAATGAACGCGGCATCGAGATGACGAAAGATGAAGGCCGGGAGGTGTTTTACGGGATGCCGTTCTCGGAATGGAAAGCAAAGTACCAAACAGACGCGTCGCCCGACGCAAAGGCCGCATTTGACGCGTCGCACACGTAGGTACGACCAAAGATAGCGACTTGATAAGACCTGCGAGCTCGCAAACCCTGGCGGGCGGGACAAGGGCTGGTGTTGCTGCATGAACGGCTGCAACACCAATATCGGGCTGACACATGTTGACGATGTTCTGCTTGCTCGGGGAGACCAATCCGCGACAAGTCTGAACCTATTGGATCAACTTTGCATCTCGCATCGTCAGGGAAGACCAACCCCCATCAGATGCACCTTCTAACCCTTGTCCGCGCGCCTAGTAGTCATGCTTTGAATGCACGACATACTGGTGTGTGATCTCTTCCAACTTATGCATCTCTTCTGCCATGTGTTGGAAAAGGTAGGCGAGGTCTTCTTGGCTGGTCGAACCTGCTAAAATGGTATCAACGGTCGGGCGAACTTCTGTCCAATCGGAAAGAACGTCGGAAAGTCCGGCAGCGATCTCTTCTGTCGGGGCTGGCCGCAAACCGACTTCTGGCATCCCGTTGATAAGTGCGCTCAAAGACAGCTCATAAATGCCCAGCGCACTTGTCAGCTGCTCACGTACTTCCGGGGTGTCGCGACCGCTCCAGACCTTGCAGACGTTCTTGGCAATCTTCTGGGTCATCATGGCTTGGCGACCGACAATTTCGAGTGTCAGGACATCGGCCTGCACAATCTCGACTGGGTTGGAATACTGGCCTTCCAACTCAGCAAGTAACGTATCGGTTTTTTCGAACAGGACCATGTTCAGGTTCTTGATGACTTCGACGGCGGCAGTGTCATCACTTGCGACCAACAGGGCATCTACGGCTTGTGCCATGTCCTCCCAAACGGCTTGCACATCGTCCATTTTAACAAGCGTTTTCCGGCGTTCTTCACCACCGATGATACCAAGATTTTCGTCGCCGTTGCGCAACGCGGCCATGTGCACATCAAAACCTGACCGCGCCTCGTTCAACAGCGAAACGCTGAGGTCGCGGTCAACGTCATTGTAGTAAAAGCAGGCAGCCGCCGCGACTTGTTGAGAGTAAACGCGCAGCAGATCGCCAGCCTCGATGCGCTCTGCGCTACCGGTGTCTTCAACGAAGGACGCTGGGGTCAATGGGCTGTCTTCAGCATGGGCTGTGAAAGGGGCAAGTGCCAAACCGGCAAAGACACACAGGGCGTGTGGGATCAATTTCATCGTTAACTCCAAAACTCGTAAACAAAATCTCTTTTTTTGAGAATTTCACTCACATTTGTGTCACAAAAATGGAGAAATCACGGAAATTTCTTATTATGAGTGCATTTTCCTCTCATATTATAAGAAATGGTGTGTATGCACTTACACGTCAGTTCTGCATTCAAGCACTTATCACGCTTGCCCAGAGCATCGGTTGTCGGGCAAAAAACAAGAATTGCAGGGTGTGAGCTTATGAACAAAATTACTGCGCCATTGGAAAATGACCCGCTAGAGACCGATGCAGTCTATGGACATGTTGGGCGGCAACTGCGGGCGCACCGTGTTGGGCGTGGGATGACCCAAGCCCAAGTCGCCCGCCTGATAGAAATCAGCCCCCAGCAATACCAAAAGTATGAAGACTCGCAGAGCAAATGCAGCCTGACCAGCCTGACCATTCTGGCAGAACACTATGGCGTGTCGCTGACAGATTTCTTGCCCGAAGAGACCGTTCACAAACCAACCTTCAGCGAGGCAGATCTTTTGGCACGTCTGGTTGCTGCATTTTCGCAACTTGATGATGCGACTGAAAAGCTGCGTATCGTTCAACTGATTGAAGCAATGCACGACGCACGGAGGGCGAAATGAACAAGGCCTCGCCGGTTGATGGCTTTCTTGAACAGGTCGTTGACAAGGGCGACGTCGATGAGGCCAAGCGCCTGTCGTCCGTCGTCTGTTCTGCTGCAAAGGGCACGCCTGTGATCTACGTCTCGGATGCGTTTGAAGCGCATACCGGATACGCCCCACATGAAGCGATCGGTCGGAACCTATCTTTTCTTCAGGGCCCGAAAACAGAACCCGACGCCGTCGCCAAGTTCCGCAAATTGATCTTGGAAGAAACGGCTGGGGTCGTCAGGATCACGAATTACCGCACTGATGGGTCGCTGTTTGTCCACGAATGCGATTTTCGACCGGTCCGAAATGTGCACGACGAAGTCACGCACTTTATCGCGATCCAGCGGTTGATCGACTAACGTCCAGCTTCAGCCACGCACCGTGTTGCAGGTACGCGGCTGTGCGATCAGCTATCGTCGCTTTGGTTTGGTGCAGAAGCGGCGTCTTGCGCCTTAGAGAATTCAGTCTCTCCGCCCTCTGCCAGTATTTTGGCCTGTGGAACCCAGTCGTCCCGGGTCACGCGGCCTTTGAAGCCTTGCAGGTTTTCGTCAACCCACGCGACTTCTTCATCAGACCAATTGGCGATCTGGTCGTAATGCCAAAAGCCCAACATATTACACATCTGTTCCAATCGCGGACCGACGCCCTTGATCCGCTTCAGATCGTCAGATTTCCCACCGTTCGGCGCATCAAGCTGGCGTGGTTTCTTACCTGCAGGCGCAGACGCAACCGCAGTATCGGCACTGGCCGAAACAGCCCCTGCCGCCTGTGCTTCCAAAGCCACGAGGCGTGACTGCAACTTGGCGTTCTCAGACCGCAACCGATCCGCGTCACCGCCACCCGCAGCCGCTGCGGCCTCTCGGTTTCCGAAAATCAACCAACCGGCGATCAGGCCAAGCAGAGCCGCGAGCGCCAGAAGCACCCAAATCTCGGTCAGCAAAAATCCCCATTCCTCAAACATGTGCTTTCTCCGTCATCTGACTGGTGCGCACCGCACCGTGGTCTTATTCAAAATTCCAATTGAAGGCGGTGCGCCGGTTCGCGCTGCGCCCCTCTTCGGTCTCATTATCTGCAATCGGCTGCGTGTCGCCATACCCGATGGCCGTCACCACAGAACGGGCCAAACCGCGATCAAGGATCGCATCACGCACTGTATCTGCCCGCGCCTGACTCAGCGCCAGATTTGCGTCGGGATCGCCTACGTTGTCGGTGTGGCCCGAGACTTGCAAGAACACCCCGCCTTCCAACGCGCATTTGCGCGCCAGCGCCGACAGAGCGTTGATCGCCCGGATCGATTGCACGTCCAGCTCGGCTGATCCGGTCACAAACTGCACCTTGTCGCGCGCAAGCACGATATCGGATTGTTCCGCGCATGCCTGCGGGGTCGGGAAGAAATCAAAGGTCGGCAGCCAGTAGCCCGATGTAAAGACTTCCTGGGCGCCGGTGAACAAATTTGTCCGGGTTGCGCCCTGCGCTGGCAATTCCGAAGGTGCCGCGACCGACACAGTAACTGCGTCACCCAAAGCCGCTTGCATGGCCGCGCCAAGCCGATCCGGGTCCGCGCCCGCTACTGCTGCCGCCTCAACGGACACAGCATCTTTTGATGCTGCATAATCCATCGTCGCGAGCTCCGGCAGGAAGGTCCGCAATGCAGCAAGCGGGCCGATAAGATCAGCATCGCTGGTGATCGTGGATTGGTTTACCGCATCCTCTGACACGGCAATGCCCAGCGCGTCCGATACGTCGGCAGCGGCAAGACCAGATGGCAGCTTACCAGAAACCGTCGCCCCGGTCTGTGCGTCATAGGACAGTGAAAGGGACACGGGCGCACCGTCATCCAGCAACGTGATATCAGTCGTGGCATCGAACCCGGCCAATGCAGCCAAGGCCGCGTCCCGCTCTGACGGCGAACGTGCGTCGCCGGTTAATGTGATCGCATCGGTGGTAACTTCGAGCGTTCCCGCGACCAATGCATCCAACCCAGTAAGGCCTGCAACTGCGATCCCCGGCCAAGTGCCAGTGTCATCAGTGATAAATGCTGTGTCGAGGGCATCTGCAGCGACATCGCCCAAGGCATCGGTATCGAAGTCCGCAGGAACTTTGCCGCTGGCAGTCGTCTCTGATGCGGACTTGGTCACTGCCAGGCTGAAAGGAGCGCCATCATCGGCCAGCATCACATCGGATGATGCAGTGTACCCGTCTGGCAAGGTCGCCAGTGCGTCTTGGGCCGCTGCGATCTCATCTGGCGTCCCGGTGCCGCGCAGGGTCACAGACGTACCTTCCAGCAACAGATCACCACTTTGCAGGGATCCCAGCGCGGTCAAAGCGGATTTGGCAACGTCAGGCCAAACACCATCCGATGACGCAATGACAGACTCTTGCAGATCAAGCGATGTGGCTGCGCCAGCAATCCCAACGTCAGCAATGCTCAGGTCAGCAGGGATCTTACCGGTCCCACTGAGTGTCTCGCCGTCGTAATTCAGTGTCATGCGCAGGGGCGTACCGTCGTCTTCGACGTCGATCTCGCTGGTGGCGGTATAGCCATCGGGCAAGGCTGCGATCAGGTCATTGAATTGGGACAGCTCTTCAGGGGTTGCAGCCACACCTTTGACCACAATCGCAGCGTCTGCCATCACAACGTTGGCAGATTTGAGCGGTACGACCGAAGCCAATGCTGCGGCAGCAGCGTCGGCCCATGCGCCATCAGGCTCGCCGTTTGCAATGTCCAGACCGTCGAAGCCCAATGTGTTCGCGATATCAGCGGAAGGCGCATTGCCGGATGCCGCGACCCCATTGTCATCTTTGACGATACTAAAAAAGTACGGGCTGGCGACCGGCAAAAGGGCAAGTGCGTCAGCGTTAACAACCCGGCGACCAGTAATGCCGTCAAAAGCAGCCAGCAAGGTATCTTGCTCGGCTTGATCCTCAACAACGCCTGCAACGATGATGTCCCGGCCAGAAACGGTGGCCGTAACAGCATGCTGCGCGTCATTGGCAACGTCGGTTGCAGCATCAGACAAGGCAGCTTCCATTGTGACGGCAGGGCCTTGCGATGCATACCACCCCAAGCCACCAACACCGGCTACCAAAACAATCCCACCTAAAAGACCGCGCATTGCTCTGCTTCCCTCGTCGCAAATCAAACCTGTGGATAACTGCGCTAAACCACCGTTTAAGAGCAAGCGAAAAGGGTCAGACTGCGGCTTTCAGGCTCTCGTCGAGGTATATTTCACGCAAACGTGCGGAAATTGGCCCAGGTTTGCCCGTTCCGATGGCGTGATCATCGACCTCTACAACCGGCATCACAAAAGTCGAGGCCGACGTGATAAAGGCCTCGTCCGCGTCTTTGGCCTCATCAATGGTGAAACTGCGCTCTTCCACGGTCATCTGGGCTTCACGGGCAAACCGCAGGACAGCGGCGCGGGTGATCCCGTGCAGAATTTCGGTGCCCAAATGCCGGGTGATAATGGTGTTGCCTTTGACGATATAGGCGTTGTTGGAAGACCCTTCGGTGACTTTGCCGTCTTCCACCATCCATGCGTCATCCTTGCCAGCCGCCTTGGCGGCCATCTTGGCCATCGACGGGTACAGCAGCTGAACAGTCTTGATGTCGCGCCGTGCCCAGCGCTGATCTTCGATGGAAATGACCTTAATGCCCTTTTGTGCAGCCGGGCTATTGGCAAGACCCGGTTTGTTCTGGGTGAACAACACGACAGTCGGCCTGGTCGTCTCTGGGTCAGGAAAAACGAAGTCGCGGTCATCAGGGGCACCACGGGTGATCTGCAGATAAATCATGCCTTCGTCGATGTCGTTCAAACGGACAAGCGCGCGGTGGACCTCCAGCAGATTGTCAAAGTCATCAGGTTTTTGCATGTCTAACTCGGCCAATGACCGCTCCAGCCGCTTGGCATGGCCTGCAAAATCAATCAACTTGCCGCCCAAGACAGAGGTCACCTCATAGACCCCGTCAGCCATCAGAAACCCACGATCAAAGATCGATACCTGTGCCTCGTTTTCCGGTACAAATTCGCCGTTCAGATACACTGTCCGCATGTTATCCCCACAGTCCGGCAGATGGCGCGTGCACACCGGCCTCATCAAAAGTCAAAGGTTCACCCCGGTCTTCGGCTAACAGAAGCGGGCCGTCAAGGTCGGTAAAGGCCACACCCTGTGCCAAGATCACGGCCGGGGCCATCGCCAAAGACGACCCAACCATGCAGCCGACCATGACCGCATAGCCCTGCTGGATTGCCTCTTGCTTGAGTGCAAGCGCCTCGGTCAGCCCCCCGGTCTTGTCCAGCTTGACGTTAACCATATCATATTTGCCTTTCAGAGCAGGCAAAGACGCGCGATCATGACAGGCCTCGTCTGCACAGACAGGCAACGGGCGGGCAATTTCACCCAGCATATCATCGTCACCCGCAGGCAAGGGCTGCTCGACCATCTGGACGCCCAAACGCAGCAGGTGTGGGGCCAGATCGCTGTAGACCTCTGCAGTCCACCCCTCATTGGCGTCCACGATGATCCGGGATGTTGGTGCACCTCGCCGGACAGCCTCCAACCGGGCCATGTCATCCGGCGTGCCCAGCTTGATCTTCAATAGCGGGCGATGGGCGTTCTGGGCGGCCTGCGCCTGCATCTTGTCGGGGGTATCCAGTGATAACGTGTAGGCGGTGATCTCGGGCTGGGGTGCGGGTAGGCCAATCAAGTCCCATACGCGCTTGCCGGCCTGTTTGGCAGCAAGATCCCACAAGGCACAATCGACAGCATTGCGGGCGGCACCAGCTGGCAACAGATCCTGCAAGGCATCGCGGGTCAGATCAGCAGGCAACCCCATGATCTGATCGGTGACACTCTCCAAACTCTCGCCGTAGCGGGCATAAGGCACACATTCGCCAAACCCGGACACGGCACCTTGGGTCAAACGGACCGTCAGGACCTCGGCTTGGGTGCGCGAGCCGCGACTGATCGTGAACACCTGCGCCAGTTGAAACACATCGCGCGTGACCTGAATGGCAATATCGCCCATATTTCTTTGTTTCTTTCTATATCCCGGGGGGAGCGAAGCGGGGGGCTGGCCCCCCAAATTTTCTAGAAAATTCCCTAACCCCTCAAAGGCCGTCCAGCGCATCCACCAGTTTACCCGCCCCAAACCGGAACGGATCGGTCGTAGGCAGCCCCATACGCCCTTCCACCTCAGCGATATAGGCCGCGGCAGCCGCATCATCCAGCTTCGAGGAATTGATCGCAATCCCCACAATCTGACAATTCGGATTGGCAACGCGGGCAATCGGCAGGGCCATATCGCGCAGGGCTTCCAGCGACGGCAGATCATAGTCCGGCAGGCCGCGCATATGGGTGCGGGTCGGCTCGTGGGTCAGGATCAAAGCATCAGGCTGACCGCCGTGGATCAGGGCCATTGTCACTCCGGAATAAGAGACGTGGAACAAGCTGCCCTGCCCCTCAATGTGATCCCAATGGTCATCGTCATTGTCAGGCGTCAGGTATTCTACAGCGCCAGCCATAAAGTCAGCAATTACAGCGTCCAGCGGCACACCGCCACCGGTGATCAGGATACCGGTCTGTCCGGTCGGGCGGAACGTGGTCTTCATCCCGCGCTTTTGCATCTCGGCGTCCATACACAGGCCGGTATACATCTTACCCACAGAACAATCGGTCCCGATGGCCAGACACCGCTTGCCTGTCCGCTTCACACCATTGGCAATCGGGTAGGCCACCGAAGGAATGCGGACATCAAACAACGTCTGCCCGTTCACACGGGCCGCCGCCTGCAGCGCATCTTCGTCGCGCAACAGGTTGTGCAGGCCAGAGGCGATATCATAGCCCATCTGCAAAGCCTTCACGAGGACCTCTTTCCAGGCGTCCGAAATGAACCCACCCCGGTTCGCCACACCAATCACCAGCGTTTTAGCCCCCGCAGCGATGCCCTCTTCCAACGTCATGTCTGCCAGACCCACATCAGCACCACAGCCCGCCATGCGGAACTGACCCACAGCATTCTCGGGTCGCCAGTCCTTGATCCCTTGGGCGACTTTCGCAGCCAACTGGTCCGGCGCATCGCCGAGGAACAAAAGATAAGGTGTCTGGATCATGGCAAGGCCCCTGGAAATGAAAGATTCGATATTTGCCGGGACATTGCCCGAAAGGGCGCGCAACATCATACGGAAAACGTGATCATCTGGCATTTTTGCGACAGACTGTCCCGGTTTTTCTAATTTTGACGCAACAAAATTCCATGCAAACTGTAGGCCCCGCCGGACCCTTGCAAAGGCAAACGAAAAAGGCCCGGACGCATGACGCACCCGGGCCTTCGGCTATTATTACGTGAAGGCCTTAGCCTTTGGTAAACTCTGGATAGGCTTCCATACCCAACTCTGACACATCGAGGCCGTTGATCTCGTCCTCTTCGCTGACCCGGATCCCCATGACAGCTTTCA
Source organism: uncultured Paracoccaceae bacterium (assembly GCA_938016515.1). Taxonomy (GTDB): domain Bacteria; phylum Pseudomonadota; class Alphaproteobacteria; order Rhodobacterales; family Rhodobacteraceae; genus Yoonia. Next base: position 16,990 of record CALILP010000183.1, read on the forward strand.
GGATGAACCAAACCACCAAGGAGGCAACAAAAGTGAAGACACCGTAGGCGATGATACCAGTCAGCTGCGTCACAATGTTTGCATCGGAGTTGTAGAAGACAACCGCAATGGTGCCCCAGATACCTGCAAACAGGTGAACAGGGATCGCACCAACCACGTCATCAAGCTTAAGCTTGTCCAAAAGCGGGATCGAGAACACCACGATTGCACCACCAACAGCACCGATCCAAAGCGCGCCAAACAATGTCGGTGCCAGCGGTTCAGCCGTAATAGAGACCAGACCAGCAAGTGCACCGTTCAAAACCATCGTCAGGTCAGGCTTTTTGTACAGTACCTGCGTCAGGATCAGCGCAGTGACAGCACCAGCGGCCGCAGCCATGTTTGTGTTGGCAAAGATACGGCTGACGTCAGACACATCACCAACAGTGCCCATCGCAAGTTGCGATCCGCCATTAAAGCCAAACCAACCGAGCCACAGGATGAATGTACCGAGTGTCGCCAAGGCAAGATTCGAACCCGGCATTGGGTTGACCCGACCGTCCTTGTATTTGCCCAAACGTGGGCCCAGCACGATCACACCAGCCAAAGCGGCCCAGCCACCGACAGAGTGCACGACGGTCGAACCAGCAAAGTCAGAGAACCCAGCCTCGGACAACCAGCCGCCGCCCCACTGCCAAGACCCGGAAATCGGATACATGACGCCCGTCAGCAACACGACAAATACCAGGAACGGCCACAGCTTGATCCGCTCTGCCACAGCACCGGACACGATGGACGCGGTTGCAGCCACAAAGACCAACTGGAAGAAAAAGTCCGACCCGATAGAGGCATAATCAAGTGCCGCATCAGCAGCGGCAACACCCACAGGGTCAAGCACGGTTGGCACAAAGAAGCTGCCGACGTAGCCATTAAACTCGCCCGGATACATCAGGTTGAAGCCGATCAACCAATACATAATCGCGGCGATTGAATAGAGCGCGATGTTCTTGGTCATCTGCATGGTCACGTTCTTGGAACGCACCAAGCCGCCTTCGAGCATTGCAAAACCCGCGGCCATGAAGAACACCAAGAAACCTGCCATACAAAACAGCAGTGTTGTCATGATGTAGGGGCCGATCTCGTCGAAGCTCGGCGCGGCGTCTTGCGCCAGACCCATCGTCGGCAACACAGCAAGTGCAGCAGCAATGGGGAGATACTTTAGTCGTAACATTGTCAAAAATCCCTCTGCGAGACGCGCTTAAATGGCGTCGTCGTTTGTTTCCCCGGTCCGAACGCGCAATGCGCCTTCCACGTCGAGTGTGAAAATCTTGCCGTCACCGATTTTGTCGGTCTTGGCGGTGCTTGCGATTGTGCTGACAACTTGCTCGGCCATGCTATCCTGCACGACGATTTCCAGCTTCACCTTCGGCACAAAGTTGACCGCATATTCGGCACCACGATAAATTTCGGTGTGGCCGGACTGTGATCCAAAGCCTTTGATCTCTGACACCATCATCCCACGCACGCCGATAGAGGTGAGCGCCTCGCGGACCTCCTCCAGCTTGAACGGTTTGATTGTTGCAATGATGAGTTTCACATTCGTCCCCTTGCAGTTTCTGTCCCAACGCCACACCTACGCACGGCTGATGAACGAAAGAGGGGGCCATCCCGCCCGAGTGACAACGATTCCAAGGCCCTGAAAACAGTCAAAATCCGGCAAGTTGCACAATTTTTGCACAAATTGACCCAACCGCCTAATTTTTAATCACGGCAAAAAGGAACCTATTGGTGATCTGCGTCCTCTACATTCCCTGCGGGCGTCTTTATGGTGCACCTCAAGATACCCAGAACGGTACGGACCCAAGATGAGCGGAAACAAATCCAAACGCGCGCCCTTGGTGGCGGATAAACGGTATGGCGCTCAGCCTGCCAAAAAGCCTGCGCGCAAGCCCACAAAACCCCGCAAGACCAAGCGCAAGTTAGCCCGCAAGCCCGGTCTAATCGGATTTTTGCTGGCCTTTATTGGTGGCATCTTTCGTGCGATCTGGCGGTTGATCTTTGGCGGTGCTGCCATTGTCGCAGTGATGGTCGGGCTTGGGGTGTTCTACTTCGCCTCAACGATGCCCCCAATGGAAAGCGTCATTGATGGGCGCGCCAAAGGATCGGTGACGCTGGCTGATCGCGAAGGTGCGGTCTATGCATGGCGCGGCGACCAGTTTGGCGGGATGATCACCACGGATACGGTCAGCCCGCATTTGGTGAATGCTGTGGTGGCGCAGGAAGACAAACGCTTCTACACCCACTTTGGCGTGTCGCCACGCGGTGTTGCCTCTGCGATCCGGATCAATTTGCGCGCAGGACGTGGGCCGTTGTCGGGCAATGGCGGGTCGACGATTTCGCAGCAAGTTGCGAAATTGCTTTGCCTTGGAACCCCGTACGACCCTGCCGCATGGGATTCTGAGGCCGCCTATGAGGCAGACTGCCGCCGCACCACCCTCTGGCGCAAGATCAAGGAAGCCACCTATGCGATGGGCATGGAAGTGGCTTATACCAAAGACGAAATCCTCTCGATCTACCTGAACCGTGCCTATCTTGGTGCGGGCTCTCGTGGATTTGCAGCGGCATCCGAACGGTATTTTGGCGCACCTGCCTCCGCGCTGTCTCCGGCGGAAGCGGCGATGCTGACCAGCACATTGCCCGCCCCATCCGCCCGCGCACCCACGCGCGACCTTGAGGCAGCACAGCGCCGTGCCAACGTTGTGATTGGTCTGATGGTAGAACAGGGCCGCTTGTCAGAGGCCGAGGCCATCTTTGCGCGCGAAAATCCAGCGACCCTGTCGAGCGCGGCGCGCCAGCCAACGGGTGGCTTCTTTGCGGATTGGGTCATGGCCTCTGGCCCTGAATTCTTTACCCGCAACACCACAGAAGACGTCAATATCCGCACCACGTTTGACCAAGACATGCAGACAGCCGCAGAAGACGCACTGACACAGGTCTTTGAAACGCAGGTCCGCGAGGGGTCAGAAGCCGAAGCCGCCATCGTTGTGATGTCTGCAGATGGTGCAGTCCGTGCAATGGTCGGTGGCCGGGCCGCCCCCGCGCCGGGTGATTTCAATCGCGCCATTCAGGCGCGCCGTCAGCCCGGCTCTGCCTTCAAACCCTTCGTGTTTGCTGCAGCACTTGAGTTGGACTTTTCGCCGAACGACTATCTCGATGACAGCAATCGGTGCTGGAACACGCCCGGATCAGGCGAATGGTGCCCCAAGAATTACGATCGCCAGTACAAAGGCCCGGTGACGCTTATCCAGTCATTGACCGAAAGCCGGAACGTCCCCGCTGTGATCCTGTCAGAGTTCGTGGGGCGCGATGTTGTCCGTGATGTGGCCAACAAGTTTGGCATCGAAAGCGATCTGGCAGATGGTCCGGCACTGGCGCTTGGCGTGTCCGAAAGCACCTTGCTTGAGATGACAGGCGCTTATGCAGGCATCCTGAACGGTGGATCAGCGGTCAAACCATATGGGCTGGTTGAAGTCCGCATTCAGGGTGACGATGAACCTGTGATGGGTCTGGGCGGCGGCATTCAGGAACGGGTAATCCGTGAAAGGGCCGCCCGTGAATTGACCTGGATGATGCATCAGGTCGTCGAAAACGGAACGGGCACACGCGCCCAGATCCCCGGCTGGCAAATTGCCGGGAAATCCGGGACGACCCAATCTGCCCGTGATGCGTGGTTCATCGCATTCACAGGCGAATATGTTGTGGGTGTCTGGATGGGCTATGACGACAACAGCCCTTTGACTGGCGTGACCGGCGGCGGCCTTCCTGCCGAGATCTGGCGCGAGACCATGACACGGATTCTGGCGACGCGTCAGCCGATCCCGTTGCCGATGCAGGCCCCTGACGGCAACCTTGGACGCAGCGATCCCAACTACGACACTGGCGGTACTGCGGGTGGCGTGCAAGCCCCTGCACCTGCTGCACCTGCAGCACCGGCGTCACCATCTAACGACCAGACGATCTTAGATGTGATCGGGAACATCCTCAGCGGTGGCTGATGCGTTCAATGCGCAACGCGAACAGTTTTCATGGCCGTGAACTAAACGCAGGGTAAGGTCAGCCGTCACTGCGACACGGCTGACCTACACGGTATATCGGCAGATTACTCTGCGACCAGCGATGCGACTTTATCATCAACCTCACCAAATCCCTTTGGGACATGCAGATCAGGCAGGCCCTGCGCACGTTTCTGCAAAGCACGCCCAATGACGACCCGGCTGATTTCTGTGGTGCCGTCCACGATCCGCAGCATTTGCGCGAGACGAGACAGGCGATCCAGACCATAAGGCTGCAACAAGCCCATGCCACCCAGAACCTGCGTGCAGGTATTCGCAGCCTTAACTGCCGCATCCGGGACAAACCGTTTTGCATGTGCGGCCATCAGCGGGCCCTCGGGTGTGCCAAGGGCCTCTGCGGCCTTGCGATACAGCAGCTTGGACGCCTCTAGATCGGTGGCCACTTCACCCAGCATCCATTGGATGCCGTCCAGATCAAGGGTCTTACCCCCGAACATTTTCCGGTTCTTGGAATAGGACAATGCTGTATCCAAGGCCGCTTGCATCAGCCCACAGCATCCGGACGCGATAGAGACACGCGCAATATCGATCGCCATCAAAGACCCTTGCAGGCCTTGGCCAACAGGCAAGATGATATTGTCTTCACTGACCACCACATTATCCAGATGCATCTCTGACATGGGCAGGAAGTTATAGGATGGCGTGTCGTACAGCGGACCAAAGCTGATCCCCGTCGCGTCAGCGGGAATGGCAATCATGGCCATATCCTTGTGGCCGGATGCATCCGTGGTTTTGACGACCGTAAAGTAGACATCAGCCTCGGTTGCCAGACTGACCCATGCTTTCGCGCCGCTGATTGTCCATGTTCGGTCGTCGTTAATTGTCGCACGGGTATACATCTTCATCGGGTCAGAGCCGGACTGAGGCTCTGTTAGCGCAAAGTTCGCAAGCTTGCGGCCCGACGTCAGATCGCGCGCCCATTTTTCCTTGAACGCATCGGTCCCGTATCCGCAGCCGGCAAAGGTGCAAATGTTGTGCATCGACAGGGCAAAAGCATAGGCCCCGTCGCCCAGACCCAGTTGTTCATACACTTGAATGCCTTCAGACAACGGCAGACCCTGCCCGCCCCACTCTTCCGGGGCATAAAGACCCGTCAGGCCTGCGGCGCCAGCCTTGTCTGATGCATCGCGCGGCCACTTTTTGGCGGCGTTCCATGCATCTACGTTGGGTGCGATGACTGCGGTGGCATGGTCATGTGCAGCGGCGAGGATGGTATCTAGCTTGGATGACATGTTCAGGACCTTTCGATCACGCACACTGTCGCAATCTGCCAATCGCCCAAAGCAGACGACACAGGTGCTATATGCGCAGTTTCATGAAGTTTGATTGATGCTTCTGCCACTCACCTAACGACCCGGCGCTGCGGTCTCCATCTTAAGAGATGACAGCGTATTGTCCAAAAGTGACAGATTTACCCGTCAGAGGGGCGGCGCCTGCGGTACGCACTGGGGGCTTTGCCTGTCCACCGGTGAAAGGCCTTGTGAAAATTGGCCGCTGACGAAAAGCCGACTTCAAGAGCAATAGCTTCGATACTGTGCTGGCCAGATTGAAGATCACGGATCGCAATATCCCGGCGCAGGGCGTCCTTGATCGACTGAAAGGATGTGCCATCAGCCTCCAGCTTGCGGATCAGCGTGCGCGGGGTCATATGCATCGCGCGGGCGGCACCCGTCAGGTTTGCATCCGCCCACCCCGTCTGGCTCAGGTAATTGCGGACGCGCAAAGACTGTGTGTGCTCTTGGGATCGCGTGAATATCCAATCGCGTGGCGCATTTTCAAGGAACAGGCCAAGGTCAGTCGAACTGCGAACCTCGACGGGGCCCAAAACAGCCAGATCAAATGAAAGGCATGTTGCAGGACTGCCGAACCGTACGGGTGCCGGAAAGATAACGGCGTAGTCATCCGCGAACGCGGGGCGGTCAAAGGCGAAATCGACAGCCCTGATCGGCACCTCTTGCCGTGCCAGCCAAGACATTAACCCATGCGCCAGTTTCAGGATCAAGAGGTGCCCAAACCGCTGGACGCTGTAATCACCTTGCGGTGCAAGTTGAAGGGATAGCGTGGTGTCCGTTTCCACCAATGCGAACTGATAGTCATCAAGCAACAAGTTCCAAAAGGTCGAAAACCGATAAAGGGCAGACGCAAGCGAGGTGGCCTCGCGGACTGACGTCAAAAGATGTTGTAGGGCGCGGGGTCTGATCGGGCGGCCCCAAAGACCCATCATCTCGTCGCCCGTTTCAACGGCAGCGAGTTGGTAAAGACGCACGATTTGATCAAGCGTCACCCGCCCATGTGGCTGGTTTGGGTCAGCGGTCAGGTCTGCGCGCGCCAACAAGGACCGGTACTGCACGTCAGAACACAATGGACGTAACGCCGTCAGCCAGTCAGCGATGAACTGACTGGAAACGGTTGAATACTGGGTGGACGCAACTTTGGTCATTGTGACCTGATCGCTATCACCGAACGCGCAGGCACAGAAGGTACAGTTTCAATTGGCTAGACCGCTCTTTGTTTTGGCCTAATGCGCATCATGCAGTCCGAACAGCAGAACGGCATTTGGCTTAGAATTCAATCGCCGGAGCAGCCTCACCATCCGCTGCGGGCCCGGTTTGGGCGTCTCCCGAAAAGGACTGATTAAGTGCGGCCTCATATGCAGGAAGGTCCAGCATTATGGTCACGATCCCCGCCCCATTTTGCATCACGGCAAGGTAGTTGCCGCACAACCCATAAGCCTCTTCGCCTGCCCGGTAGTGGTAAAGTGACGGCACATACGGCAAAAACCCGTTCCGGATCGAAGGCCAGTCGAAGGTGGTCCACCATTGCGCGGGATTGCCGTCTGCATCCGTCATCTCTTCGATGCGGGTGGTATTGGTGTAGGACAGACCGCACATGGACCGGGTCTTGTTGCCAGTGTTGTCGGCCACCATAATCGCGTCCCCCCACTCTAACTGCAGGACGTCACCCGTCATTACGGCATATTCAGCGTCACCGTATTTGCCTTCAGCGGCAGTGCGCACCCCAGCCATGGGAATCGCAAAATTCGGGCTGTTGATGACACGTTCGATTGCAAGAATGGTGTCGGGGCCAGTGCTTGGCTCGGTGTAAAGCGTGATCCGTTCGCTCAGATCATTGGCCAGATAGATCGTGGCACCACGAAAGGCTTGCCCGCTCGCGCCGCCACGTTCAGCAGATGTCATGACAATCGGAGCCTCAAAACGGTCGCGCAACATCTGATCCGCCTCTGCCACAGTCATGTCAGTCGTCAAGCCAAGAATGTCCCAAGACACATCGGCTGAAGCGTCAGCCTTTGCGCGTGCCACGTCCGGGTCAAAGTCGAAAACCTTTGTGCGGATCAATCCGGTTCCATCCTGCACTTCGTTCTTGTTGAAGGTCACCGGGCCCGGTGCGACCAGCACGGCAAAATCATCGACAAACCCGGCACGCGGCAGTGCCGCGACCTTGACGATACGCGCGTCGAACTGGGCTGCGTTGTAGGCGCCACCGGGGGTCATGCGGCTGACTGGGAAATCCTGTGCGACAACAAAAATACGCGGCGACTGGTCGGTGATGCGACCATCAAGGCGCGCCATGCTTTCGCCCGTCAGGGCACGGGAAAGCGTGTTGAGAGGCGACAGATCAGCACCCGATCCGACACACGACAACGCCGATGGATAAAGCGGCTCGAACACCACATAGGGGGCAAGTGCGGGGTCATCATAGGTCCCAAGGCTGCGTGCCTGCTCTGCCGCGTTCAAGACATCTTGGGGGCTTGGCACACCCAACGCGGCCAACAGGCCTGCGTCCCGGTCACTTGTGGTCATTTCAGCTGGTTTCAACGCGCCGCAAGCGTCGATTTTCGCGGCGTTGTTGCTGGTCAGGCGGAACATCACCTGCCACATGTCCACATAGGCCTCGATGTGCAACGACTGTAGCTGACTGTAGTCATGTTGTGTCACGGCGTTCCGGTATTCTCTTTGCAGCACTGGCAAAAGCACCTCACCGGGAATTGGGGCGGTGATGTCCGTCAGTTGATATCCGGCCCCGCTGATCCTTGCATGTTCCTGTCCGATCTGGGCCAATAGCATAGGATCAAGAACGTTGTCCCCAAGGGCCGCACCATCAGCATCCTGCGCGACGGCCATCGCCGGCAAAAGACCAACGGTAAGGGGGCGATGGGTTAGGTCAGGATCGAACCCTGCCGTCGTTGCCAGATTGGGACCTGCTGTGCTGGTCTCTGAGGCGGTCCATGTTGTGACGATCTGCATCGGTGTAAAGCTGGACGGATCACCAGCCAGCAAGGAAAACGAGACCGGTTCAAGCCCGACACCAATTTGCCAGTCAGACGGGGTCGACGCAGTGACAGGACGGGCGCGCATGCGCATCGCAAATTGCAGTCTTTGTAGCTCTAGCGCATTCAAACCACTGGTGGTGCGCGCAAAAACCTCCGCCGAGATCGCAAGGCTGTTCGGAAAGCTGGTCAGTTGCGGTGTAAAGCTGACCCGGTTCGACGCAACAGCCTGACCCGGCAAGTTGAACAACCCGACCTCGTTGACGGCCCACTGACCGCCTTCATAGGCGCCCATGCTGACCGTGCCTGCCAGTTCGACCAGACCGTCATCACCAAGGCGAGCCTTTGATTGTGCCAAAAGATCATCGACAACGACCGCCATTTGGGCGGGATCACCGATCAGCTCTGGCCGTTCGCGCGTAAACCAAGACCGAGGGACATTCGCGCCGCCGGGCAAAGTGGTCGCAAGCGCCAACACATCGTCAAGCGACGTCAAAGGCGCTTGGGTGAGCTGTGTCAGCAGGTCATCTGGATCAACAACAGGCGGGTTGAAATCCTGCGCGTAAAGCATGTCGGTCAACTGTTGATCGGCGAACACCTCAATCCGTTCGATGTTTGCAGACGCCGTAAACTTAAGCTTTTCAACACGCCCCCGATTGCCAAGCTGGTTTTGATAGCTGGCCACGTCAACATCACCGTCAAAGCGGTCCGTCCGGGCGTAGACCACCACAAAAACGTTCAGACCACTTGGGCCAAGGTTAAGACGGGCTGCAAGCGCGCGGGCGTCGTCCTGATCCATCGGAATGGCATCGGGCAAATCAATGCGCCCAAACACAACATCAAGTTCGGGAATTCCCGGCGGCCCGCTGCGCACCATAGAGACGGTTCGAGACAGATCGAATTCCAGTGAAAAGGCCGAAGCCTCGAACACATATTCCCGTATTTGGCCCGGCAGAATGACGGCAACCGGCAACGGGGCGTCGATGGACCGTGACGCGATCACATCCCCGAATTCGTCTCGCATGCGCAAGAAAAGATCACGCCGATCGAACTGGTTCAACGCGTCATAATCCAGCCGATCAATGCCGCGTTCGAAAATCGGGCGTTCGTTCGCTGTCAGCAGTCTGGGTGCCATTTCGATTGCAAAGCGTTCAACATCCATCAGCTGAGGCGCCTTGGCAATCAACGCCGACAGCAAAACGCGGTCTAACGTGGTGCCCGCCCTTGTCCGATATTTACTTGAAAGCAGGTAACCATCACGGACTTTGCCCTCTTGCGGGAAAAGCGCCTCTAGCGCCAGATAATCCCCTGCCCCGCCTTCAGTATCAGCCGCACCTTGCGGAAACGCAGTCGCGATAATGCGATTGCCCGCGCGGATGTCAGCGCCTTCGTAGGTCAGGTCGGTGACAAACTGGTTTCTACTGCGGTCGAACGTGAAATCGTTCAGTGTGAAGTAGATATTTGTGCGCGTGCTGATCAGCTTTTTGTTGCGCAGAACCTGCGTTGCAAAGGCATCGGCGGCTGCTTGATCCATTGGGATATCAAACACTTGCGGAAGCTCTGTCAGATCAAGCGAGACTTTCTCGCCATTTTCCAACCCTGATAAGGGCAAGATCGAGAATTGCTGTGGCGGGCCATCCATACCGTAGAAGACGGACCAGCTTTGGGTGTCCGGATTGTAGCGGCTTTGTGGGTTATCTCTGAAGATTGCGCTTTCATAACTCAGCATCATCTTCATCGGCAACGTTGTTTGCCGGGCCGCCCAATCGGCAGCAATCCGGTCCAAATCAGCGGCACGCACTTCGTCGTCGCGCAAAAAACGACCCGCTTCTCCGTTCAACAGGTTACGGCGCACTTGGGGTGCGTTTAACAGGCTTGGGTCGTTCTGAAACGCCAGTTCCAACAGTTCAGTCGAACTAATTGTATCTGCGATAATCCGGACAGTCTTGCGTCCGTCCGGCGTTGGCACAGGCCCGGTCTGCGCCAGCACAGGCTCTGCCAGCGGTGGGTTGCCAGCGCCAGACGTCGCATCAATCAAAGCAACGTATTGCCCCGGCGCCAGCTGTTGAAGCCGCGTCGCCATTGCCCGTTGCAAGCAGGACACGTCCCCACCACAGGCATTCCGGTTAGAAACCCAGCCTCTTTGTTGATCCAAAAGGGCGCTGCGCTGGCTTTGGGTCATGCCTGCGCGTGCAGCCCCGTATGCCGCGTTAATTGCCAGATCAAGACGCGCCAAATCGTTGGAACTGCAGATGCCGCGTTCAGCCGCATTCCCTGCCTTGGCACAATCGAAACCCGGCGAGATACGCGGCTCTTGGCGAGGCGCCGGATCGGGGAGCTGCGCAAGAAGCGTCAGTGTTGTTTGGTTTAGGTCGCCCGACGCAACAACGCCGCGGTCACGCTGGAATGCCGCCAATGCATTGCGCGTCCCACGACCCGCGATGCCGTCTACAGGCCCTGCGTTGTAGCCAAGCGCGTTCAGCTTGGCCTGAACCTCTGCCCAGCCCATTTCCGCCTGAGCGATCTCATAGCTATTGGTAAAATCTGTTTGGGCCGCAACCGGCACCATCTGCGCAAAAAGCACCAGGGCCGAAAGGCCCGCTCCCAAAATAGTCTTAAACACAATGCATCCCCAAAAAATGTAGTGTTCAAACTAAATCTCTCGGTTGTGGGTCTGTCAACTTTTGCGCGCTGCGCGGTCCAGGATTGGCAAAAGCAGCGGGGCAAGCAATGAAAACAGCAGTGACAGGGCCAGCAAACTGGAACTGGCTGCGGCGCGCTGAACCCAAGACGGCTTGATCAGCAAGATACTGTCGCGCCCTGCATATGCCACTTCCAGCTGGCTGTTGGCCTCTGCGCCGGTTGCAACAACGTGCATGCCTGCCTTCCCGTCATGGTCGACGGAAATGGACGCCGTGACTGGGTTTTTGAACTGGTTCGGCCGACCTTCAATGTCTGCGCCGTTACAGGTCTGAAAAAACATCGGGCTACAGATGATCTGTAGTTGATCACCGCGTCTGATCGCCCCTTGGCGCGTGATTTCAGGTGACCAACCGATCCAACCGCTGACCAAGCCCTGCTCAAAGATCGCGTAAGACCCATCAAGGACGTAACCCGTTGCACCCGCGCTCATTTCTTGGCCAAGCGACAGATATCCAGAAAAGGCAAGAGCACCATTGCGGGCTGCATTTGCCCAATCCACACGGATTGTGGTGCCAACCGGCCAGATGTCTGTTTCGGTCAAAAGACGGATATCCATTTTGTCCGGCGTCCAGTCCAGAACAAGCTTCTGATCGCGGGGCCATGTGATGGGCCCATCAAACGTTTGTTCAAACACCTCGCCCACACCGCAAGGCGGTTGCGGGTCAGCCATAAGATCAAGTGTCGGTACGCAAACCGTCGCACCGGTTAAATCCCAGGCAAGCGGTTCGGACGTCAGTTCAACCTGCGCCGACAGTGTCCGCGCCTGCAGTTGGATCGTGCGGTTCGGCGCAATCAGAATAAGGACGGTCGCGATAATCAGAAACCCAAGTATGGTCCGCGCCGCAGCAGCACCCCAAACCATTTTCCGGATATTGCGCCGCACAGCAGCGATCAGCGGTCTGCGATTGCCAGCCCCAGTCATCGCAGGTCGATCACAAGGGTTTCAGGCCGGCCGCGTCGCCCGTCTTTGACCGGTATCAGCCGTACGGTCATCGTTCCCATAGCTGGTAATTCCGGCACCGCGCAGACCCGATCAAAAGCCACGGTAATGTCGGCACTGATCGTTGTGCATTCGACCGGATCGCCACCTTCTGGAAAGGCCACAAGGCGATCCGCATCAAAGCTGTTTACGAAAAGGGTGAAAGCCTCGACCGGGCCAGAAGTCCGCCAAAGTGCCAATGCGCCAGCCGTTGTGTCGGTTACGTCTTCGCATGGCGCGCGTAAGATGCGGATGCCAAAACCTTCTGGATCAGCTTGGGTCAGCTTGTCGGGAAACCGTGTTTCGGTCACGTGGGGGACGACAACAGGCTCAGAGGTATCGACCGGTGCGCGATAGGTATTTTCGCTGTCGTACAACCCGTCAGAGCTGCTGGTGCGGACACAAAACGCTTCTCCGGCCCAGCTTTGCGGGACGATGGCCTGAAGTTCCGCCGCTGGGTCCGCACCGATGACTTGCAATCCCATGACCCGCGCACCGCCCGTGTTCGCCGCCGGGCGCAGGTTTTCACGAAAGGTGTCCGATAAAAGCTCTGCTTGTTCGGCAGTTGCCTGTCCTGCGAAACTGGGCAACAGTAAGACGCATATTCCAAAAGCTAATTGTTTCATGTTCAAATTCTTCACGCTTTCCCTATCTCTCATCGTGTTCACGACATGTGCTTGGGCGCAATCGGTCAAAATCAATGCGGCCTCTGATGGGCAGGGGTATATGGTCAAGGACAATGGCATCTGCTGGGTTCTGATGCCAAGTCATTTACTCGACGAATTTGGATTTATTGAGGTTGAGACGTCGCCTGCCCCCTCCCTACGCGGAAGTGGCGAAGCTTATGCCGACTTTTGGACCGGAATGGATTTTGCGATTGGCGTCGTGGGTCAGGCTGCGGGGAACACCGCATGTACCGCCCAAATGAGCACGATCATGCAAACCAGCGCAACTGCCGGGGCCGTTTTGCGCGGCGATCTACGTTTTGTCGAAGCAGGTGGCGGGATCACCCAGCGCCCCATGCGGATTGTCGATACATTGGACCACAAAACGTTCGTGGCCGAATTTACGGAACCAGGCGACCGCGCGTTTCAGGGGCTGTCCGGGGCATTTCTGTTCGCGCAAGGCCTGCCGGTCGGCATGGCGATCCAAAGCCCTGACGGCGGCAACCGGATGACCTTTATCCGGATCGAAGAGATGGGGTTTGCGACGCAACGTTGGCTTGCCGGTCGCGCAAGGGCGGTGACAAGTGCTGCACCCGACGCAGCACCTCAGGCCCAGGAAGGTCAGCACGCTTTGCGGCTTTTGGACTATCAAACGCCCCCGCTTTCTCCGGATACCAGCCCTGAAAATCTTGCGAATGGGACAGGCCCCTATCGATTTGACTTCACTGGCCCGACGACCTTGGTTTTTGGTGTAGGGGACGGGGAGGCTGTTGGTGTCAGCCGGGTCGTTGTGCGGGCGCAAAGTGATAGTGCCAAACCATTGGGCCTGCGAGTGATGATCGACCCGTCAGCAAATGGCGGAAACGCACAACGGTTTGCGCGCGAAGAAATGAGCCCGACCGGAGAATTCGACAGCGGCAAAAAGGCAGAACGCTTTGCCCGCCGCATCATCGTGACGATTGACAGCGTGCAGGGATCAGGACCCGTTCAGATCGACAGCGTCGAAGTTTATTGAAGCTGGCCAAGCAGTGGGATTTTGACGGCAACGGGTCCAGTCTTGTAACTGCCGTTGCTGATGCTGCCGACAAGTTCACCACTTTCGTTCAAACTTGCTGTGCCCCATGTGCCGCCAATCAAGAACGACACCTCGGTTCCAGCGATACGACTGGTGCAGTTTCTGGAACCCGCAGCTGCGCCGAAACAGTTCTTGTCATCTATCGACGGACCAATAACGATAGGAAACACGCCAGAGGTCTCGGAAGACAGGGACCCAATACTTTGTATCCAGCGTTGAAACTCATCCGACGCATCCGCGCCACCAGTGGCGAATGCCATCAAGGTCGGCTGCCCTTGCATGTAGGCTTCTAGTGCGACGCCACGGGAAATACCGCTTGTGCTGGTTAGGCCGACGCGCAGGGCAAGGCGTTCCATGGCAGGGTCACCCGATTCAAGCATCAGTCGCATGGCGACCAGCGCCTTTTCCTCGTCCGTACCTTCAAGGATCGCCGTTAGCTGTTCCAGCTCTGTCGTAGGCTTTTCCAAAGCGGTCAAAATGTCCGCAGCGGACGTCTGTGCGGCCGCAGGGGCGGCCAGCACGATCGCCAGCAAGGCTGATCGGATCATGGTTTAACCGGGATCGTCACCGGAACCGATGGCGTGATGCGATCAACCTGAACCATACCGACAAGGCTGCCTTCGGCATTTAGCTGCAACGGTGACCAACGCCCCCAAAGGCCAATTGAAACGTTGCTTTCGCTCAGTGTAATCAGACAGTAGTTCGCACTCGTGTGAAAATCGTAGCACCCGTTCTTGTCGTCAAACGGCCCCACCTTAAAGGACACAAAGGCTGTCCCAGAGGCATCGACCGTCCCGCTTTGCCGGTTGATGTAGCCTGTTAGGTTTTCGCGATCCAACGACGATCCATCGATATAAACATTCAATACAGGACCGCTATCGAAGTAGGCCTTCAACGCCGCCCGCCGCACCGCAGGGTTTGTGCTGGTCAGTCCGTGCTGTAAGGCCATGCGGCTGATCTGTGCGTCGTCGATCCCGATCATGATCTGCATCGCGGCCAAAGAACGGTCAGGGTCTGCATCATTCAGCAGCTCTGCGTATTCATCCACCGACCCCATCCGCTCATCCACCATCGCAGCAATGTCTGCGGCAGAGATTGCCTGCGCCTGACTGGTTCCGGCGGCAATGATAAGCGCCAATGCGCTGGCGATTTGTGTGGTAATTCTCATGGGGAAAATGCTCCTGCGCTATAAATATGGCGCAAGCCTATGCTTAGCTGTTTCGGTCCGTCAATCCGTTACAAGGCCCAAAGCGCCACTTGCAGAATGATCACGGTCAGAACAGGCATTGGCAGGCCGCCCACTTTGCAAAAAAGTGTCAGGCCGTCTGCAGATGCTGTTTAAACCTCGGCACGCAATGCTTCTGCCCAGGCCTGCAATTCGTCCGCAGGAACCGCGCCCACCAAGATAAACTGGTGCGTCTGTGACCCCCAGCTGACCGTGTTCAACCCAGACAATTCTGCTTGTGCCAAGCTGGGATCAGCGCCGCCGGCCATTAGGCATAGCGCAATTGGCCGGCCCAAAGTGTCGGCGAACACGATCTGGCCCAGCGGCGCACCTTCAAACCCCAACAACTGCGCCCGGAGAAGATCAAGCCCTGCGATGTCAGCAAAACTGCCTGCCCCAAAATCAATCGCAAGGGCAGTATCGAGGGTCGCGAACTGCTCTGCCAAACCGTCTTGGGTCGGGGCAATCATAGAGATGGTCTCGGGGGTGTATAACACCTGATAAGCGCTGACCTGATGGTGCCACGCGGGACCAGAGGGGGGCAAAACAGTCCAGAACATCACTGCTGCGGCCACTGTACTGGCTGCGACGGCAAGTGACATCCAGTAAGGTGACGCAGCGGTTTTTGGCGACAGATCGACGGGCTGCGGGCTGATCAAAGCGAAGGAATCCTTGACCATTTGCGCCGCCGGATCAAGCGCCATAAGACGGCGTTCAAGCTGACAATCTGTCTCTAGGTCCTGCACCAGCGCGTCTGTTTTGGCAGTCTCAAGGACACCATTGTGGAAAGCGATCAGATCTTCATCACTGTATGTCATGTTCGCGCTTCTTTCGCCGTGCTCCACTCTAGCAGCTTTCTGCGGGCGGCAGAAAGACGGCTCATGATTGTTCCAATGGGCACATCCAGTATTTCGGCGGCCTCGCTGTAAGTAAAGCCAGACACATAGACCAAAGCAACGGTTTCACGTTGTGCTTCTGGCAGTTCCATTACTTTTGTAAACACCTCACGGGCGAATAAATTCGTTTCCGCATCTGAAAAAAGCTGCGCTGCAGCAGATGTATCCGAAATCGAGATGGCTGCACGGTCACGCACTTCACGGGCGCGCAACTCGTTCAGCCAGATCGACCGGCATATTGTAATGCACCACGCCTCGACAGATCCGGTCTTAAATTGTTCCGTACGTTCCAAGGCGCGCAGCACCGCACTTTGCGCAAGATCATCTGCAATGTCCTGGCGTCCAGTCATGGCCAGCGCAAACCGCCAGACGGCCGGATGCGCCAATCCGATCTGCGTTTCTAGATTCTTTGATCTTTTCGAAAATCGCATCGAATAAATCCCGCCGCTCCCGTGTTTACGGTTTATCAACGGACACCCCGGTGTGTCACATCAACAAACAGGGAGACTTCTTATGAAATCGACAATAATGGCAATCGCGCTTGCAAGTATCACCGCAACTGCTGCGCATGCCGATACTTGGGTTTTGAACAGTGACGCATCACATCTGGCCTTTGGGTCAATCAAGAATGACTACACCGCCGAAGTCCACAGCTTTAGCGGTTTGACGGGTGGTGCCACTGATACGGCTGTGACCGTCAGCATCGATCTTGCATCCGTCCAAACCAACATCGACATTCGCAACGAACGCATGCGCGAACACGTCTTTGGTGGTCTGCTGACCGCTGATCTGAGTGCTGATGTTGACCTTGCACAATTCGACACGCTTGCAATTGGGGAAAGTGCCACGACAGAATTTGACGGCACCTTGTCCTTTCTGGGCGACGATGTCTCTGTCTTTACAAAGTTGTTTGTCATGCGTTTGGGGGACGACAGTGTGATGGTCACAACAAACGATATGATGTTCCTTGCAACTGACGAGCTGGGTATCGACGCGAGCATCGACACCTTGCAAGAGCTTGCATCACTTGACGGTATCGCGCGTGCCACGCCAATTACCGCGCGTTTCATTTTCACACGCGCGAACTAGGGCCTGCTCTTTTCGCAAGTTTTCTTTCGGAAAAGTCACGGGCCGTTCTTGTGAACGGCCCGGATCGGCCTGCCCTTCGCGACACAACCGGGCATGTCTGGGGTCCAAAATCTACCGTCGCACCTGCGCACAGCGCATTAGCTTTAACTGCCCTCGCACCGCTCGTAAGCGAAGGCATATCCGTTCCAGACCATGATGATCCCGTCATCTTCCGCCGAGTCCATCAGCATCGCCCGCTCTGACCAAATCTGATCTTCACCGGTGCATTGCATCGTGTAAAGCGTGGCATCCATGTTCACGACATCAACCGGGCGGGTCATGCGGCATTCAAGCTCGACCCCATAGAAGATCCCTTCTTCTATCTTCAAGGAGCCGCCATCCTGACCGACGTTCGCACAATCCGCGTTTGCGGCTTGCCTGTAAACACCGTCGTATGGTCCAGCCGCAGCCAGTGTTGGGACCAGTGCCAGAACCGCCGCCAGCCGCATCATACCGCACCAATCCGCGCGCTGAGGGCATCGATGTTGCGGCCTTCGCTATCCAGTATCGCCCCAATTTCGGCCCGTTCGGTCAGCAGCATATTCACACCTTCGATAATGAAATTGAAGAATTTGTGGGACCCGGACCTGTCAGACACATGGAAATCCATCCGCAACGGTGACCGGCCGCGCAACATGACGGTGGTTTCGACCTCGATCCAGCTTTTGACGGGTGCGGCCCCTTCGACGGTAATTTGCCCGCCGACGAATTCGCGGAACCGGCGCCCGTACTTGCTGGCAATGTAGCTGCGAAAGGCAACCGTGTAAGTCTGCATCTGCGCAGCAGAGGCACTGCGGGCATCAGCCCCAAGGCAGTAACGCGCAATAGTGGGCACGTCAGAGTATTTATCGAACAGCCCCGCGAAGTCGGCAATCATTGCGGCCTCAGACTTGCCAGCGGCAATGACCGCATTCACCTCGGTGACCAGATTGGTGACCATCGCCTGCGAAGTATCCGCGGACAAGGCGAAGGCGCTGTGCGGCAGCATGCCTGCGCAGGCTGTGGACATGATCATGTAGCGGCGGTTTATCTGCATCAGTTTTCTCCGTACAGATCATCATAGGGGTCAACGGCATCGGTGTCATCCTGACCAAGTTCAAACCGGCGATTTTGCAGGTAAATCAAGCGAGCTTGCGCGTAGCTATCGGCGCTTTCGTTCAGTACGTCACCGATCACATCGCCGGCCTGATCAATCTTCACAACCCGTCCCGCAATCGAACCAACGGTGGCAACCAAAACCTGATCGTCTGTCAAAACGCGACCAAGTGGATCAATAAACAAATCCACCACATCACCCGCAACATCGCGTTCCGTCGAAGGCCCAATAAAGGGCAATTCAAGATAAGCGCCTTCGGGGGCGCCCCATACGGCAAGGGTTTGGCCAAAATCAGTATCCGCCTCGGTCAGGCCAATTGCGTCTGCCGGATCCCAAATGCCCACAACACCAAACAACGTGTTGACCAAAAACCGGACAGTGTTCGTGCTGGCCCCACCGACGTCGCCCTGCAGCGCATTGTTCACGATTTTTCCGGGAAGCGAGACGTTGTCAGCAAAGTTGGTCACATGCACCGCAATATCAGGTGGAATGCGCGGACCGCTGTGGTCTGAAGCGTCAGAGCCGCCAAAACTATCCGCCAACGACTTGTTGAACGCATGCACAGCACGGTTGCGTTCCTCGTAAGGGTCATGCACCGTAACACCCTCAGGTGCGACGCTACAGCCCGAGGTCGCCGCAATTCCGGCGATAAATACTAGGATCCGTATCTTCATAAATGAAACATTCAGCAATTTAACCTAAGTTTGTCCTCATTCCGTCCACAATTATACGCTTCCTTGCCGATGCAGACAAAATGCGCAAATTCCGGATGACCCGATGTGCACTCTTCGCGTAAACGACCTTGAAAGACCATAAGTAACCCCCAATCAAAAGCGATATCCCGCGTATGTCCGACGAATTTACGGCCAAAGGCACTGCCGAACTGATCGATGCCCGAAAGCAAAGCCGCCATCTGTATTGGATGGTTGGCATCTTCAGCTTCTTTGTAAACATGTTGATGCTGACCGGGCCTCTTTACATGCTCAACGTCTACGACCGTGTCCTTGGGTCGCGCAGCGTTGAAACGCTTATCGCGCTTTCGGTACTGGTGGCGTTTCTGTACGGCATGATGGGGATTCTTGACTATGTCCGGGGCCGCGTGATGGGCCGCGTTGGTGCGCGTTTTCAGGCCATGATGGACCGACGCGTTTTCGCAGCGGTTCTTAAGGCAAACGTGGTGAACCGCGCCCAGAATGAGGCTCAGACAGGTTTGCGCGATCTGGAATCTGTGCAGCGGCTGATTACATCACCTGCCTTGATGGCCTTGTTTGACGTGCCTTTCGCACCGTTGTTCTTTCTTGGCATCTTTATTTTCCACCCGCTGATGGGCATTCTGGCCCTCGTCGGTGCGACGATCCTGATCATCGTGGCGATCATCAACCAGGTGGTCACCCGCAAGCCCCTGATGAAAGCGAACGCAGCCTCTTTCCAGTCAGAGCAGATGGGCTCGCAAATTCGGTCCGAATCGGAAATGGTGCAGGCCCTTGGTATGCGCGACAGTGCCTTTGGCCGCTGGCAGATTGCCCGTGCGGAATCGCTGGACGCCACGATTGCGGCCGCTGACGGGTCCGGCACGTTCACCGCTATGACCAAGACATTCCGGCTGTTCCTGCAGTCTGCGATGCTGGGTCTGGGCGCCTATCTGGTGCTGCAGGGTGAGCTGACACCGGGTGCGATGATCGCAGGGTCGATCCTGCTGGGGCGCGCCTTGGCCCCGATTGAATTGATCGTTGGGCAATTTGCGACCTTCCAAAAGGGCCGTGAAGGCTGGACCAATCTGGCAAAGCTGTTGGGTAATATCCCCCCGGATGACCCCCGCACCGACCTGCCGACACCCAAGGCACGCATTACAGCGGATCAGGTGACAGTTGTACCACCGGGCGAGCAGACGGCTTCGCTGCGGATGATCAGTTTCGATGTGAAACCGGGTCAGGCTGTTGGTGTTATCGGGACCTCTGGTGCCGGTAAGACAACGCTGGCGCGGGCCATGACGGGTGTGTGGCGACCTGCGGGCGGCAAAATCCGTCTGGATGGGGCTGCTCTGGATCAATACAACCCCGACGTTCTGGGCCAACACATCGGCTATCTGCCACAGCGGGTTCATTTGTTTGACGGGACGATCAAGGAAAATATCGCACGGATGTCGATGCAGCCCGATGATGCGGCCGTTGTCGCGGCCGCCAAGAAAGCAGCTGCCCACGAGATGATCCTGAAAATGCCAGACGGGTATGACACCCGTGTGTCGGCCATGACCAGCCGCCTGTCAGGCGGTCAGATCCAGCGGATCGGCTTGGCGCGCGCGCTGTACGGCGACCCGGTTGTGCTTGTTCTGGACGAGCCTAACTCGAATCTTGATAACGACGGCTCTATCGCGCTGAACAACGCGATCCGAGCCTCCAAGAAAGAGGGTAAGGCCGTCTTTATTATGGCCCACCGACCCGCAGCAATTCAAGAATGTGACATGTTGCTTGTCATCGAAAACGGCGCCCGCCGGGCCTTTGGGCCAAAAGACGAAGTGTTGCGTGACATGGTTGCCAATGCAGAACAGATCAAACGCACCGCTGGTGCAGGCGCAGGTGTTTCCTAATGTCAGATGCAACAAAAAAACGCTGGTCCGTCAGCCGCCAAATGATGGTGGGTCTGATTGCCTTGCTGATCCTTGTCGGGGGCTTTGGGACGTGGTCGATCTTAGCGCAGATCACAGGTGCCGTCATCGCCAGTGGCCAGATCGAGGTTGATCGTAACCGACAGGTTATCCAGCATCCTGACGGCGGTGTTGTCCAAGCTATTCTTGTTGATGAAGGGGACACTGTTGAGGCCGGCGATTTGCTGATCCAACTGGACCCGAACGTGATCCGGTCTGAATTGACAATCGTTGAAGGCCAATTGTTCGAGATCATGGCCCGTCGTGGACGCCTTGAAGCAGAGCGTGACAATACCGCGGAAATTACCTTTCCACCCGAGCTGATCGCCTTTAATCGCCCAGAAATCGCCAATCTAATCCAAGGTCAGAACCGCCTGTTCCAGGCGCGCCTTGAATCGGCATCAAAGACAAAGGAACAACTGGCCCAGCGCCGCGCCCAGATCGAAAGCCAAATTATCGGTATTCAAGCGCAGCAAGAGTCTGTCGCCCGACAGCAAGAACTGATCAGTCAGGAACTGACCGACCAGCAAAGCTTGTTGCAACGGGGTTTGGCACAGGCCAGCCGCGTATCGGCTTTGCAGCGTGAAGAGGCAAATCTCTTGGGTCGCGTCGGCGAATTGGGTGCATCACGTGCGCAGGCCGCCGAACAGATCACCGAGATCGAGATCGAAATCCTCGGATTGGAAACCACCCGCCGCGAAGAGGCGATCACCCGCCTGCGCGACCTGCAATTCAACGAGCTTGAGCTGTCAGAGCGTCAACGAACATTGTCCGAACAGCTTGACCGCCTTGATATCCGCGCCCCTGTGTCCGGCATCGTTTATGGTTTGACCGTTTTCGCAGAACGCTCTGTCGTGCGGCCGGCTGATCCGGTGATGTTCCTGATCCCGCAAGACCGCCCCTTGGTGATCGCAGCACAGGTTCAGCTGACGGACGTGGACCAGATCTTTGTAGGCCAGGAAGCCACGATGCGCTTTTCCGCCTTTGACCAGCGCCGTACACCCGAACTGAAGGGCGAGGTGACGTTGATTTCGGCGGATGCGTTTACCGATGACAGCACCCGCGCGTCCTTTTACCGGGTCGAATTGCAGCTGGCCGAGGGTGAGATTGATCGCCTGCCGGGTGACATGACCTTGATCCCCGGCATGCCCGTTGAAAGCTTCGTGCGTACAGCCGATCGCAGCCCGATGGACTACCTGATCAAGCCGCTGGCTGACTACTTTGCGAAAGCCTTCCGCGAGTCCTGAAACCAACGCAGCCGCAAGGTGGGGTTTGCCCTTCACCTTGCGCCGATTGCAGAGGCCCTATTGCATTGCACCCTCTTGCGGCCCCCGGTAGCGTCCCGTCAACAATTTGGGAGTGAGAGACCGCGATGACATCTGTAATTGAAAACAAACTTGCCGAATTGGGCGTCACCTTGCCCGACGCCCCGGCCCCTGCCGCCAACTACGTCCCCTTCGTGGTGTCCGGCAACATGGTCTATATCTCCGGCCAGATTTCCGCCAATGCAGATGGCCTGATCACCGGCAAGCTGGGGGACACCCTGACCGTCGACCAAGGTGCAGCGGCCGCACAGACCTGCGCCATCGCTTTGCTGGCCCAGCTAAAAGCCGCCTGCAACGGCGAGATTGACCGGCTGGTCCGGGTCGTGAAGCTGGGCGGGTTCGTGAATTCGACGCCCGACTTCACCCAACAGCCGCAGGTGATCAATGGGGCCTCTGACTTTTTGGTCGCAGCCCTTGGTGACAAGGGCCCGCACGCCCGCGCGGCTGTCAGCGCACCGAGCCTGCCCTTGGGTGTCGCCGTCGAAATCGATGGCGTGTTTCAGATCGCATGACCCTGCCTGCCGCTTTCCGCGCCCGCCCGATCACTCATCGCGGCTTGCATGACGTCACCGACGGTCGCCCCGAAAACGGGGTCGAGGCGATCACGGCTGCCGTGGATGCGGGCTACGGGATCGAGATTGACCTGCAGCTGTCAAAAGACGGTGTGGCGATGGTGTTTCACGACTACCATCTGGCCCGCCTGACGGCTGAAACCGGCCCCGTC
The DNA here is from genome assembly GCA_938016515.1 of uncultured Paracoccaceae bacterium. Lineage (GTDB taxonomy): Bacteria > Pseudomonadota > Alphaproteobacteria > Rhodobacterales > Rhodobacteraceae > Yoonia. Next base: position 39,850 of record CALILP010000183.1, read on the forward strand.
GCCCAGCGCACGGCGCAAGCGTTGCAAGCGATCCCGCTGACCGGTGGGAAGGCTACGATCCCAACTTTGGACACTGTGCTGGACCTTATCGGCGGCAAGGTTCCCTTGCTGATCGAGATCAAGGATCAAGACGGTCAGATGGGCGAAAACGTCGGGGCACTGGAACAGGCTACCGCAACGGCTTTGGAAAACTACGCCGGCGATGTTGCTGTCATGTCGTTTAATCCGCATGCGGTCATCGCGTTTGGACAGGCTGCACCTGCGATCCCCCGTGGCCTTGTGACATCCGCTTTTGTGCCTGCCGATTGGGCGCCGCTGCCTGCCCGCGTCTGCGATCACCTGCGTGACATCCCAGATTACGACCGGTGCGGTGCCACCTTTATCAGCCACGAAGGCCCAGACTTGGACCGCCCGCGCGTTGCTGCCCTAAAGGCCGCCGGTGCCACAATCTTGTGCTGGACCATCAAATCAGCCGCGCAAGAGGCCGAGGCCCGCAAAATCGCAGACAATGTGACGTTTGAGGGCTATCTGGCTTGACCAACGCCGCCCGGCACCCAAGTTGCTTTCTATGACTGACGACGCCATCGAAATCACTGCTTTCGGCGACCTGTCCGCGATCGCAGCGCAGGACTGGGACGCCTGCGCCTGCCCTGAAAGTGCGCAAGGTGGCAGGCCTCTTGATCCGTTCACGACGTATCGGTTTTTAAAGGCGTTAGAAGACAGCGGCTCTGTCGGGCCGGGGTCTGGGTGGCAGCCCCGGTATCTGGCCGCGAAACAGGGCGATCAGGTGATCGCCGTGGCCCCCCTTTATGCGAAAGGCCACAGTCAGGGCGAGTATATCTTTGATCACAACTGGGCCCATGCCTATGAAAATGCTGGCGGGCGGTATTATCCCAAACTGCAGATGGCGGTGCCATTCACGCCCGCCACAGGCCGCCGCTTTCTGACCCGGCCCGGTCACGAGATCGTAGGCATGTCTGCCATCGTGCAGGGGGCTGTCCAAATCGCTGCGGATAATGAACTGTCGTCATTGCACATCACCTTCTGCACCGAAGCCGAGGCGATTGCTGGTGAGGAAATGGGCCTGCTGCCCCGCATCGGTCAGCAGTTTCATTGGGAAAACGACGGGTATGCCGACTTCGATGGGTTCCTTGCCAGCCTGTCCAGCCGCAAGCGCAAGAACATCCGCAAGGAACGCGCCACCGCCAATGACTTTGGCGGCGAAATCCAGATGCTGACCGGCGACCAGATCCAGCCTGCGCATTGGGATGCATTCTGGCAGTTCTATCAAGACACCGGCAACCGCAAGTGGGGCACGCCCTATCTGACCCGCCAGTTCTTTGACATCGCCCAGGACAGCTTGCGCGACGATATGCTGCTTTGCCTTGCGATGCGCGATGGCCGCCCGGTTGCCGGGGCCTTGAATTTTATCGGTCGCGACACGCTGTTTGGTCGGTATTGGGGCTGCATCGAGCATCATCAGTGCCTGCATTTTGAACTGTGCTATTACCGCGCCATCGACTTTGCCATCGCCAATGGGATGACCCGCGTCGAGGCTGGCGCCCAAGGTGAACACAAGCTGGCACGGGGGTATCTGCCGGTTGCTACGCATTCGCTGCATTGGTTCGGCGATCCCGGCTTTCGCGACGCCATCGCAAAATACCTTTCCGCCGAGCGCGATGCCGTGGACAATGAGATCGAGATACTGACCAGCTACGGCCCCTTCAAGAAAGAAACCCGAGAGGAACAGCAATGACCGACGCCATCACAGACGACGCCCGCCAAGCCTTGCTTTCAAACGGATGGACCCTGGTGGAGGGGCGCGATGCGATCCACAAGACCTATGTGTTTGCAAACTTCGTTGAGGCCTTTGGGTTCATGACCCGGTCTGCCTTGTGGGCTGAAAAGCTGAACCACCACCCGGAATGGTCGAATGTTTATAAGACCGTCGACGTGACGCTGACGACCCATGATACCGGGGGACTGAGTGTGTTAGATGCCAAACTGGCCGCGAAAATGGATGCGTTGGCCGGGGCGTGACCCCGCGATATCACGCTTAAAAGGTTTCGCATGCGAAACAAATTGCCAAAGTATTAAGGGCCATCGGGCCGTTTAAGCCTTTGCCAAGACAGGAAAAGGTCCGCCACGGCTGGCGGACCTTAAGGTTTCTTAAACCTGTTCGAGCAACGCTTCACCCGCTGAAATATCACATTCGCCTGGGCTTGCCTCTTCGCCCAAGGCGGTGACCACGCCGTCGTCCACGATCATCGCATACCGCTTGGATCGCCCGATCAGGCCGACGGGTAGCGCTGTAAAGTCCATCCCAATCTCTTTGGTAAAGCTGCCATCGGCGTCCCCCAGAAACGAAATGCCTGCTGCCGTCCCGCCGGTACTGTCGCCCCAAGCGCCCATCACGAAAGGATCGTTGACCGACACGCAGATGATCTCGTCCACGCCTTTGGCCGCGAACTGATCCTTGGTCCGGATAAAGCTGGGCACATGCGAGGTCGTGCAGGTTCCCGTATAGGCCCCCGGCAAACCGAACAGCACAACCTTGCGCCCTCTGAGCTTTGCGCCCAATGCAACCTCTTCGGGACCATCAGCCCCCATCGCTAGCATAGTTGCGTCTGGCAGCTTGTCGCCTTTGGAAATTGTCATCAGATCATCCCTGTTGTCATTGCGTCTGTTCTTGGAGTGCATATAGGTTGCCCACGACGGGCTGACCAGTTTGAAGGATAACGTTGTGTCACATGTTGTCGTAATCGGCGCCGGGCAAGCCGGATCCTCCTGCGCTGCCAAGCTGCGCGCAGATGGATTTGACGGAAAGATCACCCTGATCGGCGGCGAACCTGTTCCTCCCTATCAGCGCCCGCCCTTGTCCAAGGCCTATCTGCTGGGCGAGATGACAGAAGAGCGGCTGTATTTGCGACCAGAGGCGTTCTATGCAGACCACAAAATTGACCTGCGCCTGTCCACGCGCGCGGTCTTCGTCGATCCGGTTGGCAAGATGGTCACTTTGGAAGCCGATCAACACCTGCCCTACGATCATTTGGTGCTGACCACCGGTGCCCATCCCCGGACCTTACCCGCAGCGATTGGCGGCACGTTGGACAATGTCTTTACGGTGCGTGATCTGGCCGATGCTGACGCAATGGCCCCCGCTTTTACGACAGGCAAAAAGGCCCTGATCATCGGGGGCGGCTATATCGGTCTGGAGGCCGCGGCCGTTGCTGCCAAGCGTGGTGTACAGGTGACCCTCGTGGAAATGGCCGACCGGATCTTGCAGCGGGTTGCTTGCCCTGAAACCTCTGATTATTTCCGCGCCCTGCACGAAAGCCAAGGTGTGACGCTGCGCGAAGGTGTGGGCCTTGATCGGCTGACTGGGGACAATGCTGTCACTGGCGCGATCCTGACCGATGGCACCCAGTTGGATATCGACTTTGCTGTGGTGGGCGTTGGCATCACCCCTGCCACGATATTAGCCGAAAGTGCTGGCCTGACCCTCGACAACGGCATTGCCACGAATGCGTTTGGTCAAACATCTGATCCTGCGATCTGGGCTGCAGGCGATTGTGCCTCAACACCCTATGGCGGCCAGCAAATCCGTATCGAAAGCGTCGGCAACGCCATCGATCAGGCCGAAGCTGTCGCCCGCAACATCATGGGCGCTGATACGCCCTACGCACCCGAGGCCTGGTTTTGGTCAGATCAATACGATTGCAAGCTGCAGATTGCTGGCCTGAACATGGGATATGACGCTGTGCATGTTCGGGCAGATGGGGATGCCCTGACGCATTGGTATTACAAAGGTGATACGCTGATCGCCGTGGATTCCATGAATGACCCCCGCAATTATATGATCGGCAAGCGTCTGATCGGCATGGGCAAAAGCCCCGCACCCGCAGTGATCACCAACCTTGAAACCGACATGAAAGCGCTTTTGAAAGCGTGAGGATCATCGGCGGCCAGCACCGGGGCCTGACCCTGACCACGGTCGGCAAGGGAGACGCCGCAGCCCACCTGCGCCCCACATCCGACAGGGTCCGCGAAAGCCTGTTCAACGTCCTGCAAGGCGGCCGCTTTGGCAGCCCGGTCGTGGGCGCACAGGTCCTTGACCTGTTTGCAGGCACCGGCGCTTTGGGTCTGGAAGCCCTGTCGCGCGGGGCTGTCCATGCAACCTTTGTCGATAATGGCCGCGTCGCCCAAAAGCTGATCCGGGACAACATCGCGAAATGTAATCGGCAGGCTGATACGGCATTGCTGTCTTGCGACATCGCCCAGCTTCCGAAAGCCGCACATCTCTGCACCCTGATTTTTGCCGATCCCCCCTATGGTCAAAATCTTGGGTCGACCGCCCTGACTTTGGCCACCAAAGCAGGGTGGATCGCGCCAGACGCCCTGATCATCCTTGAAGACAACACCGCCCTGCCTGCCCCATTGGGCTTTGCCACCCTTGACCAACGCCGCTACGGCGACACATGGATCACCTTACTGGAGCCCGCCTCATGACCCCGAAACTTGTCATCTTCGACTGCGACGGCGTCTTGGTGGACACAGAGCCTGTGACCGATGCCATCATCTCGGCCAGCCTCACCCGGTGTGGGTTACCCCTGTCCCCGCATGAGGTATCGGCCCTGTTTATCGGCGGCACGATCCAGGGCATCGCGGATGAGGCCCGCAGGCGCGGTGCGGACTTGCCCGCTGATTGGGTCGACCAGACCTACGCCGAGATGTTTGCGGGCCTTGCCAATGGCGTTCCCGTTTTCGACGGGGTGATTGCTTTTCTGGATCAACTGGACGCTGCCGGGATCAAAACCGCCATCGTGTCCAACGGGCCAATGCGCAAAATGAAGATTTCCCTGACGCCCTCGGGGCTGAAACAACGCTTTGCAGGTCAGATCTACTCCGGCCACGACTATGTCCCGAAACCGGACCCAACGATGATCCACTTTGCGATGCGCCAAGCGGGTGTGACGCGGGCCGAAACCGTCTTTATCGACGACAGCCTGAACGGGGCCAAAGCCGGGATCGCGGCGGGGGTCCGGACCTTTGGCTTTGCGCCCGCGGGCGACGACGGAACACGGGCCGCACTCGGCGCAGAACCGGTGACGACGATGGGTCAGATTGCCTGCCTGATCGGGCTTTAGCCCGACGTTGGGTGGAAAGTTCCGTTCGGGGACAGCGTGAAAATCTCGCAGCCCTGTGCCGTGATCCCGATGGAATGCTCGAACTGGGCGGACAGGCTTTTGTCGCGGGTCACGGCGGTCCAGTCATCGGCCAGCACTTTGGTTTCGGGACGGCCCAGATTGATCATCGGCTCAATGGTAAAGAACATACCCTCTTCAAGCACGGCACCCGTGCCCGGACGGCCATAGTGCAAAACGTTGGGTGGGGCGTGAAACACCCGACCCAATCCGTGACCACAGAAATCGCGGACCACAGACATACGGTTGCTTTCGGCGTAGACCTGAATGGCGTGCCCGATATCGCCAAAGGTATTGCCGGGTCGTGCGGCCTCGATCCCCTTCATCAGGGCGTCATGGGTGACCTGCACCAACCGCTCTGCCTTACGAGAGGCAGTGCCCGCCACGTACATCCGAGACGTATCGCCGAACCAGCCGTCCACAATGACGGTCACGTCAATGTTCAGAATATCCCCATCCTTGAGAACCTTGTCGCCGGGAATGCCGTGACACACGACATGGTTCACCGAGATACAGCTGGCATGTTGATAGCCCTTGTACCCGATCGTGGCAGAGGTGGCACCGGCAGCCTCGACCTGTTCGGTGATAAATTGGTCTAAAGCGCCTGTCGTGGTCCCCGGCACCACGTGATCAGCCACATCATCCAGAATGCGCGCAGCCAGCCGGCCAGCCCGGTTCATCCCTGCAAAATCTTGCGGCTCATAAATCCGAATACCGTCTTTTGTCACGCGGCCATTATTGGTCATGTTACACCTTCAAAAGTCTCTCCTGCCACATAGGCGATCAATCGGGCCATGACCAGTCCACCACCGCACCCAGACTTCTTTGTTTCTTTCTATATCCCCGCCGGAGGCTCCCGCAGTTTCATCCCCACACCGGCCAATGCCCATCACACCGGGTCCACAAACCGCACTGGCCTGCGCACAT
>CALILP010000184.1 GCA_938016515.1 uncultured Paracoccaceae bacterium
GCATAACCTGCCCGACAAGACAGACATTAAATGGCTGATGAAAGGCGGCGGCATCTTCACCAAAAGCCATCCGCCCGCAAAGAAGTTCAATGCCGGACAAAAGCTGATCTTCTGGTCGGTAATCGTGCTTGGCACCTCGATCTCTGTCACCGGCCTCGCGCTTTTGTTCCCATTCGAGATTAACATGTTCGCCGCGACGTTTGAAAAGCTCAACAGCTTCGGCATCTCAGGTGCACTCGGCCTTGGCGAATTGCCAACGTTCTTGGCACCACACGAAGAAATGCAGCTGGCCCAACTCTGGCACGCCATTGTCAGCTTTGTGCTGATGGCGATTATCTTGGCCCACATCTACATCGGATCGGTTGGGATGGAAGGGGCCTATGACGCGATGGGCTCTGGCGAGGTCGAGGAACAATGGGCCCGCGAACATCACTCGATCTGGGTCGAGGACGTCAAAGCCAAGGAGGGCGCGGCACCCAAAGGTGCATCGCCCGCCGAATAAATGCGCTGGGTGTGGGGCTTTGCGATGGTGCTGGCCCTGCCAGCCAATGCGCAGGAGTTCTTCACGCTGCAAGGGCATGGCGGCCCGATCATGGACATCGCTGTGTCGCCGGACGGGCAAATCGCAACGGCCAGTTTCGACAACGCGGTTGGCCTTTGGGATGGGTCAAAGCCGGTATGGTACGACGGGCACAAGGCCGCGGTGAACGTCACAACATTCTGGACAGATGATATCATCTTGTCGGCGGGTGATGACTTTGAGGTTTTGGTTTGGACCGACCCACAGACACCCCGCGTGCTGGGCCGCCATGAAGCAAAGGTCATGGCCCTTGCCGTTTCACAATCGGCGGGGTTGGTGGCCTCGGCAAGTTGGGACGGCTCCATTGGTTTGTGGCCGTTGGCCGCGGATGGCACCGAAGGCACGGGCGACCCGCTAAGCCTGCGTGGACACAAACAGGGCGTCAACGACATCGCCTTTTCGCAAGACGGCAAGTCGCTCTATTCCGCCTCGACGGATGGCACGTTGCGGGTTTGGGATGTCGCAACCGGGGAACAAACGCAGCTACTTGGCAGTCACGGATTTGGCGTCAATAAACTAATCCTGAATGAAACAGACGGTTGGCTGGCTTACGGCGCACTGGACGGCAGCACCCGTTTCATTGACCTTCAAACCGGGGACCAAATCCGGGACATCACCCTTGAACGCCGCCCGATCCTGTCGATAGCCTATGATCCAACGACCCGCCACCTCGCGGTGGGGGACGGGGACGGATATATCATGCTGGTTGACACAACGGACATGTCCATCGCGCGGGATTTCAGGGCGGCAGAGCGGGGACCCATTTGGGCGTTGGCCTTCTCTCCCGACGGGCTGAACATTCATGCAGGCGGCATCGAGAACACGATGTATTCTTGGCCGGTTGAGACGATGACGAAGCATGGGCAGATGAGCACCGAGATCCGCAGCTTCCTTGAAAACCCGGACTTGCTGGAAAACGGAGAGCGGCAATTCAAGCGCAAATGCTCGATCTGCCACACGCTGACGGAAGGCAGCGCGCGCAGAGCAGGGCCGACGCTGCATCAGCTTTTCGGCCGTCAGGCGGGTACGGTCACCGACTACAGCTACTCGCAGACCTTGCTGAACGCGGATATTGTCTGGTCAGCCGAGACGATAAATGCTTTGTTCGATGAAGGCCCTGACCACTATATTCCCGGCACCAAAATGCCAATGCAGCGGATCACAGGGCAACAGGATCGGGATGATCTTATCGACTATCTGCGGCGCGAAACCGCCTTGAAAGGAGATCAGGAATGAAAGCAATGCTAGCAGCCTTTGCAGCAACGGCCCTGATCGCTGTGGGGGCAAATTTCGCCCTTGGGAATGCAGGGTTTTCCAGCGAGGAACGCGGCGCAAGCGCGTCCGTGCGCCTTGACGACTGATACGATGTGACGGGCGGGACACGGGCAATATGACCGATATCTGGGCGGGTCTTGCGTCAGCGTTCTGGCTGGTCGTGTCCCTTGATGCTGACCTTGTGGACATCACCTTGCGGTCGCTGCAAGTCAGCCTGACGGCGCTTCTGATAGCCTCACTCATCGCACTACCATTCGGCACATGGCTCGCGATCCGCAGGTTTCGGTTCCGGCGGGCGACAATCGCGGCCCTGAATGCACTGATGGGCCTGCCCCCGGTCGTCGTCGGGCTGATCGTTTACCTTTTGCTGTCGCGGTCCGGTCCATTCGGCGTGCTTGGTCTGTTGTTCACACCAACAGCGATGATCATTGCACAGGTCATCATCATCACACCTCTGATCGCCTCTATAACTCACCAAGCCATGCGCGAGCTTTGGGCGGAATACCACGACCTGCTGATTTCACTGAACACAAGCAACTGGCAGCGCATCCGCACCCTGATCTTCGACGGGCGGCGCGCACTTTTGACCGCATCTCTGGCAGGCTTCGGCAGAGCTATCGGAGAGGTTGGCGCGATAATGATCGTTGGTGGCAATATCGATCAGGCAACCCGCGTGCTAACAACGGCGATCGCACTGGAAACTGGTAAGGGGGATTTTGCACTGGCGCTTGGCCTTGGCTTTGTCCTCATCGCCTTGGCCCTTTTGGTGAACTTTGCGATCCATGTCTTGTCGCGCACGGAACGCGAGGGGCGTTGGTGATGCAAATGAAAGCAAACCTGAAAGACGTCCGCGTGAAACGGCGGGGCAAGACCATTCTGGGGCCGATCACCTGTGATCTTGACCCAGCCGGTATCACCATCGTGCTTGGCCCTAACGGCGCAGGTAAAACAACGTTCCTGAAGGTGCTGCACGGTGTGGAACGCCTGTCTGGGGGGGATGTCAGCTGGAATGTCTCCGACGAACAGGCACGCCGTGCGCAAGCCTATGTGTTTCAAAGCCCGATCATGTTGCGCAGAACTGTCCGCCAAAACCTGGCATATCCCTTGCAACTGATCGCAACCCCAAAGCCTCAGATCGCAACGCGGGTTGCAAGTTGGGCGGCTAAAACTGGATTGACGGACGCTCTTGATGTTTCAGCCCCGCGTCTGTCAGGCGGAGAAAAGCAAAAGCTGGCGTTAGGGCGCGCATTGATCCGCGACCCCAAAGTCGTGTTTCTTGATGAACCCTGTGCAAACCTAGACGGGCGGTCCACCCGCGAGATTGAAGCCCTGTTGATGAAGGCCACCGCCGACGGTACCCATATCATCATGACGACACACAATTTAGGACAAGCCAAACGGCTTGCAGACAACGTGATATTTCTTCTCGATGGGCAAATCCACGACCGTGGCCCGGCACCTGCCTTTTTTGCAAAGCCACGCTCACCGCAAGCGCAGGCGTTCCTTGAGGGGGATATCGTCGAATGATCCGCTTGCTATTCGCTGCCTTGATGACACTTGCCACCACCGCACAAGCCGAAACGGTCAGGCTTGCGGTCACAACCAGTTTCCAAAACTCTGGCCTGTCGGATGTCATGTTGCCACAGATCAAAGCAGACACCGGACTTGTGGTCGAACTGTTGGTTGTAGGCACTGGTCAAGCCTTGCGATTGGGCGAGGCAGGGGACGTTGACGCGATACTGGTTCATTCCAAGGCGGCAGAAGAAGAATTTGTCGCTGCCGGTTTTGGCACCCACAGACGCGAGATCATGTACAACGATTTCGTTGTCATCGGACCTGCGTCTGACCCAGCGGATGTCACAAACCAACAAACTGCTGCCGCAAGTCTAAAGGTAATCGCGGCAACTCAGGCGCCCTTTGTCAGCCGCGGCGATAACAGTGGGACCCACAAAAAGGAACGCGCATTGTGGCAAGCTACCGGCCTTCTGACTGAAGACCTTGGGGATTGGTACAAAGAAGTCGGTGCAGGTATGGGCGCTGCCCTGAACACGGCGGCGGGATTAGACGCCTACATTCTGTCTGACAGAGCAAGCTGGCTGAACTTTGGGAACAAAAGAGAGCTTGCGATGTTGTTCGCTGGCGATCCGGCCCTGTTCAATCAATATGCCTTCATCCCGGTTAATTCAGCCCTGCAGCCTCATGTGAATGCTCAGGCTGTTGCAACCCTAGAAAATTGGCTTGTCAGCGATGCGGCGCGTGCTGTGATCGCAGGATACACGATCAACGGTGAGACCTTGTTCACCTTTGGTGCGCCGTAATGCATTCTTCTACTTTGGTAAATCGGCGCATCTTGTGACGTTAAGTTTACCATCATTTGTGGTGATCACCCGCGTGGAAGACGCCCAAGGGACCGGATCTGACTACGTTGTCTCGAACGAAGCAACGGGTCGCTACTTTTTGGCCAATCAAGCGACAGTTTCGCTGCTTGATGGGCTTCGGCGGACCGGAAATCTGGCGCAAGCCCTGTATGAGGCCGGGATTGGGCAAGCCGATGGTAAGGCCATCCTTGAGCAATTGATGCGGTACGGCGTGGTCGTGCAGCGCGGTGTCACCCATCAAGCACAAGCCCCAAAGGCACCGTTGGAAAGCAAGATCATCTCGTTGCGGTTCGACATGATTGATGCGGCCCGCTTTACCCGTAAGATCGCTTGGCTGGGGCAAATCGCCTATTCGCGGGCGGGTTTCTTCATTTGGCTGCTGACGGTGACAGCCATGGGGTATCTGCTGCTGGTCAACGGTGAAAAAGCGCGGTTCGCTTTGCAACAAGTGGCACTGGCCGGATGGCAAGACCTGCTGCGTTTCGCGGTTCTTTTCGTCGGCCTTAAGGTGGTGCATGAAATGGGCCACGCGTTGGCCTATCGCGTGATGTGCCTGCGCGAAGGTCATGACCCCGGCCCAATTCGTATGGGTGTGGCGATCTTTGCACTCACCCCGTTTCCTTTCACCGATGTCACCGGGGCTTGGCGACTACGTTCAAAGTGGCGACGTGCGGCCATCGGGGCAGGGGGGATCTACTTTGAGATCGGTGCGACCGCGCTGCTGACAATCTTCTGGGGACTGACCACATCTGGTCCATTGCAGGTTACAATCTTTCAGGTCGCTATCTTCACAGCCCTGACCACCATCCTGTTCAACCTCAATCCAGCGGTGAAATTGGATGGGTACTATGTGCTGTCCGACCTGACAGGCCAACATAACATCGCCACACGGGGCAGCGCCGCCGCGCGACAGTGGCTGACCCGCAGGTTGGGCGGCACAGTTCAGAAACCAGAGCGGCGGTTCTTAGGGTACTGGCTGTTTTCCTATGCTTATCGATGGACCCTCTTTGCGGGCATTTTCTGGATATTTTACCGGATCGATCAACGGCTTGCTGTGCCGATCGCAACTGTTATCTTTCTGATGCTGATCGGGCGGCCACTGTTAACCAGCTTGAAATACGCAACCAGAAACGGGGCAAAACCAATGAATATGATCCTGATGGGGGGCATCGCAGCTGGCGTCATCGCCGCCTGTTTTGTGCCCTTTACGGACCGCTTGTTGCTGGAAGGCCGGACGTTGGTACACGATACGAGGTTTGTCTATGCAATCGAAACCGCACAGGTGAATGTAACGCAGGACGATGCAAATGGCCCAGCCATCGACCTGATCAACCCAGAGCTGGCCTTTCAAGCGCGCGACTTGGCGTTGCGCCGCGCCATACTGGACAATGCAGCACGGTCCGTCACCGGATCCGCAAGCGAGCAGGCCCGGCTTGTGGGCAATGCCACCTCGTTACAGACAATGACCACAGAGCTGGATCAGCGCATGGCCCGTTTACAAATTGCAGCAACCGACAACGAAGCGTGGGACCTGCGCGAGGCGGAACGCTATCAAGGATCGTGGGTGCGCGCCCAAAGCGGCAAAGCCTTGGCAGTCTTGTCGCAACCGGCACCTTTGCGTGTTCTGGTTTGGCTGGATCAGGGCGCCGTTGAACAAGGGCTTCTGGGCCGCGACGTACTACAGGTTGATGTGCGGATCGCCGCAGACCCCGCATGCCAGTTCAGCGCAGAAACCCAAGGGCCCTTATCCGACATCGCGGCACAAAATGGGGTGTTCGGATTAACCACTTTTCCCCGTGGCGAAATGCCTGAATGTCTGTCACAATTTCCCCAAGGAGCGGCAGTAGTCGCGCGTCTGGAAACGGCACCAAAATCCGTGTTTGAACGGATCCGCCGCACAGTAACGCGACTGCTGCAAAACAGGCTTCCGGGTGAGAACCTGACCCAAAACCTCTGAGGAGAGCACATGGTAAAGCGCCGCGCGATTGATAAGCAGGACGACCTTGCGATCAAAGACAAACTACCGCTGCTGTATAAGACGCTGACACCTCTTGCCGCCGAACGGCATGGTGATCTGTATCTATCAGACAAGCGTGACTTCCAGTTCGCCGGTGAAGCAAATGCGATCCCGCTGACATGCGATGAATTTGCGCAAGCCTTGCAGCATTACCCCATCGTGATTGCGGATGCCAAAGACCCCATTCCGGTCGCCCTTGTTGGGCTTAAACACGGCCATAACGACCACGTCATGGAAGACGGCGCGTGGCGCGATGGCTACTACGTACCTGCATTTCTGCGCCGGTTCCCGTTCATGTTGCTGCGCGAGTCTGCATCATCCTCTCGCAACTTCTTATGTGGCGACTTGTCATCGACCCTGTTCAGCAAAAGGGCTGAAGACGGGAATGCGCTTTTTACCGCAGACGGTGGCAATTCCAAAACCCTTGAAACGGTACTTGATTTTTGTCAGCGCTATGAAACCTCTGCCGCCCGCACACGGGCTGTCATGGCTGAGGCACAAGAGCTTGGGTTGATCGAAAAATCGACAGTCAATATCGCCCGCGGCGATACAAAAGCGCGTGTCGAAGGTTTTTCGATGATTTCAGAAGAGAAGATGCGCGAATTGCCGGATGACAAACTTGCCAGTCTGGCAAAGCGCGGGCTGATGACGATCTTTGCGGCGCATCATCTGTCGATGGCCAAATTCTCTGACTTTGGGTCGTTGTGATGTTTGGCAGGCTTTCGGCAGTTCTGGTGGCGCTTTGTCTGGCTTTGCCTGCCACCGCCCAATCCGTGACAGCGGTGTTAGAACCTGCGAAAATTGCGGAAATACGCCCAACTGTTGCGGGCCGCCTTTCTGAGATTGCCGTCGCTGAAGGCGATCAGGTCACGGCCGGGACGATGCTTGCGCAGATGGACAATGCGGTCCAGATGGCCCGCGTGTCGCTAGCCGAACAAGCTGCAGCAGCCCAAGGGCAACTGCAACGCGCCGCTGCGGCAACCGGCGAAGCAGAAGCTTTTGCCACCCGCGTTGATCAGGCCCGCGCCCGTGGTGCCGCCCAGAACTGGGAGGTCACGGCGGCAAGACAGGCGCTAAAGCTTGCACAGGCTGAACAAGTGATTGCCCAAGAAGCACAACGCCGCGCAGAAGGCCAATTGGCCCTTGAACAAGCCACATTGTCAGAATTCGAATTGCGCGCGCCCTTTGATGGGACTGTCCTGCAGATTTTTAGGGAACCCGGCGAGATCATCGACACCCAGCAATCCGTCATCACCCTTGGGCATTTGCGCACGCTGGAAGCCACTGGGTTTTTCCCGGTCGACCAGTTCAATGACCTTGAGGCGGGCCGCACCTTTCGCGCCACGATCGACAGTGGCCGCGGACAATCAGAGGCCATCGTGACTGTTACAGCTGTCGATCCTCGCATTGATCCTGCCAGCCGGACGGTGCGCGTCACGATCGAACTGCCCAACGGCGATCTAAGCTTTGCCGCCGGGGCGACAATCGTGATTGATCCCGCGTGACTGCACAGGTCAGCAAAACCGCACAGCCTGCAAAACAGGGCCAAAGCCTGCCGGCTGTCCTGGCCCAAACCTTTGAAGCCCGCACAGACGGGGCCTTTGCGGAAAAGCTGGTTGGGCTTATTGCGGCCTTGGTGAATACGCAACCGGTCTATGTGTTCGCCCCCAAAGACGAAGAATTGACGATCTTGGCTGGCACGGCGCGGCCTGATAATTTGATCGATCTGACACAGGTCGCAACGCGCGGCATGCAAGACCCCGAAGGTGTTCCGCATCGGGATGGCCCTTATCTGGTGGTGCGTGTCGATATGCCTTCGGGTGGGCGGGCTGTTGCCATTGTGACGATCCCACCCGGATCTGCTGTGGTGCAGTCGCTTGCCCATGAACGGGTCGCTGTTTTGCAAGCCTTGGCAAGCGCTCGGTACCGCAACGCAGAACTGGATCAGATCAAAAGCGCGATGGCGGCCGCCGTCGGCTTGTCAGCACCCACACCCGAGGCCTTACAAAATTTCGCAGACCAGATCGCCAACCTGACAGAGGCCCAATACGCCGCTATCGGCCAGTTTGATGGATCGCAGATCGGTGTGGTTGCTGTATCGGGGCAGGCCGAAGGCACCAAGCGCGCCGCACTTCCCGATCGGTTACGCCGTGACATGGCCGAGATCGGACGCAAGAAATTATCCGCGAACATGCAGCAGTTCATGGGCGGTGCCGGTCAGGACCACGGTCTTGTCATGACACTTGAAAACCCTGCCCGTAACGCTGATCTTATTCCGCTGATCGCAGCAGCCGTGCGCAGTGCTGCACCTGCCGGGCGCCAAAAGGTGCCGTTTGGTCGACGACTGCAACGGTGGGGTATTGCTGCGTTGATCGTGATCGGGATCGCCATGATCCCGCTACCCGACGGCGTCAACATCAACGCCACCGTCACATCGACAAACTTCCGCGTGGTGACGGCCCCCTATTCGGCGGCACTGGTGGACATTGCAGTGGCAGACAATCAACGTGTGGTGGGTGGTGAAACACCGCTTGGGCTAATGGATACCGCCGAGACAACAAATGAACTGATTGCTGCACAAGCTGACTATGCGGCGGCGCTGTTAGAACGCGAGACTGCGCGGGCTGGGCGGGATGCGGCCGCCTTGCGCAGTGCCGAGCTAGAAGCACAACGGATCGAGGCCCGGATCGCATTGCTGGAAAGCAGACGCGAGGCGGCAACCCTGATTGCGCCGATTAGTGGGTTGGTGATTGGCCCTGATCTGCAAGGGCAGCGTGGGGCTGTTGTCAGTCAGGGGGATATCCTGATGCAGATTGCAGACCCCGAAGGCCTGCGGCTGGACGTTGAAGTTGGCCAAGACGCTCTGGCGCGCATCACAACAGGAATGTCAGGCCGGTTTCGACCAGACTTTGACCCATCGTTGGATTTTGAGGTGGACCTGACGGCAGTGTCACCCGCCGCTCTTGATACAGACCGCGCGCCCATTTTTGCAGCGCGGGCGACCTTTGCGCAAAGCCCTGCGCAACTGCGCCACGGGATGACGGGTGTGATGGCCGTTGACAGACAATGGCGCCCCGCAGGGTTGCTCCTGTGGGACGCCATCCGAGATTGGGTGTTGTTGCGGCTTTGGCTGTAGCCTTAGCGCGCGCTGCCCGGTGAGGCGGTTGCCTCGCTTAGGAACTCATAATTGAAGCGGTTCAAACCATCGCCAAGCGGGTTCGTCGATGCTTCATATAGCCTTGAGACGGTGTCGGCGGCGATGTTCTCGAACACCTCGCCAACGTTCAACGTATCAGCCCGCAAGAATGGCATCTGATGAACCGCGTTGGCATAGAACGTACGTGCGTTGTGCATCGGATGATCCTGCGGCAGCATCGAAGACCGATCGGTGCGCAGTTGCAGATCATAAGATTCCTCTGCGATATCGGCGCCCACAACAAGGTTCCGGGTATCATCGGCAAAGGCCAAACCGGTTAGATCAGCGTCGTCGATCATCTGCACAGGCGCATCAAAGACGTTGGATCCTGCGTAGAAGTCCCAGAAATCTTCTGCCACCTGTTCATGTTCCACACGCGGGAATATCGCGATCCAGTGGCCACCGGCATCGGCCATGATATGGCGTGAATAGGACAGCGCCCCGTTGTCGCGGTACAAGCTGACAGTCACGTTCGAGCCGGGCTCTGCGGTGCCTGAATAGATCGGATCAATCGACAGAACTGGCAGGAACTGCGCGTCATCAATTCCAAGGTTCGGGATACGTTTACGCTCGCCTTCATCGGTGGGGACAGGGTCGGCCACAATTATCGCATCACCGCCAGTAGTGTCGGGTCGGCCTGAGATAACACCGCCACCTTCCGGTGTTGATGATCCGGTTACATCGGCGACATTGACCAAACCGGACAGAACATCACTTTGGAAGCCAATGAACACGTCATAGTCCACGGTGATCGTCTCACCGGGCATCAGGCGGGGGATATCGATGACAAGAAGCGTTTCGCCATCGGTATTGCCTGCTGTGACTGTCCCCAAGCTTGGGTCAGACAACACGACATTCCCGGTTAGCAACAGTTGGAACGGCAGAGGGTCATCGATAACGACGTTATAGGCCGGTGATGTCCCTTCATTCGTCAACACGAGCGTATAGGTGATCGTGTCACCAATCGTCGGTGTGATGTCATTGACGGATTTATCAATAACCAACTCAGGCTCGACGATGTCAATCGTTGCTGTGTCGGTCTGGGTATCCAGCGGCGTGCCGCCTTGCGGGGTCACTGTCAGACTACCGGTATTGGTCAGTTGCACGCCATCTGCGTTTGACGGCACATTGGCCACGAGGGTCGTCACTTGCACAGTGATCTGATCATCTGCCCCGATTGAGCCATCAAACGGGTTCACGACATTACCAAAATCGAAGCTAAGTAGCTGTCCGGTTTGGGTCAGCGTTGGATCGCCAGTGATAATGCCTGCGCCGACCCCTGTCACCTCAAACGACACGAACGTCAGGCCCGTTGGCAAAGCGTCGGTCAGAATGACGCTTCCCATGTCGATCTCTGGCAGCGTAAGGACCAACTCGTAAGTCACCTCTTCGCCGATGGCCAAATCCTGAATGCCATCTTCGTGGACATCGTCGCCCGTATCGGGGTTCGAAGTCGCAATAACATTCTTGTCCAGTGTTGGGATCGTTGCAACAAGGTGATCGTCGGTGTCGGTGCCGGGGCGGTTCAGCGTCGGGTCTGCTGGATCGCCGGGGATATTGTCGAACACAACAGTTGCGTCATTGGCAAAGCTGTTTGCTGGGGCGGCATCAGGCGAAAGCACCGCATCATACGTTACGACCAAGGTCTGTCCGGCCTGAATAACAGGCACTTCGACAGAGAACCCTGTCCCGCTTTCGTCAACCGTTACGGTTTGCGTGACCCCATCAAGCGTCACAACAACGGTCCCAGCTGTGAAATCAAGGTTTGCGTTCGCAACGGCGTCCGCAATCACCACATCATACGCCGCACCCGAACCGGTATTTGTAACCGTAATCTCATACGGCACCGTATCGCCGGGATTGACGGCAAGGGGGCCTACTTTTTCCAACTCCAGCTCTGGTTCGACAACCTCGACGGTCTCTTCAGCGCTGCGTTCTTCCAGCGGCGGCTCGCCTTGCGGTGTGATATTCAGCGTTGCGGTGTTTGTCAGTGGCGTGATCGCAAGGTTTGCGGGAACGTTATCAACGATTGCGACAATCTCGACGGTGATGATGTCATCAGCGCCAAGGCTACCGTCAGAGGGGTTGGATACTGCACCAAAATCAAAGGTCGTGATCTGACCGGAATTTGAGATGTCGATCACGCCGGCGGGCGTGACACCTGCAAGATCAAGCACTTGTGCAGACACAAAAGTCAGACCGGCCGGCAATGTGTCTTGCAACACAACGCTATCCATCTCGATCTCGGGCAGTGTCAGCTGCAAGGTGTACGTCACCTCTTCACCGATATTCAGATCAAGCAGATCGCCGTCACCTTGATCGCTGCCCGTATCGGAAAACGAGGATGCTGTTGCGTCTTTAGTAAGGCTTGGGTTTGTGGCAACCGAATGATCGTCACTATCGGTATCTGGGCGGCCCGTGGGTGTCTCTGGGTCGCCGTCCGGCACAGTGTCGTAGTCAACGGTGGCCGTATTCACAAACGACTGCGCTTGCGGGGCATCCGCATCAAGGGTTGCGGTGTAAGTCAGCGTGATCTCAGCACCGGCCAGCAGTTCGTCAAATAGCACGGTAAATCCGTTACCATCCGGGACGATCGTCAGGCCTGTCGTGATATCCACAGGAACGCCAGCTGCTGGCGTCAGTTCTGCTGTGACAGACCCTACGTCAAAGCTCAGGAACCCACCGGGATCCATTGGATCAGAGAATAGCAAGTCAGCGGCAGGGCCGGTGCCTGTATTCGTGATTGTCACGGTGTAAGGGACCGTATCGCCTTGATCGACCGCGATGGGGCCAACTTTGTCGACGACAATTTCAGGCTCTACAATTTCGACGGTGCTTGCGTCAGTGACCTCAGAGAAAGGCGTCTCGCCTTCGGGGGTCACGTTAAGTGTGGCGTTGTTGGTCAACGGCAGGCCATCGACATTCAGGATATCAGCCGTGACCCGCGCTGTGATCAGAACAACGATTTCATCATCTGCGCCAATGCTGCCGTCCGCAGGATTGGTCAGCACTCCGAAATCAAAAGTGGTGATCTGACCTGAATTCACAATCGTTGGGGCCGCGCCGGGGACACCCGTATTTGCAACATCAAGGCTAGCGGTGACGAATTCCAAGCCATCGGGCAGTGTGTCTTGAATGATGACACTGTCCATCGGGATTTCGGGCAGCGTGATTGTCAGCGCATAGGTGATTTCTTCGCCGATGACGACGTCCGGTGTGCCTGCGCCGAATTGGTCGTCGCCGGTGGCATCGATATTCGTCGACAGAATGGCTTTTTCGAGCGTTGGACTGCCGCCGATAGCGTGATCGTCACTGCCCGTCTTATCACGGCCATCTCCGTCAGGGCTGCTGGAATAATCCGCAGAGACTGTATTGTCATAGCCGATTGTCGCGGGTGCTGTCAGGGCGATGTCAGCCGTGTAGGTAAAGATGACCTCTTCACCCGGCAACAGCAACGGCACCGTAAAGGTAAAGCCGTCACCAGATGCAACGACAACCGGGTTTGACGGGGTCAGCGCGGGCGTGAAGGTCACGGTGCCCGCGTTGAAATCAATGTTCGGGTCATCCATCAGGTCGGTGACAACTGTGTCGTATGCCGGGCCAGTCCCTGTGTTTTCGATGGTCACGTTGTAGGTGACGGTATCACCGGGCTCTGCTGCAAGCGGGCCGGTCTTATCGATGGTCAGTTCCGGGTCCACGACGTCGACAACTTCCGTTGCAGTGGCCTGATTAAGGTCCGTGCCACCAGCAGATACATCAAGCGTCGCAGTGTTCGTCAGCGTGTCACCGTCACTGGTGACAGCCGGGTCATCGAGGACAAGTGCCACGATCTGTACGGTGATCACATCATCATCGCCGATCACACCGTCGTTTGGATTGTTCACTGCGCCGAAATCAAATTCAGTGATCTGACCGGTGTTGGTTATGGTCACACTCGTGGCTGACAGCGCTGTTGCTGTCCCGCCTTCGGTCAGGTCCAATCCGGCACTGACAAAATTCGCCGACACAAACTGCAACCCGGCAGGTAGGGTATCTACCATCACGACACTGTCCATCAGGATTTCCGGCAGATAGAGGTCGAAGGTGTATGTCACTTCCTCACCAACCACGAGGTCGATGTTGTCTAGATCGTACTGGTCCGCACCCGTCTCGGACAATTCGCTGTCCGTTGCGGTTTTGACCAAGAATGGCACTGTCCCGACAGAGTGGTCGTCCTCATTCTCATAGGTCCGACCTGTGGGGCTGGCAGGGAGGCCATCTGGTACGGTGTCATAGTCAATCGTTGCAGTGTTAAAGAAGCTTTCTGCATCCTCTGCAGCCGCCGAGATCTGAACCTGAAAATCGACCGTCAATGTTTCACCAACATCAAGCGATGGGATGATTGCCGAAAACCCATCGCCCAGCGGGTTGACGGTTGGGGTCAGAACTATGCCGCTGGGGGTAACCGTAAACGTAGGTGTGCCAAGCAACGACAGCTCTGTCGTGATCATCGGGTCTTGGATCAAGATATCATGGGCGGGACCGGTGCCTGTGTTCTCAATCACAAGCTGGTAAGGCAGGACGTCACCGGGGTTGGCGGCAATGGGACCGATCTTTTCAATGGTCAGGTTCGGCTCTACCACGGTGACGGTTTCAGTTGCCACAGGATCAGGTTGCAACGGCAAACCAGTCACCGGATCGGTGACCTGAAGCGTTGCGGTGTTCGTCAGAACGGTCGTATCGACGTTGGCGCCCAAATCGCGCACCCGGCTGACCACTTCGACAACAAGGTCCGCGCCGGTTGCAGCGGCATCATCGGTGCCTGTGACGATTGCTGTCCCAAAGTCGTAGATCACACTGCCACCACCGGCCGCAATCGTGATGAACCCACTCGCATCAGTGTCGCCCACGCTTAGGTTATCCGTGGTCGTGTTGCCACCAGTTCCCAGCGAGACGACACTGGCAGACAGGGCCTCAAGGCCCGCTGGCAGTACATCTGTCAGCAACAGATCGCCGGAGCCTTCCGGCACAGAGATCGTCAGGGTGTACGTGATTACTTCGCCAATCCCGACATTCTGCGCGACATCGTCCGTCAAAGCATCGGAAGAGCTGGTGTAGTCTTTGGCCAGCGCCACGTCAGGGGTCAACACCTCCGCGTCGTCGCTTGGCACGGTGTATCCGGTCAGGTCTTCGTCATAGACACGTCCGTCATCTGGATCAGTGCCGTCACCTTCGGGGTCGGTGTCAAAGCGGGTGACCTCTGCGGTGTTGTCCACATCCCCCGAGAATTCCGCCAGATCGGTGACAACAGCCTCAAAGACAATAGTGATCGTCTCGCCGGGCTGCAACGCAGGGATAGAGGCCTGCAATCCGCCACCGGCAGTTGGATAAGTGATGCTGGGCGCCTCAGCTGGTGTGACCACACCGCCGCCGGCATCCGTGATCACGATACTGGCCACAGCAGGCGCAGAGGCCGCGATAGCAGGATCGGACAAGGTATCATCAATGATGATGTCATAGGCTGGGGCTGTGCCTGTGTTTGTCGAGACAACGGTATAGGTCACAGTGTCGCCCGCATCAGCGGTCAAAGGCACAACGGTCTTGTCGATATCAAGGGCCGGTTCCACCACATCCACGTCAGCCGTGTCGCTGTAGGTTTGCGGCAGGCCAGTGTCGGGATCAATCAGCGGATCGCCCGTGACAGGATCGACCAGCGCAAGCGTCGCGGTATTCTCAAGGTTCGCGCCGTCAGTGACCGCTGCAATATCATCGACCTGGGCCTGAACGGTCAGAATAATCGTATTGTTGGCGGCAATATTATCGCCGGCGTTCGTCAGAGTGCCAAAGTCAAAGACATAGCCACCATCAGGACCAACCGTGATGAATGCAGATGCATCTGTATCGTTCAGTGTCAGGTTGGACGATATGGCAGCGACATCGTAGGTCGTCACTTCTGCTGAAACGGGGACCAGACCAGCAGGCAAATCGTCCGTCAGCACAAGGGTGCTGGTGCCTTCCGGGATCGTGATTTCCAGCTCATAGGTAATGATCTCGCTGATCGCGACATCCGTGCCCAGCGTATCCGCGTTATCCGTCGCAACAATCGTTTTCGAGAAAGTCGGCACGGGTGTATCGATGCTTACATCATCGCTTGGCACGGTGTAGCCGGTCAGGCCGTCATCATAGACGCGACCATCGTCAGGGTCTGTTCCGTCACCTGCAGGATCACTGTCAAAGCGGGTGACTTCGGCGGTGTTGTCAACGCTGCCATCAAATTCGGCCAGATCAGTGACAATGGATTGGTAAACAATTTCAATTGTTTGGCCGGGCAGTAAGATCGGAATAGAGGCCTGCAGACCACCACCAGCGGTAGGGTAAATGACGCTTGGGGCGTCAAGACCAACCGGGGTGACATCAGCACCGCCACCATCCAAAATGACAATCGTCGCGGCCACGGACGTATCCGCGGTCAAACCCGTATCCGCCAGATCATCGTCAATGATGATGTCATAGGCGGGTGCGTTGCCTGTATTTTCGGACACAACTGTATATGTCACTGTATCGCCCGCATCGACCTCGGCTGGTGTGCCGACTTTGTCGATGTTCAGCACCGGCTCAACCACATCAACTGTGGCAGTATCGCTGGCCGACACGCTATCGGTCGAGAATGTTGCCGTATTGACCAGTGTATCGCCAGATTGGTTTGCGGGCAGGTCCGATAGGATAGCAGTGACATTTACGACAATCTGGTCGCCTGCGTTGATCGTCAGATTGTTGGCGTTCAGCAGGTCACCAAAATCAAACGTGGTGGTGGCACCAACGTTGACACCAGCATCACCGACCGCAAGGTTAGACCCGGTAATGTCTCCTGCACCGCTGGCGAAACCGATCCGCACAACTTCGCTATCCACGTAGGTCAGGGTGCCGGGCGTTGTTGGCAACACGTCCTGAAGCACAGCGTTGGTAGAGGCGCCTTCTGGAATGTCGATGACAATCTGATAAGTCACAGTTTCGCCAATCGCCAAATCGCCGCCGACGGTATCGGGATTGCTTGTCGCAATGATCGTCTTGTCGATTTCAGGCGCGACGACAGGCACCTCTGCGTCCGCATCCAACGCATAGTCACGCTCGTCATCGGCGTCGTCGGTTTCCAACGTGTCGAATGTCAGGTCAGCTGTGTTGTCGATGATCACCGCAGCTTCAACGTCTGGAATTACGGTAGCTGAATAGGTCACAACAAGAGGCAGACCTTCGTCCAGCACATCAATATTGATCTGAATGGTGGTATCCCCACCAGAGTTGCCGGTTGTGACAGCAGCCAATGACACATCGGCCCCATCCAGCAGAACAGTCACACTGCCAACATCAAGTGTCACATTTGGGTCAAGCACGTCGGTGATGACCAGATCGTAGGCAGGTGCGTCGCTGGCCCCTGCAACATTCGCAATATTCAGCGCATAGTTGATCGTTTCGCCTGCACCAGCAGCCCCATTTGGCCGTGTGATTGCAGGATCAGCGGTCTTACCAATCGTCAGTGTCGGTTCTGTAAGATCGACACTTTCCGTTTCTGTGACATCTACACCGTCGGCAGAAAAGTTGGCGTCGTTACCAAGATCGTCGCCACCGCTAACCGGATCGCTGCCAAGAGACCGGGCTGTGACCTCAAATTCGAAGAAGTCGTTTGCAATCGTATTAGTGCCCGCATTAATCAACGTGCCCAGATCAAAGGACACTGAGTTGCCATCGGCAGCCACATCACCAGCGGACCCGAGCGTTACACCGGTGGAAGCTGAAAGCGCTGCGTTCCAATCGGTAATTTCGGCAGACAAAATTTCATAGTCGCCGAAACCCCCACCAGTGCTGACGCTGTCAGAGATGACGGCATTCGCGTACGTACCCTCTTGAATGTCCATCCGGACGGTAAAGGTAAATTCCTCACCGATCAGTACCTCGTTGGGGCCGCCTTCACCGAATTCCCGACCCTGCAAAGTCTTAGTGATTTCAACATCAGCGACCGTTGCAACAGCGTCATCTGTCAAATCAACCGGTGTCCGATCAATCGGCACATTCCCCGGTGAACCTTCAAAAGCGTTGTAGTTACTAAGGGTTGCGGTGTTTGTAATCACATCATTCGATGTCACACTGTCAGACGCCAGCAAGTCATAGGTGATGATCACCAAGTTATCGCCCGCATCAGGATCGTAGGCAGACAAAGAGCCTTCCAACCCGCGATCATCCAGGACAATTCCAGACGTGAAAAGATCACCGGTAAATCCGATTGCCCGCGCACCGGTACCGTCCGTCACCGACAAGTTCAGACCCGGAGACCCGCCAGGAATTTCGAAACCGGGGGGCAGGGTGTCTTCGATCGTGACGTTGAACGCTCCGTTCGGTCCGGTGCCCGTATTTTCCACAACAATCGCAAATGTCACCAGATCGCCTGCGTCGATATTGTCGAGGTCGGCGTCAATAGGATCGGTCGCCAGATCATCGGAACTGATCGTCCCGGCAAACCGCGGGTTCCCAAGACCGGGGTCAGTAAATGCGGTCGGTGCAGGTGTATCCGTAAAGGCAGTGGCAGGGTCGGGGGAATCCGTCGCGACGATCCCTTTGGTGATACCCAAAACCGGCTCTGCATAAACGAACTGCGCAATCGCAGTCGTGTCGACCTCGCCCGAGAACGTGTTGGATTCAAACGCAGTTGCTTGGTTCGTCAGCAACAGGTCATCAGCGAAGATCGCGTCTTCCACAGTGACGGTGAACAAAATTTCAATCGCAACCGGCGCGCGGGGGTCAACGGACAGGTTGTTGAACCCGAAATTCACACCATTGTTGGGAGCATCAATCGTAATCGTCGGATCACCGCCGCCAAGCGCGCTAAATTCATCGCCAGCACCATATTGGGCGGACCCTGCAGGCGGCGCCACAGCCGGATCTGTTGGATTGGTGATAAATGTCGTGACCTCAGAGGCAACAAAGACGTTTTGCGGCAGGTTATCAGCAATCCGCAGCATCTCAAACGACCCAAGCGGGGCATCATAGACAACACGCCATGTGACTTCGTCACCCGCTGAAATGACCACATCGCCAGAAGGAACGACGCCGTTGATGGCATAAACTGTTTTCTCGCGGATCGCACCAAAGGGCAGCTGAACCTCGGTCGCGCTTTCGTTTTCTTCAGTACCGATCGTGGTCGTGGGCGTATCATTGTCCCGAACGCTGCCGCTAATTCTGGTGTCGTTGGACAAAAAGTCACCCTGCGACAGTTCGACATCAGTCACGTTACCGTTGTCGGCGTACTGATCAAGAACGGTGGCTTGATAGACGACCTGGATCGTTGTGTTGCTGCCATCAAAGACGCCGTCAACATCGTCGCCCGTCAACAAGCCATCAGCGTCACCAGCCGCTATAAGGGCTGCAGATATATCCCAAACATTCGTGGTTTCACCGGCATTGGCGCCAGTGCCAGCCGTCTGTGTTTCAAAGGCCGTTAGATCAACCGGCAAAGTATAGGTGTCGCCAGTATCATCGACGATGGCAACAAGTGCTGCAGACCCATCAACAAAGCCAAATCCGTTGCCCAATGTGTCGGAAATCAGCAGATCACCATATGTGAAATAGTCAGACACCTGAACGTTCAGCGTAAAGTCGTAAACATCGCCCGGCGTAGGGCCCGCGACGCCGATATCGGAACTAATGACACCAGTTTTCTGGATCGCCAGTGATGTTGCCTGATAAACGTCGTCGTCGCTGTCACTGACCGTGATCGTAGGGTCATTTGGATCAAGCGGATCCCAGTCGCCGGTGCCGGTGACCGTATTGGTCACATCAACCTGATCGCCTGTCGC
Source organism: uncultured Paracoccaceae bacterium (assembly GCA_938016515.1). Taxonomy (GTDB): domain Bacteria; phylum Pseudomonadota; class Alphaproteobacteria; order Rhodobacterales; family Rhodobacteraceae; genus Yoonia. Next base: position 19,274 of record CALILP010000184.1, read on the forward strand.
CTCATTGATGATTGGGGCCGTTTCACCAGCCGCAACATCCGCAATGTAGAAATCAAACGTGACTGTCGTTGTGCCAGAGATCGTAGCGTAGTCGATCTCGATCAGGTTGTTGCCGGTTCCGGCAGGTCCGGGCGTCGGCTCGGTAATGACAGTGCCGCCAGATGCAGACAGGTTCCCAACATAGACCATTTCTGGGGGCAGATTATCCACGAGTGTGAAGTTCGACAAAGTCTGGTTGTCAGCCACATCAACAGTGATCGTATGTTGATAAATATAGGATGGGCCCGTGGCGGCCTCGGCTTCCGGGATATTGTTGGTTTTTTCGATTTCGAACAATTGCTGGGTCACAACAAAGGTGTCAGTGGCCCCAAATGTACTTGGGTCGTCCGCCGGGTTGTCGAGAGGATCGCAACCAAAGGCAAATCCACCTGTCGCAGACAAGTTGAACGGGTTGGACAGGTCAGCCAGGTCCGAAAAGTCGAGTGAAACATCAATATCGACCGCTGGGTTACCCGCAGAAAATGAACCATAAGGCAGTTCAATCACGACAAGCGTGTCACCCGGCGTGCCAGAAATAATGATCGGATCGCCGTTGGTATCGACAGCCAATGGATGCTCTGCGTTGCCACTTCCGTCGAATACAATTTCGGTGAAAGGCACTTCAGCGCCCAGAAACGTAATATCATCGGGGTTTAGCGGACCAATACCATCATATCCATCTGTGCCATTTGTCGGCAGAACGAAGTCAATGAAAGGGACATACCCGGTTTCTGTCGGGTCAGTATTGTCAAACGTCAGCGTAAACGCGACATCGTCATCACCGATGAAAATACTGCCGGGACCGTCAATGGATACCGTCGCTTCGCCGTCAAGGACGATACGGTCTTCAAGAGGTTCAAACTTTGGAATGGCGTTCATGACTGTCTTCCTGAAGGATCCAAGCAATCTGCGTGTTTTCCCCCGACAAATCGCGGGGAAAAACATTTCGTTGTCGGCGCTTAGCGGCCGCTGACCAGCTTGTAGGTCGCCTCGCCGCGGACATCTTCGGTCAGGTCAAGGCGCAGGCCCCACCGCTCCAACGTCAGACCACGGGCACGTGCTAGGTTGGCAGCGGCAACTTCGCGTGTGGCACGGGCCTGCGCGACCGATTGCTCGATGGACTGCAGGTTCTGATAGCTTGACAGCAGGGCCGACAGCAGATCAATCCCGGCGCCAGCGCCGATCCCTTGATCCCAACGGGCCTGCATTGCACGATTATCACGCTGTGCAGCCAGCAGGGCGTTGCGCTGTGCAACCAGATCGTTGCATGCGACGATGTACTCGTTCGCGGCCACATCAACTTCCAGCAGAACAGTCGAGATCGCAGACATCACCTGACGCTCTTGCTGGATACGTTCTAGCTTGCGGCGGTGATAGCGGGCATCGCGTTCATCAAACCCAAGCGGGACAGAGAACTTCAGACCAATCAAAGACCCCAGACCACCACCTTGGTTCGACAAAGCATCCCGCAGACTGCGGCCATCGGTGCCACCTGCGGCACGGGCCTCTAGGACCAGATCAAGTTCTGGCAGGCTTTCGTTTGCGGCCATGCCTTCACGCAACAGGGCTGCTTGATACTGCAAAATCGCCTGCTGCAGTTCTGGCCGGTTCGTAAAGATCCACTCGATCGTGTCCTGGGTGCCCAACAACTGCAAAGCACCATTGGGTGCGGATGATGGAACTAATTCCACATCCGCAGGGCCATAACGTTGATCGTTCACAAGGGCTGCGACCCGGAATTCGGCGTTATCAACGGCAGCTTCAGCACGAACCATATCGGCACGCCATTGCGTCGCCAGCGATTGCGCGCGACTGATCAAGATCGGATCGGCATCGATATTGGCACGGGCACCGATTTGATTTGCGATCTGCGCGCCGTGTCCGGCCAAATGGCGTCGTTGCACATACGCGGCACGGGCGACGTAAAGGTTCCAATACGCGCGCTCGACCTCAAGCAAATGGGCCTCAGATTGACGCCGGAATTCCTCAATCGCGACCTGCGTATCCATATTCGCGATACGGCGAGGGCTGTCGTTGTAGACAAAGCCACCGCCGCGCAAAAGCGGCTGGATATACGTAATGTTGGTCTCAGAGCCGGATTGAACGCCGGGAATGTAAGAGGTGCGGTTGGTGTCAGTTGTCGTGAACCGCTGCGAGATCGAAACCTCGCCGCCAGTATCCATCCGTGACCTGACGCCAAATTCAGCGTCAACTTCTGTGGTGATCGCACGCTCAGCACCAGCGGCAATCGCGGGGCTGGTCGCCCAATCCTGCGAGTGCTCGCGGCTGATGTCGGCATAGAACTCGGGCACGAAACGGCCTTGCGCCTCTTGAATGGCTGTTCCACGGATCGCGGGCAAATCGCCAAAGGCGGCAATTTGGAACGACGATTTCACGGTCGACGCAATCGTGCTTGGCAATGTCACAGTGCGGCCAGATTGGCCGGGCAACAGATCGCCTTTGTGGACCTGATTGACCCACCATTCGCCGGATGTACTTGGCGATGTAATCCGTGCAACGCGCCGAACGTCAGCAAGCCGAGTGCCCAAACCGCGCTCTTCGGCAGCAAGAAGACCATAGCGGCCCAAGGCGCGCCGGATATAATCAATGCGGTCATCGTTGTCGCGGAAGGCGCTGAAGGCGACGCGATCAACCGGCCAGTCGCCATTGCTGTCGCGATTTGTGACGCTGAATTCATCGACGCGGTCACGGGCTTGATCAGCCGTCAGAAACTCGCCCTGTGCGCGTGCTTCACGTTCATCGACGATCGAAGGGTTCATGGCTCGTTCGCCCGGAACGTCACGGTCCGTAGGCGTCAGCCCAGGCACGGCCATGCAGCCTGAAAGGATGGTCCCCAATAAAAGAGGAGCGAGGTACTTTTTATTCATTTTATTGACCTGCTTGTTTGAGTGGAACTGTCGGTCCTAGAAAGGTTGATAAATGATTAAGCCCCTTTGGCGCTACAGCGTGGCCCAAAAAAGTTCTTTGTCTACTTGGTCTCCGCGAGATTTGTTGCACGCATGTAACAAAAGAATGCTATGGGTAAAAAACGTCGCAATTGCCGTTAAGTCATCTTGACATGTCGCCGTCATGCTGACCGCTTAAAGGAAATGCAAAGTGCCGGGGGGCTACCACATGTTGCGGACGATCCTACTTTCAGCTGCTTTAACTGGTGTCTTCGCGATCAGCGCATCCGCCCAGGAATCCAATGAAACAAGGGTATTTGACACGATTTCGGTGACCGGAAATGACCGATTTTCAGATCAGGATGTGCTTGCCACATCGGGTCTGAATACGGGCCAACCGCTGGCCAGAATTGATTTGGAATTGGCCGTAGAAGCGCTCGATTATACCGGTGAATTTAAAGATATTTCAATTAATGCGTTAGGAAATACGCTAGTAATTGCCGTGGAAGAGACGCCAGCCTATTCCGGCGACCTGACTTTTGGCCTCGGATATGACAGCGACAGCGGTCTCATTGGCGTCGCTGGGCTGTCACTAACAGACATTTTTACAAGCGGTATCGACCTTAATGGCGAGGCAACAATATCTGCTCAATCGCGAGGGGCCGCACTCGAAATCACGCATGACGCGCTAATTGGCGACGGCGCCGTTGTTGGCTTGCGATTAACCTACGACAGCTACGATTTTGACAACGATTTATTCGGGTATGAACGCCTGTCAATCGGGCCGTTTGTGACCCTGCCTGTGGGCGAAGAAAGCACGCTAGAGTTGCGCTATGCCTTTGTTCGTGACGACCTTAAAGATGTCGATCCCGACGCATCTGGCATCCTGCAGGCGGAAGCTGGCGAACGTGACGGGTCCATGATTGGGGCGACGTTCAAAACGTCCGGCCTAGACCCCGAGACCCAATTGCGGTGGGGTGCGCAAATCAGCCAAGACTTTGCTGGCTTGGGAAGCGACAATAGCTTTAGCCGAACCGAAGGAAGACTGGACGCCAGTTTGCCCATTGCCGAAACCGGATTTGCACTGCGCACAACCTTGGAATTTGGCGCCATTCGCACGGATGATGACGCAGGCGCCCGCGCCACGGACCGCTTCACACTGGGTGGGACGGCGATGCGCGGATTTGAACGCGGCGGCATTTCGGTGCGCGACATCAATGGCGACGTCGCGACCAGCCTTGGTGGCGAAACCTACGCTGTTGCGCGCACCGATCTGGTCTTGCCGGTGTTCAAAGACCGCGACGGCGTTGACGCTTTTCTTTTTGCGGATGTCGGCAATGTCTGGAACCTAAGCAATGTCGCGGCCGCCGACGGAGAGGTTGATGTCGACGGCTCTTGGCGTCAGTCAGCCGGCGTCGGCGTATCGCTCTCAACAAACCTTGGCCGGTTCGAAGCATACTATGCGGCACAAACAGAAGGCTTGGATGCAGACATCGACCAAAGCCTTGGCCTGGCGTTTCGCGTCCAGTTCTAAATGCAGATACAGCGGACGACTTTCACGTTGGCCCAAGTGCAAACGTCATAGCACCACGTTCTAAACAAGTGAGAATGGCCAATCCGCCTCTGAAAAACGGCGAATCAGGGTTATGTTCATTCTCTATGGATATGAGACATATCCAAAACAGCAGCATCAGACAAAATCAATAATTCACATATTTGGCCGGTAAAAACGGCTCAAGATCAAAATTTAGCGGAACACCACTGACAAGGTCTGCGATGATCCGCCCTGTCTTGGGGCCTCCAGTCAGTCCCAAATGCTGATGACCGAATGCGCTGTAACTTCGCCCAGAAGAATCATTTGCGCCAAT